>JBNLFL010000001.1:0-48865 GCA_050305515.1 Sulfurimonadaceae bacterium
TGTCGGGCTGCGTATTGATGATGTCACGGACGTAACGGTGATGGATGACCTCTTTGAGATAGGCATAATAGATGAGCAGACTCAACAGAGTTGCAAGCAGAATTTCAAAAAAGAAACTGAAAAAGAACTCTTGTACCGGAGTACTTTTGACATCGCCAAGCAGGCTGCCGATGCAGCGCCCTTCGATGTCGTAGATCGGATTGATGACGACACTGTGATATTTGAGATCGAAAAGATAATCGATGACACTGGGTTCGCACCGCTTCAGTGCTTTTGCAAAATGGTGGCGCGAAGCAAGATGCTCGAATCGTGCTCTGTCATAGCGTTGATAGAGGCTCTGCCGATGCATGTAGTAGGGCGTTTCGCCCACAAGTACCCTGGTATAGCGTTTCTCTATGACATCCTGCCGGGTCACAGCATCGATATACGGGGTTGAGAATAGAGCAAGAAAGCGTTGCTGTCGTCTTTTTTCCATTTCCCGGATTAATGCATCAAAACGAATCCCGTATTCATAGCTTCCTGCAAAACGGCCATCGAAAAAAAGCGGGTACTGAAAGCGAAACGATTCGTTGAAAATTCCAATTTCCAAACCGTTTTGTGAACGAAAATCCTCTTTGAGTTTTCGGATGGAATGGCGTTTGTTGATAATAAGGTCATCATGTCTTTCCGGTTCGTGAAAACGCAGAAGCGACCGCCCCTCTACATCAAAAATGTGCAGAACGTCGAGTGAAAAAAGCTGGTTTTCACTGTAAAAGGTACCGAACTGATCGAGCAGCTCTTTCCGAACGTTATCACGATCCCTGTCCGTTGCACCGTTGGCCCGGGCTACCAGTGTGGCAAAGGTGTCGGCATGATGGGAATAAAAATTGTCGCTGGTAAACTGATAGGTATTGACAGCAGATTCGAATGTTGTTTTGACACTGTTGATGATTTCACTGTGATAGCGTTTGATTTTCTCAAGATACTGATCGTACAGATAACCGCCGATCAACAGCTCATAGACAATAAAAAGAAGAAAATAACGGTTCATCTAAAACCCTGAATGATTGAGAATATCTCGTTACAAGCTACTCTCTAACATGATTTTAACATAAAGGGCTTTATCATGTTGACATGATAAGAACGATCTTCCTTGTAATCATGCTTGCGTGGCCGCTTTTTGCACAGAAGGCACTGATTTTCGGTGTTATAGCGACAATTGAAAAATCACAGATGGAAAAGAACATGGCGCCGCTGATTGCCTATCTGGAAACGCGTACCGGGCGGCAGATACGTTTCGAGACGGGATTTGATTACAGCGATACGATACGAAAGTTTGCCGATGGGACGTTTGATCTGGGCTACATCGGCCCGGCACCCTATATTGAAACAAACGAAAAACGGCCGGGTTTCCTTGTCATTGCCGCAGGACTCGAGAGTGCGAGCCATGATGATTTTCGCAGCGTTATTGTTGCCAGAAAAGATTCGGACATTACTGCACTCGAAGCATTGAAAGGGAAGCGTTTTGCATTCGGCTCTCCCCATTCGACCCTTTCGTATTATGTGCCGATGGAGATGCTGATACGTTCAGGCATGATAGACCAACTGGACCGTTACGATTTTCTCGGGCGTCATGACAAAGTCGCCGAGTATGTCATTATGGGAAAATATGATGCCGGTGCGATCAAGCACTCCGTGGCCAAGAAATTCGCGCCCTATCTCCATATAGTTGCAATGAGCGAAGCGTTTCCGGATTTTCTTGTGGTATGCAACACCAACATGGCGGCGGATCTTCGTGAGCAAATTACACAAGCACTGCTTGAACTGAAAGATCCTGCGGTTTTGCACGCCATTAAAAAGTCGGCCAACGGTTTTATTCCCCGGACATCCGAAGATTATGAACCGCTGCATGATATTATGCGCCGTGTGCGGAACCGTGATTAAAGTTTGGGCATGGCTGTAATCCCATGGTGATGGCACTGCCTTATAATAGCACCATGAAAAGAGCATTGCAGCAGTTTTTCGGATCTATTGTCATCATAATCCTTTTTTCCCTGATACTTGATGCGGCACCCATGCAGCTGCTTTCACCCGAAGAAACGCTTAAAACGCTTGACGCCATCAAGCCTTATGCCATCAGAATCGGGCACGGGCCAAAAGAAGTCCACAGCTTTATCGACCCTTATTGCGAGTTATCGCAGATGTATCTGAAATTTGTCTATGAACGTGAAGATACCATGCTTGAGAAATACACCATCTATCTCTATCTTTACGAGCTGCCATCCAAGCACTCCGCTGCCATGATCGAAACGCTTTTAGAGAGCGACATGCCCGAGACCATGCTCAAGGCAGTGATGCTTTCGCATGAGGATATACCGCAAGAACATACCGGCGATGCGGAAGACGCCGTGGAAGCGATAGCACGTTCGGCAGAAAAAATCGGGGTCTTCAAACGCCCCTACATCATCATTAACGGAAAGGTGAAGTAATGTACACGGGACTTCCTTACTGCGGCGTTGTCAAGAAGATGATCCGTTACCGAAACGTAGTGCTCGCCATTGCGGGCCTGCTTATTTTATGGGCCAGTTTTACAGCCCAACACCGCATATCGCTGCAGGATCAGCTGCTCTGGATCAACGGTTCAAGCGCTTACAACACGCTGATACGGGAGAAGTACCCGGCTTACTGTGTCGAGAAGATCGATGTTGATCTTTCCGGCAATGCATGGAGTCCACAGACCGTGGAGCAGCTGCGCGACTTTGAGAGGCAGCTGCGAAGTGTTGAGGGGGTCAAAGAGATCCATTCGCTCTTTGAGTCGAAACAGGTCGTGAACCACAAGCTCAGCGAAGCGCAGCAGATGGTGGAAGTGACGTCGCTGCGTGACGTAAATAACAGTGAGGTCTATGAAACATTGCGCAGCGTGCCTCCGGAATACGCAAAATATTTTGACGGTACACGGGCCACTTTTTACATTATGAGCTCCAAGCCCGCACAGTTTGACGACCTGACGCTCTCCATGCCCTATGAGATTACCAATGGCATCAGTGACGAAAACTTCAACGAAGTGATTATATTCATCATTTTGCTCGTGATCCTGGTTGTGGCCTACACCTTCATTTTCAAAAGCCTGCTGCCTTCGATTCTTGGTGCGCTTTTCATCTACGCCACCGGGGTGCTTACAGTGGCCATCTTTGAGCTGATCTCGTCGGTGTCGGTGACCCATATTTCGATTTTACTGGTGGCAATGACGATCTCCGTGATGGATTTTACGTATATTTACTACAAGTGGCACGTGCTGCAAAAGCAGTTCAGCTCGCATGACGTCATCTACCGGGTCATCATCAAGACGATCACCCCCATCTTCTGGACCTCCATTATTACAATGGTGGGTATCGGTTCGCTTGCCTTTGTGGATTCGCACATTCTCTACTCCATCGGCATGAACGTCCTGCTCTCGGCAGTCACCGGTTTTGTGCTCAGTTTTACGATGCTGCCTGCGCTGCTTTCGTTTTTCTCCATCAAGAATCCCTCCGTCATCAAGGACCCGGCACACTATTTTGCGACCCGTGAGGCGCACTATCATAAACAGGCGCTTAAAATCTTTATGATTGCCTCGCTGGTCGTCTTTGGCTACGCGCTCTACAGTTACCTCTCCAAACCTATTACCGTCGAATCTTCCATTAACAACCATCAGATCAAGGCGGTTCTTGACCGTAAAGGGTTCGACCATGAGCAGTTGATGGAGTTGCGCTGGATAGAACAGGAGCTTCATGAAGCTTTTTCGGGAGTCAAACGGGTGACGTCGGCCTATTCGATGATCCGTTCCATCTATGAGACAGAACATCCTGAAACCCCTTTTGTGCTGCGTCAGGAGGAGATTGACAGCTATCTCTTCAGCATCGATCTCTACGGACTCAAAGACTCCCTGATGGATCATGGCGCACTGGGACTCTACATTGATCTCGACGAAAACCAGAGCAAGACCGAGGTGCTGCGTTTTCTCAAAGACAAGGGGCTCATTTTTCAAGACCGTTCAAGTCTGCTGAGTCTTGCGAAGATCGAGAGCATTGCGACACTCTGGTATGTCGTCTTTTTCGTGCTCTTTCTGATTATGGCAGTGGTCTATACGATGACGCGGCTCTATGTCTTTGCCCTCATCGCCCTTTTCGTCAATGCCATTCCGCTGGTGTGGTTTTTTTCGGCAATCCACTTTTTCAATATTCCGCTCTCGACCGAAATTCTGGTGGCAATGATTGTTACGGTGGCACTCTCTTCCGATGCGACGCTGCATTTCATTCACTATTATCACGATAACCGGCACAAACCGCGCAATGCGGAACTGGCGCTGGAATCCTCGTTTTTGTACGTGGGGATGCCGCTGGGCATGGGGAACATTATTCTGGCCTTGACGTTTGCATCACTGATTTTCGTCCCCGTTGAGATGATTTTCAATATCGGGCTTTACAGCTCGCTGCTGATCGTACTTTCACTGCTGACCGATATTTTCATCCTACCGGTGCTCTTCTTGTGGGGTATCAAGGCGAATCGTGCCATCAAAGACTATGACCACACCATTTAACCCATAAAGGAGCGGTATGAAAAAGCGTACCAAAATTGTAGCTACCATCGGACCGGCATCGGATAGTACCGAGCAGATCGAGGCGCTCATCCGGGCGGGGGTGAATGTGTTTCGCCTCAACTTCAGCCATGGTACTCATGAATACCATGCTGCGGTGCTCGGACGCATTCGTGAAGCCATGGAACATACCGGTCTCATCGTGGGTGTACTGCAGGATATCAGCGGACCGAAAATCCGTATCGGAGAGCTGGAAGCGCGATTTGAACTGAGGGAAAATGACCGCATCCATTTTCAGAAAGAGCAGTGCATCGGCCGTTACAATGAAAGCGGGATTTATGAAGTTTCGATCAACTATCCCGAGATCATTGACCAGTTACATGTAGGCGATTACATCTACCTCTATGACGGGATTATCCGAACCCGCGTCGAGAGCAGGGAGCCTGAGGGCGTGATCGTCGTTGTCGAGAACAGCGGGATACTCTCTTCGAAAAAAGGGGTCAATTTCCCCAATACCCGTCTGGGTGTGGATGTCCTTACTGCCAAGGATCGCGATGATATGCGCTGGGGTGTCGAAAACGGGGTCGATTTCATGGCAATCTCATTTGTCCAGAATGCCGACGACATGATCCGGGCGCGCGCCGTTGTTCATGGATACGGCGGGCAGACCATGCTGCTGGCAAAGATTGAAAAGTTTGACGCCATCGAGAATATCGATGCAATCATCGACGCCAGCGACGGTATTATGGTAGCCCGGGGCGATCTGGGCATCGAAGTACCGTATTACGAGGTTCCCGGTATTCAGAAAATGCTGATACGAAAAGCCAACGCGGCCGCCAAACCCGTTATCACCGCGACACAGATGCTGCTCTCCATGACACAGAGCGAGCGGGCAACCCGCGCGGAGATCAGCGATATCGCCAATGCGGTGCTTGACGGAACGGATGCGGTAATGCTTTCCGAAGAGAGCGCGGTGGGCGCCAACCCGGTTCTGGCCGTACGCACCATGTTCGAAACGGTACGCGAAATCGAAAAAACGTACGGGTATTATAAATTCCGTGCTTTCGAGCGTAATGATGTTACCGATGCGATTGACGAATCGGCGGTACGCCTGAGTCGTGACCTGAGTACCGAAGGCATCCTCTCGCTCACCTCCTCCGGGGCGTCGGCGCGAAAACTGGCGCGTTATCGGCCGCAAAAGCCGATCTACGCCATTACCCATAATGACATCGTGCGACGCCAGCTGACACTCTCATGGGGCGTTGTGCCGGTATTTTCCGTCGAGCACAACTCGCTGGGGCGGATTCTGAGCGAAGTAATGCAGCGCGGACTCGATGAAGGGATTCTTGATCGGGACAAAAGCTACATTCTGACCGCAGGCGACCCGACCGGAATTTCGGGTTCCACCAATATGATCCGTCTGCTGCGCGAATATGAGATGGAATTTTTCCGTACGCTTGGCGCATCGGAGCAGGATGAAGCGTAAGGCATAACGCCGATTCGGTACAATGGCACTAAAAAAAGCGGATAATGCAAGAACTTCTGGCCCGATTTCAGGTACGGCTGCTGCTGTATGCTACTGTTGTTGCCGTTGCAGCCTTCTTCCCGGTCGCTAAATCGGCACACACGCGTGCCGCGCAGACTGTTGCACCCCCCTCAGCTGTCACCGTGACACTCATGGCGCCGGCGCCTCCTCCAAAACCGGCAGTCGTACCGGCTCCGCCGCCAAAGCCAATCGTACCGCCAAAGCCCAAACCCGTGCCAAAACCAGAACCATTGCCAAAACCAGAACCATTGCCAAAGCCGGTTGCCAAACCCGTGTCGGTGCCCGAACCAAAACCGCAGGAACCTCTGCGCTCTGTGCCGCCGGAACCGATAGAAGCGGCACCATCGACTCCGGAAGCTTCGGCGTTACCGCAGCAGGCAATAGCCGCCACTGCGGCGGATACCCTACTGGCCGCCTATCAATCAAGCGTACGCGAGCGCATTTATGCACTCAAGCGCTATCCCAAACAGGCGCGGCGTCTGCACCATGAGGGGAGCGTTACGGTACGATTCTGGATCAACGGCGACGGAACGATGCAGCGCTTTGAGCTGATTGAGAAAAGCGGACTCTCAACGCTTGATGGCGCTACCGAGCAGCTTTTTGGCCATATTTCAGGTTTTGATGAGCCTCCAAAAGGGGTTACATTACCGTATGAACTCACGATAACACTGCGCTATGCGCTACAATAACCGAAGGAGATAGTTATGACTTTATGGGAACTCTGGATGCATCAGGACTGGGTTGTCAAAACTCTGAGTGCGGCATTTATTCTAGCCAGCGTCATTATTGCGGAGAAGCTTTATGACCTGATCCGGTTTTCAAGAGCATTAAAAGCACTCGAATCATCGCCGCTGCCGCTGATTCAGGAGGTGCGTGATGCCATTGCCGCATTTCACGGGAAGGATAAAAGCCTCTATGACGCCAATGTCGGTGTTCAGGTTGACAAGGTCGATCAGGCCCTGATGCGCTATATTGGGGTTTTGGGTCTGGTCGCCATTCTCAGCCCGATGCTGGGGCTCGTCGGAACGTTTCTTGGTGTGTGGCATGTCTTTGAAGGGGTCGGTTCCGTAGGTCTGAATGAACCCGGTGTTATTGCACGCGGCATCAAAGAGGTGCTTGTCGATACGATGGCCGGGCTGATCGTCGCCATCTACGCGACCATCGCCTACCGTTTTCTTGAGCTTTGGGTGCGTCGGCTCTCCTTGCGTTTTGAAGAGCGTCTTTACATGATGATCGGAAACGGTGATGCGGCGTAAACGCAAGGCGCTTGATTTTCATCTTGATATTGCGCCGGTCAACCTCATTGACCTGCTGCTTGTTTTGCTGATTTTTTTTGTGACGACGACTTCGTTTTTGCAGATGCAGGTGATTGACCTAACCCTGCCAAATGCCGATGCCAGTCAGAAGATTGACCCCAAAAGAGATGCGCATGTGATCAATATTGACCTTACATGTAAGCTTTTTATTGACCGGGAACCGATTGAAGAGGAAGCACTTTTGCAACGGTTGCGTGCTTTGAAAGAGGCGTCGCCAAAAGTGCACTTTCGTATCGGTGCGGATGCGGCTTCGCCGCATGAATGTTTTGTTCGGGTACTTGATTCGCTGCAAAAAGCGCAGATCGATGCCATATCCATTTTAACAAAACCGGAGCGCGTAAAGGAGTAAAATCATGCGACGGATCGGGATACTTTTGGGAACACTTCTCATCTCGTTGGCGGCGGACGACCTTGGAGTCATTGATGTTCATGGAGATCGTGCCTATGATTTTGAATCCCGCTCTTTTGAAGGCGTCTTCTCCGAACCCGAGGTAATTGAGTTTGAGCAGGATGTGGCGGGTCTTCCTGCACAGCGGGTTTTGACAACCAAAGAGGCGATGTTCATTCCGGGAGTGCAGGGCGATCCGCTCAAGGCACTCAAATTTCAGGGCGGGGTGAGCAGCATCAGCGACGGCAGCGGAGAACTTTACCTCTACGCTTCCAAACCGGAAGAGTCGATCTTCAGCATCAACCATCTTCCGGTAGGCTATCTCTACCACGGCTTCGGCATTCATTCGGTTATTGCGCCCGATGCTATCGGACAGATCAACGCCTATCTTGGCGGGTTTGATGCCAGTTACGGCAATGCCATCGGCGGGGTGATCGATGTGACGCCCAATTACCCCAAAGGTGATGACAGCGGTTTTGTGCATGCGGGTATTTATGACGCTTCGTTCGGCATGGATCTGAGACTCTCGGACAATACGAGTCTTTATGTCGGCGGACGACGCAGCTATTACGATCTGCTGCTAAGTGCCGTAGGAAAGTCGACCGGAACGCTTGATGAAGACACCAACACGACCTACACGCAGTTTCCCAACTATTATGACATTACGGCACTGCTGGGCTACAGTTATGACAGCGCCAACTTTTTTTCGCTTGAAATGGTGACCGCCACGGATGCCCTGACGCTCAATACGACCGATAATGCGGTGAAGGACCCCGAAGCGGTCGGAAAGATCGATGCCGATCAGAGCTTTATTACGCTCGGGCTTCGGCATCAGGGCTACTATGGCGATTACCGTACGAATACGGTGGCCTACAACATGTATTCAAAAAGCCGGGCGGAATTTTTTGACGGCTTTTTTGTGGACAATATTTTCAATATGACGGGGCTGTTTCATCAAAGTACGCTCGATTACGGGAGTCATCGTTTTATCTTCGGCGCGCAGGCCGATTATTTTGTGATACCGCTTGACATGAACATCTCCAAACCGCCGCGTCCCGATGATGTGGATTATGATTTTACGACGGCCGAGAAATACCGCATCAATGAGACCTATACAACAGCAACGGGTGCCCTGTTTGCCGAAGATGTCTACACGCTCACTCCGCAGTGGAGTGTGCGCTACGGGGGACGTGTCGGGATGAGTGACTATACCAATCTCGGGCTCTACGCCGACCCGCGCGCCGGGGTGGTCTATACGACTTTGGATGACACCCACTTTTCAGTTTCTGGCGGGCGCTATACCCGGGTGCCCTCCGGCTACAAACTGGCCGATGATCTGGGGAATCCCGATCTGGGGTATGAGCGGGCGTGGCATCTGCTGCTGCATGCCGATGCCCATGTGGGGAGCGGCGCTACCGTTACATTGGAGCCTTTTTACAAATGGTATGAAGATCTGGCCATTGATGACAACCTGACACAGTATTCGAGCAGCGGGGAAGGGTATGCCTACGGTTTTGACCTTTCGGCGAAATACCGCAGTGACGCATGGTATTTTTACGGGACCTACACCTACATCCGTTCAGAGCGCGAACTTACGGCACAGAGTGACACACTGCACCGTTTTTATGCCGAGGTGCCGCATACCCTGCAATTGCTCGGTTCATGGCGCTTTGCGAGAGAGTGGGCCCTCTCCGGCCTTGTAAAATATCATAGCGGCAAACCCTACACACCGGTTATCGGCACATATATGGACAACAGTGATCCCCAGACGCCGCGGTTGCGGCCGATTTACGGTGATCCTTTCAGTAAGCGGCTGGATGAGTATTTTACGCTGAATCTGAAAATAGCTCAGGAGATCACGTTTTCAGACCGCACGCGGCTGGAGTGGAGTTTCGAGCTGATGAATGCCACCAACCATGAGAACGTCTCCGACATCCTCTACAACGATGACTATAGCGTCAAGGGATACGTGACCCAGCTGCCGTTGCTGCCGTGGTTTGACGTCACCTACCGTTTCTAAGTAGCGCGTCAATGACGGGAACATCCTCCGGCGAACTGTAGAGATACCCCTGAATATGAAAACACCCCTCCCGAAGCAGGAAGGCTTTTTGCGTTTCGGTTTCTACCCCTTCGGCGATGAGGTCGAGTTTCAGTGACTGTGCCAGTGCGATAATGGCGTGAACGATGGCGGCATCCTCCTCATCTTCGGGAATGTCACGGACGAAAGACTGGTCAATCTTGAGCGTGTCCACGGGAAAACGTTTCAGATAGGCCAGAGAGGAGTGCCCCGTTCCAAAATCGTCGATGGAGAGTTTGATGCCGAGTTCATGGATATCAAAAAGATAGCCGATGGATTTGTCGGGATTTTTCATGATCTGGCTTTCGGTGATTTCGAGTTCCAGCCACTCACTTTTGAAAGAGAGATCATCCATAGCCTGTCGCAGGGAAGCGATAAAATCGCTCTGTTCAAGCTGTTTCATGGAGAGGTTAAGAGAGAGAACTCCGGGATTAAGTCCCTGAGCATACCACGAAGAAAACTGCGTCATGGCCTGACGCATGACCCAGCGATCAAGTGCGATGATGAATCCCGTCTCTTCGGCCAGCGGTATGAATTTCGTCGGGGAGACGAGTCCCATACTTGGATGGCGCCAGCGGATGAGCGCTTCCATACCGATAATGGTGTTGGTAAGACCATTATATTTGGGTTGGTAATAGACGACAAACTCTTCATTTTGCAGTGCAATCCGCATGCTGGTTTCCATGACAACACGTTCAAACGCGAGTTCAGTCATCTCTTCGGTATAGAACTCAAAATTGTCGCGTCCCTCATCTTTGGCACGATACATGGCGGAATCGGCATATTTGAGCAGATCCCTGCTGTCGGTTGAGTCCTGGGGAAAAATGCTGATGCCGATACTGCTCGAGACAAAGAGCCGCTGTTCGTTAATGACCATGGGTTCTTTGATAATCGTGACAATCTTCTGTGCCAGCAGCGAAACATTTTTGAGTGTTTCAAAGCCTTCGATGATTACGGTGAACTCATCACCTCCGAGACGTGCGAGCGTGTCCTCTTCGCGCAGTGCCGCACGCAGGCGCCGGGCAACGATTTCAATGACCTGGTCGCCGACGTCATGGCCGAGCGAATCGTTGATCTTTTTGAAATGGTCCAGATCGATGACAAAGAGGGCGAAGCGTTCACGGTGACGTTTTGCGCGCGAGATGCTCTGGGCCAGACGATCGGCAAAGAGATTGCGGTTGGGCAGGTTGGTGAGGGTATCATAATTGGTCTGACGATGAAGCAGCTCCGTCTGCTCTTCGAGTTTTTGTTTCATCAGGACCTGCTCGGTAATATCGCGTCCGCTTCCGACGGTTCCTATGATAGTGCCTTCCTCGTCATAAAGCGGTGCCTTGTGCACTTCGAGATGGAGCAGTTTGCCCTTGACATTGCCATACTCTTCAAAACGCATCGGACGGTTGGCTTTTATGGTCACTTCATCCGAATCGAAACAGAGTTCCCCGAAAGTATGCCATTGAGGATCATCGGGATGGGTGGCGCGTTCGCGAAGCGCAAAAAAGAGATCTTTTTTTCCAATGGGCTCATCGGTGTCTTTGGCCATCAGAAGATTAGTGCAGATTGCCTTGTTTGCGAAAATGTAATGCCCCTCCAGATCCTTGATCCAGAGCATATCCGGAAGATTGTCGGAGAGCAGGCGAAGGATCTGGTTTTTTGAATCAAATGCTTCAAGTGGCAAATGGGGCATATTAAGACTCCTGAATGGGTTTTACTATAACATATCCCGGTCTCTTAAAAGATTCTTTTTACGATTACAAAGGATCGTTCTTTTGCAGAGTAACGGCATGTTATTTTTAAGAGGGCTCGAAGTGACGAACCACTACACTTTCATTATATAATTTTTGATACAACCAGAATAAAAGTTGCAACAGGTATCAGAAAGGAGCCGCATGAACCGTCTCGATGCCGTGGTAACTGCTTTGGAGAGCGAAGAACGATTGTCCATTGTCAGTTTTTTAAGCGGTGACACTCCCCTTCGCATGATGGCTCTGGAGTTGGGATTTGAACTCGCCCCCGGCAGTGTTGCCGTATTGGGATGCAAGGCTTCGAATGTTGCGATAGCCAAAGGCCTGGAGGGTGGTTTGAGTATTTCCAACCGCCTTACATGTAAGGTTGAAAGTCTCGAAAAAGGAGCGGTTTTGTGCCGGGTGCTTCTGCGTTTTGGAACAACATTGCTTGAGAGCATCATTACCCGCACATCCGCGGAAAGTATGGCCCTGCAAGAGGGTGAAACCGTTCAGGCGCTGATTAAAGCGAGCGAGCTATCAATCCTCGAGGTGCGTTCCTGATGGATTTTGAACCCTTCTGGCTTTCGTTCAAACTTGCCGGTATTACGACACTGATTCTGTTTATTGTCGCACTTCCGGTGGCATGGTGGCTTAGTCGCACCCGCTGCCGTGCCAAACCGGTCATTGAGGCGATTACATCATTGCCCATCGTGTTGCCGCCTTCGGTGTTGGGGTTTTATATTCTCTATGCGTTGTCATTCAATTCGCCCATCGGTGCCTTTTTTAATGAGTATTTCGGCATCAAACTGGTATTTAATTTCACCGGGTTGGTGATTGCCAGCTGCTTTTACTCTTTTCCTTTTATGGTGCAGCCGCTGCAGGCGGGTTTTGAAGCACTCAACAAAAACATGCTCGAGGCGTCGTACATCAGCGGGAAATCGCCACTTCAGACACTCATCTATGTGGCACTGCCCAATATCAAGCCCTCACTGATGACGGCACTGATTGTCACCTTTGCCCATACGGTGGGCGAGTTTGGCGTCGTCTTGATGGTGGGTGGTTCGATTCCCGGCGAGACGAAAGTGGCGTCGGTGGCCATTTATGAATTTGTGGAAGTCATGGATTACAAAGCCGCGCATCTGTACAGCCTGATTATGGTGGTACTCAGTTTTGCGGTGCTTTTGGGTGTGTACCTTTTTAACCAGCGTCATAAAGGGCGCATCGGAGTGATGTGATGATTGCCATAAACGTTCACAAGATGCTTCACGGTATGGACGGGGAGATGCCTTTACATGTAAACCTGGAGATTGCTCCGGGAAGCTTCGTGGCACTCACCGGAAAGAGTGGCAGCGGCAAGACGACGCTGCTTCGGATTCTGGCCGGACTGGAGAGCGCTGAGGGGCGCATTCATGTCATGGGCGAGACGTGGCTTGAGGAGCGTCGCATTCTGCCGCCGCAAAAGCGCGGTATCGGTTTTGTATTTCAGGATTACGCGCTTTTTGAGAACATGAGTGTCGAACAAAACCTTCTTTTTGTCAAAAATGACAGGGAACTCGCTGCACATCTGCTCAAAATCACCGAACTTGAAGCGCTGCGAAAACGTCTTCCCGCAACCCTCAGTGGCGGGCAGAAACAGCGGGTTTCGCTTTGCCGTGCGCTTATGAACCGTCCGAAACTGCTGCTGATGGACGAGCCGCTTTCGGCCCTTGATCCGCTGATGCGCACCAAACTGCAGCATGACATCATGATGCTGCACAAAGAGTTCGGCACAACAACCGTGATGGTCAGCCATGACCCGAGCGAAGTGTACCGCCTTTCAGACCGGGTTATAGAGATTCATAACGGCAGCGTCGTACGTGATGGAACCCCAAAAAACGTCCTGCTTCGTGCACAGGGGAGCCAGAAATTTTCCCTGATGGGCGAACTCATTGACATCATCAAAGCCGATGTGATTCATGTTGCGGTGGTGGCGATTGGACAGCAGATTGTCGAAGTGGTGCTCGACAGTGAAGATGTTCGTAATTTCAGCATCGGTGAACAGATACGCATCAGCACGAAAGCGTTTGCGCCCTCCCTGCACAAATGTTAAAGGAAGTTTTTGAAAGCGCGCATTGAAAGGGTGAAAAAAGCTGCCACGTCGCCCGCTGCCAAAGCGGCAGTGAAGTCGATGAAACCGGAAAAAAGCATTTGGGGTTTTCTTGGGGTGGCGCTCTTTTTCATTCTGCCCGAGATTGTTGCGTTCATCTGGGGTGGCGCCATTACGGAGTATGCGAAAAATGCGCTTTCCCATGATCCGGGTGCACTTGAATACTATTATGATGCGTTGGTGTTCCTGTTTGAAAAGGGCGGCAGCTGGGTCAATCTTGGTGTGGGAATCGCCCTGCTGGTGTGGCTCTTCTTTTAGGAGCCGGATGCCTGTTTGGAAAGTTTTTTAGTACTCTCGATCTCTGCGTCGTGAATCTCTTCATCGGCACGCAATGCAGGTGTGGTGTCATTGACGCGTTTGCTGTTACCTATAAAAACACCGCCGTGTTCAATGACAAATTCCGTCGTGTTGATCTCGCCGCGTACATCGCCGCTTTGCATAATTTCAAGGGTGTTACATGTAACGTTGCCTTCGATCTTGCCGCTGACAATGATTTTATCAGCCTGAATGTCCCCCAGAACCATGCCGCTGGTGCCAACGGAGATAAACCCTTCCGAATAGACGGTGCCGGTCATTTTTCCGTCAATGTGAAGTTTGCCGATGACACTGAGCTCTCCGGTGCATTCGGTTCCTTCTGCGATAATCGTGGTGTTGGTTCGGTCGGTTTTTGCGAGAGACATTCGTTCTGACGCTCCAGCATTTTTAGTAAAGAATCCCATTTGACGCGTTTTTCCTTTTCAAAGATGTTATTGAAGTGCCGCATGTCCCAGGCCATGAAATTGGTAGGGTCAAGCGTCAGCTGCAAATAACGGATTTCGTAATGCAGGTGCGGACCGTTGCTCATGCCGGTATTGCCGGTATAGGCGATAAGGTCTCCTTTTTTGACCATGCTGCCACGTTCTACGACGGTCTTTTGAAGATGGCCGTAAAAAGTTCTGAAACCAAAGTTGTGACTGAGAATCAGTAGTTTACCATATCCGCTTTTATCATGGGCACCTGCGAACTCGACGATACCGTCAGCAGGAGCATATACCGGAGTATTTTTTGCGGCCTTGAGATCAATGCCGGGATGAAACTCTTTTTTATTCAGCATGGGGTGGGTACGCCAGCCGTAACGGCTCGTGACGCCTTTATACTCTATGGGGTAGCCTCCCGGAAGTATTTGAAGAATATTAAGACGGTTGGCAGCATTGAGCGATGCAAGGTCAATACGCTCTTCCAGAGAGCTCTCGGGGAGCGGTTTGAGGCCGATGCGCTCTTCAATGTCATCCATCTTGTCTTCCATGCTCGAGAGTATTTCGGACTTCTGTTTCAGTTCCAGTTCGAGTTCCCTGTATTCCGCTTCTCCGGCAATACGTTTCTCTTCGAGAGTATCGATGACATTATTGAGCGAGCCCACTTCATAGTGAAGAAAATAGATGGTACTCGCGGCGATGATAATGAGCAGGGCAATACCAAGAATGATGTAAAGCAGAATTTTTTTGACGATTTGACTCACCGTGTAGTGCCGCGAGCCGTGAATGTCGGTAAGGGTAATGGTCAGTCGGTTCCGCATCGCTCTTCTTTGGTTTGTTAATGTTAAGTATACCAGTTATGAATGAATATGAATCGAAAGAGGCGTGCCGAAACGATATTTTTTTAGAAGGCGAAGGGAATCTCGAAAAAGATGGAGAAGATGATGTTGCGTGTGACAGATTCGTGCTACAATTCATATAATTCTATAAATAATTACATAAAGGATTCTCATGCATGCTTATAAGCGTGATGAAATGATTTCTGTAACAGATTTACTTAAAGGCTTTAAAGCAACGTTGGAAAAATTGACATCGCATCAGCTTGAGAAAGTAGCTGTGATGAAGAACAACAAAGCAGAAGCGGTCATTATAAGTATTGATGAATATGAACGACTTCAGTCCAAACATTACTGGAATCGACTGGATGAAAAAACGTACCTGAGTAAAGCCTATGAATCTTTAGATGATACTGATTCAAAATCGATGTCAATCGAGGAACTCAATAAAAAATTGGATGATACGATAAATCGTTATGAACATTGAATTTTTACCTTCATTTGTCAATCGACTGGAAGGGTTTGTTGAAATCATTGCCGAAGACAAACCTGCAGCAGCTCGAAAGTTTCAAAGAGAAATTATCACCGCCTGCAAAGAGATTCAGAATTTTCCACACAAGCACCGAAAATCGATCTATTTTGACGATGATAATATTCGGGATATGGTGTACAAAGGTTTTGTGATTATTTACAAAATTGACAAAGAAGCCATAAGAGTTTTTGCTTTTGTCAATCGTAACGATTTCTCTGAATGAACACCAGAAAACCCACTGGAAGAAGCTGTTCAAACAGACAGGTCTGGAGTATCGTACCAGATGCGTCACTCCTTCACTATGATCATGATCGAACATGAAGAGTTTTCTGGGTAAGCCGCCCGGACACAGTGATACGAGTATGACGCTACAGATGTAGGCAAAGTATCGCAAGCGAAAAGAGACAAAAAGAGCTGCATTCTTGAAGAAAAATTCTAGTTACAAATGGGCACAATTTGGACACAGTGCTTAAAGATTATCGTTGGAAAGTTCGTAGTTTAGGGATTTAAAAAGTTGTGGCTCCGGATACTGGATTCGAACCAGTGACCAAGTGATTAACAGTCACCTACTCTACCGCTGAGCTAATCCGGAATGTTTGGAGGCCGTAATTATACTTTATGGTTTTGTTGATGTCAAGATTTTCGGCGTTTTCTGTGTAGATTGTTGGTTGGGAGGTAAAAAGTGACCCCGCCGAGGTTTTGCGTTGTGATTTTTTCATTGCGAATCAGCTGTTCCAGACGCTCCAGCGTGGTACTGTCAAAGAGGAGTTGCATGTCTTCACGGGTAAGCGGGCGTTTGTCCAACGTGTTAAGAATCTCCTCTTCACTATAGCTTTCTGCCACGATCGAGGCGGTATGCCGTGAAGCGATGTGGATGGGCAGTGACGGGTCAAATTGCCGGGCAATGCGGTGCAGAGCTTCAAAGTCAAGCGCCTCTACGGGATACGCCGGAGGGCGGTCCACCGTACCGATGTCAATGCGCGCAGCGTTTACATGTAAAAGGGTGTCGTTTAGTTTCTGAATCTCTTCAGGGGTGTCATTGAGACCTTTGACAAAGAGAATTTCGATGAACAGCTTGCCCTGAAACTGTTGTGAAAACTCCTTTACATGTAAGGCGATATCGTGAATATCAATGCCCGGGTGCGGCCGGTCGATTTTTTTGAAAATATCGCTGGAGACGGCATCGAGCGAGAGTTTGACCTGATCGAGCTTTAGCAGTGTTCGGAATGTATCGGCATGTCCAAGCGTGGCGCTGTTGGTCAGAATGAGCAGGTCAATGTTTACATGTAAGGCTTTAATGCGCTCTATAAGCTGCTCCAGATGCGGATAGAGCGTCGGTTCTCCGTTGGCTGTCAAAGTGATGACGTCAATGTGCGGATGGAGTTTCAGAGCCGCTTCGAGTGCTTCGAGAATCGCATCGACCGCGACCGTATCGTTTTGATGATCGACCGTAACGGCAGGGGCGAGCTCGCAATAGAGGCAGTCGAAGTTGCACTGCTTGTGTGAAGAAGAGAGGTCAATCCCCAGCGACACGCCGAAACGGCGCGAGTGAATGGGACCGAAGATGATTCTATTTTCCACTGACGCGGTGGCACTCTTTGATGAAGTGTTTGGCATTTTCTACCGGAACATCCGGGAGAATACCGTGGCCGAGGTTAAAGATGTGGCGTTTGCCGCCCATTACTTTCTGGATGGCTTCGACGCATTCGGTCGTCATCTCCTTGGAGTAGAGACGGCAGGGCTCCATGTTGCCCTGAAGCACGTAGCGATCTCCGAGTTTTTCTTTGGCCAGTGCCATGGGCGTTGACCAGTCAACACCGAAAACATCGAAGTTGCCATAAACTTTATCCAGAAACGCGGGAATACCTTTTGGGAACATAATAACGGGGATATGCGGATATTTCGCTTTGAGGTACTCGGCAATCTCTACCATGTATTTCCAGGAGAACTCATCATATTTGCCCGGCTCAATTGCTGCCGCCCATGAGTCGAAAATCTGAACGACATCAATACCGGCTTCAATCTGTTTTTCCATGTAAAGTTTGACGACTTCGGTCACTTTTGCCAGAATCTTGTGAAGCAGTTCGGGGTTGGAGTACATCATCTTTTTGCAGATGTTGTAGGTCTTGGTGCCCTGTCCCTCGATCATGTAGGTTGCAAGCGTCCACGGTGCCCCGGTGAAGCCGATGAGGGCTTTGTCTTCGGCAAGGCGTTCTTTGATGAGCTTGATGGTGTCGTACACGTAGGTCAGTTTCGAAGCGGCTTCTTCTCCGCCGATGAGCCGGTCAAGATCCGCTTCCGTGGCGACAGGATCGCTGAATTTCGGCCCTTCGCCTTTGACAAACGACAAATCCATTCCCATTTCATCAGGGATGACCAGAATGTCGCTGAAGAGAATCGCAGCATCCACCCCGATGATATCTACCGGCTGCAGCGTCACTTCGCACGCTTTTTCAGGGTCGTGGCAGAGGTTGAGAAAGTTTCCGGCTTCCGCGCGGACTTTCATGTATTCGGGCAGATAGCGCCCGGCCTGACGCATCATCCAGACGGGTGTGTAGGGTGTCTCTTTGCCGAAACAGGCATCTACGAAGATTTTGTTGGACATGATAAAAGTTCCTTTTATTTAGATGTTGTCTCCGTCGGTGGTGCGTTGCACATCACCTCTGGTTTCTAGCCATAAAAAGCCAAGCAGTTGGCTTTTTTTTAATGGTTATCACCTTTATGTAAAAAATAGAGTGCGAGGGCAAGCAGTAAAATGGAACCGGAGAAGTAGAGCATTTCGAGGGCACCTTCGTACTTGGTGTGCAGCACGCGCTGGAAGAAGCTCACCACAAGCACCATGATGATGACCTTGGCGATCTTGTCTTTTAGCTGATCAAGCGAGTGAATCTTCAGTACTTCAGAACTTTCCGCTTCTTCGGCCGCATCGATCTTGGAGATGAAAAGCTCGTAAACCCCCATGCTGAAAATGAGCATGACAATGGCAATAAGGAAGAGATCCACGGCACCGATAATGCTTGATACTACATCCTCATGCAGGTGCTCGGGGTGTGCGTGGTGGAACAGCATGTCCCAAATGAGGAGCAGAACGTTCCAGATATCGAGGCTGGCGACAATAAAGAGCACGACCGCACCAAGGGTTCCGAAAATCACTGCCAGCAGGGTAAAAAAGCGGCTATTCCAGAGTGTACTCTCGAAGATTTTTTCAAACATTATTTTCCTGCCTCCATCTCGATCCATTTCTGGGCAATACGAACGGCATTGGTTGCGGCACCCACGCGGAGGTTGTCGGCAACGACCCACAGGTGGAGTATGTTGTCGCGGTACGGGTCGTTGCGAATGCGCCCGACAAAGGTCTCATTCTGGTCGACACAGCTTGCAGGCATGGGGTATTCGCTGTTTTGCGGGGTGTCAATGACGATGATGTTGGGCGCTTTGCGCAGCAGTTCGCGCGCTTCGGAAGCATCTACCGCACTGTCAAAGGTCAGGGTCAGCGATTCGGAGTGGCCGCGCAGTACCGGAACGCGTACGCAGGTGGCGCTGACTTCAATGCCTTTGTGCATGATTTTTTTGGTCTCGTTGACCATTTTCATCTCTTCTTTGGTGTAGCCGGTATCAAGAAAGGTGTCAATCTGGGGAATCAGGTTGAGTGCGATCTGATGCGGGAATTTCTTATGCTCACTCTCGGAGAGTTTGAAAGCGAAAAAGTCCTGCATCTGCTGCACCAGCTCTTCCATGGCGCTGGCGCCGGCACCCGAAGTCGCCTGATAGGTGCTGACATCGACACGCTGCAGATCGTAGGCGTCATCAAGCGGTTTGAGCGCCTGAACCATCTGGATGGTCGAACAGTTTGGGTTGGCAATAATGCCGGTAGTGCGCCACTGCGCGATGTCTTCGGGATTTACCTCGGGAACGACAAGCGGCACATCTTCCTGCATACGGAAGTGGCTGGTGTTGTCAATGACCACGGCACCGGCTGCGGCAGCCATGGGAGCGTACTTCGCAGAGACACTGCCGCCTGCGCTGAAAAGGGCGATTTCAATCGCTTCTTCGGCGAAAACGCTCTCCGTCAGTTCTTTGATGACAAGCTCTTTACCACCGAATTCAACCGTATTTCCGGCACTGCGGCTGCTCGCAAGCGGGACCAGTTTGGCCAGAGGAAAATCAATCTCTTCGAGAACACGAAGAATCTCTTCACCGACCGCGCCGCTGGCTCCAACGACGGCAACATTATATTTTTTCATAACTAGGCTCCTTGCAGATTATAGAGTTTTATTTTTTTCTTCAGTATCTGGGGCGTCATGCCCAACATTTCCGCACTCTCGTCGATGTCACCGTTACATGTAAGCAGTATCTCCTCGATCAGCTCCTGCTCCATCGTGGCGATGGAACGTTTGGGTTTGAAACCGCGGCTCTCCAAAAAAAGCGCATCAGGCGTGATCTCGTCGCCGTCGCTGAGAATGACCGCGCGTTCTACCACGGAAATAAGCTCACGGATGTTTCCGGGCCATTTGTAGCTGAGCATCGCCTCTTTTGCAGCGTCGCTGAAATGTTTACTCTCAAAGCCGTACTGGGCGCAGTTGGCTTCAAGCGTCGCTTCGGCAATGCAGAGGATCTCGTCCGTACGCTCGCGCAGTGGCGGTATCTGGAGCGGAATCGTGTTGAGACGGTAAAAAAGATCTTCCCGAAACGCGTCTTCGTCAATCCTGTTTTGCAGATTGGCATTGGTCGCCGTGACAATACGCACATCGATTTTGATGCTTTTGGAAGAGCCGAGCCTGCGGATTTCACGCTCCTGAAGGGCGCGCAGCAGTTTGGCCTGCACGGCATAGGGCATTTCGCCGATTTCATCAAGAAAGAGCGTGCCGCCGTGGGCGAGTTCAAACTGACCTGCACGCGCTTCAATGGCGTCGGTAAAGGCTCCTTTTTCAAATCCGAAAAGTTCACTCTCGATCAGGTTGTCGGGAATGGCAGCCATATTGATGGCGACAAAAGGTTTTTTGGCCCGCGGCGAATGCTCGTGAATGTAGCGGGCAAAGACCTCTTTGCCGACGCCGCTCTCTCCCAAAAGCATGATACTGGCATCTGTAGCCGCGGCTTTGTCAGTTACATGTAAGAGTTTCGTCAGCGCTTCGGATTCTCCGAGAAACCCGGTATCTTTTTTTCGTGAGGCACTCTTTGGATGCGCCTTGACCACTTTTTGCACCTGATCGGAACGCCTGATCGCCTTGACGAGGGTTTCGATTTCAAAGGGTTTGAGCAGAAAATCTTTCACCCCCAGCTGAATGGATTCAATAGCGCGGGAGAGCGTAGCGTTGCCGGTTATGAGAATGACTTCGAAGCGTCCGCCGAGCTCTTTGACGAACTCGATGCCGTCCATACCTGGCATGTTGATGTCCGAGATAATCAGCTCGAAGGTGTCATCGAGTTTTTTGAGGGCGTCGCGGGCATTTTTAAAACTGACGACTTCAAATTCCGCATAGTCGCCCATGGCGATTTCAAGCGATTTGCGCATGTTGATATCGTCTTCGACAATCGCGATTTTCACCCGAGGCCCCCTTATTTGATGAGGGCGATTTTAGCGAATCCCGGTTTAAACTCGACTTCAAAACAGTGGGTAGGAAAGGTGAGGGTGGTACGGCTTGAATTTTGATAATTCAGGCTGCGGCTGCGATGGGTGACACGGTAACCCTCGCGGCGCATGAATGTCTCAAAGCGATCACGGTTATTTTCAATGACGGCAGCGAGGTTTCCGGTTTCGGAAGGGAGTTCGAGCGCGCTGCCTGGAGTACCGGCACAGGGGCTCATGGCACGGCTGACATGAAGGGTCTCATTGACTAACAGGGCGTTACTGACATCGGCCCGGTAGCCTATGTAGTAGCTTTCGCTCCATAGCGGCAGCGCCGCAGCGATTAGAGCACTACAGTAGCGTAAGAGAGAATGATCTCCATTTCGACTTCGCACAGGCCCTCTTTGAAAGTGGTTTCGGCGATATTGGCGTTGCGGATCAGCGCATCGACATTGGTGCGGACTTCAGTGCGCTGTACCATCATGTTCTTGATGTAGTCGTGGCCCTCTACATGGACGCCTGCGACACGTTCGGCAACCATGCGATACGCATCGGCGACGGCGGCACGTTTGGCAAGTGCGTAAGCCTGTGCCGGAGAGATGGTGTTGGTTGGGGCGACGCCCTGACCTAGAACGGAGATACGGATCGATTTGCAGGGTGTCAGCTCATTGGGCATTCCGTCAACGGTTGTTACAAAGTTTGTTGTGTAGGGAACGACATTGATCTGGCCGCTGCAGCGGTCATACTCGGTTTTCATTTCGCTGACCGTAATATTGACGTCGCCGTTTTCGGGTTGCATCGGAGCACAGCCGCTCATCACCAGAGAAGCTGCAAAAAGCGTGGAAATCAGATGCGTACGTGTCATCATGGAGTCCTTTTACATGTGTATTACGTTTGTAAAAGCAACTAGTGTTCCAATTTAGAAGTAGAGTTTAATGCTTCCGAAACCGCCGCCGGCCTTGAAATTGACTTTGTCGAGTTTCTCGGTCGCTTCAAAATCTTCATACATGTAACCGCCGTTGATGGCAATATTGTTATAAATCCGGTATTCAAGCGCCCCTTTAAAACTGTTGGCCTTGACATCGCCAAGCGCCAGAGTACTGACATCGCCGTAAATTGTCAGATTGCCGATACGGTATTTCAGACCGAGATAGGGCATGAGAATATTGGACTTGACCGTGATGAAGTCATTTTCCGGATTGCTAATACCGTTTTGGCGGATTTCAAATCGATAGTCGATATTTTTTAAATTGATACCAAGATCAAAATAGACATCACCGGTGTAGAGTTTTTTTCCGAAAGCATTGAAATAGGTTCCCGGTCGATGAAAGTCTTTGGAGAGAATCACGTTTAAAACGCTGTAATCGGTCCATGTCGTCACAGAACCGTTGTAGTCGTAACCTACAAACTGTTTGGTTCCGGTCAGGTCCGCATTGTAAGAGTCGCTCATGTTGAAATAGTTTATTTTGAATGTCGGCAAATACCAGGAGTCGAAATTGGCTTCAAATCCGAAATAGCTGATCAGGGTCGCTTCATAATTCAGATCTTTGCTGTAATCGGTAAGAGAACTGGGGTTTTCGATAGTGCCGTCAAATGTCGGCTGAAAGGCTCCGACTTCAACATTATAAGTTGCTGCATGAAGCGACACCGTGATACAGAACGCGAGAAGTAGAGGGAGCAGACGCATGGGCATTCCTGAAAAAAGATTGCGCTAGTTATAACATAAGTTCTCTTTAATCGAGCGCTCGCAGGTCACTGAAAGGCGGTACTTTCTGTGAAGGAAAAATACCGGTGAAACAGCGTTTTTGAAAGTGATCATAGAGATAGAACGTACGGTTTTCATACGCTTTTGCATAATTGATGAGAATACGCGGGTTGGCCGGTCCGTAACGAAGGGTTGCCACTCCGGCAGTGGAAAGTTTCGGATAGATCAGGGTCACGCGGGAGTCGCGGTAGAAGCCTTTTTTCTGGTAGGGAAGATAGCGCGACGTCAGTTCCATGGATGTTCCGGACTCTCTGGAGGACTCTTTTTTTCCTGATGCTGCTATGTACATGTAACCCGGATCATCGGCATAGGAAAGACATATTCCGGTTATTGCGGAAGGGACAATGGTGATGATGGCATCCCTCTGGGCATACACAGAAAATTCATCTCCGGGTTCGAGCGCCTCAAGCCTTAGGTGTCCGGGAACCGACATGCCAATAGCATCAGCGCGATACAGTGTAAGAAGATTTCGTTCGGCATCATAATAGAAGAGGTCATTGATGTCGGCCTGCGTAAATGTGGTAACGATATCGATGCCGTCATCAGGAACGATCAGGGTGTTCCATCCCTTTTTTAGGCGATACTCTGAAGACGGAGCTGCGTGGAGCAGCCCGAGTACGAGAGCGAGCAGCAGCCCTTTGAAAAAAAGCATTTAAAGGTGCTGGTCGTTGAAGCTTGAATTGATTTTGTAGCCGAGATCGTCAAGTTTGATCGGATTGTCGCTGGTTCCGTTGGTTGTATCGTCAACCGGGAATGTCATACGGTACAGGACACCGTCGATATCAATATACATTTCGCCGCTGTTGGCATACTCACGGTGATATTTGATTTCGGCGACAACGTCTTTGTTTGTACCGCCTTTAATATAGATAGTATAAGGAATGTCAGAATCGAATGAAAGCCCTTCGATAGGCTGAAATGCAATTTTTACCGTGTGGTCGGCGGTGATGGTTTTCAGAGCGATACCGCTATTGACGGTGGCGGTACCTGTATTGTTACATGTAGCGTCGTAAATGGCGGGCAGATCGGCAACTTTTCCGGTGCCGTCGGCAGTATTGCTAAGCAGATGCGCACTTTTCAGTGTCGGTGCGAAGACTTTTGTTTCGATATCGGAAGCATTGCCGTTATAGAGTAAACCCGTGCCGTCGACGGCAAAGATTTTCAATGTGTAGTCCGTGTCGTACTCGAAGGTTGACACGGCTCCGCAAAGATTGAACGATCCGGCTGATGCCGCCGGGACATAGGTCAGATAGTTATCGAGGTCGGTTTCGGCAACGACATCTTTATAGATGTAGTATCCTCCGACATCGCTACTGGTTGAGGTTAGTGCAATGTCAATACCGGTTTTCAAAGAGGTTACCGGAAGGGCAGGCTTGCTGTAGTCAAAAGTTCCCGCGCCCTCTGAAACATATTCATATCCCAGACCGTCGTAGATCAGTACGACAATGGCCGAATCATCAGAACCGACAGTTTTTGGTTTCAGATTGGGAAGTTCGAAAGTGCTGATAACACCGGAATACTGTCCGTCATTGACACCGTTGTCCAACAGTTCGATGCGGTTACCGTCGACATTGGCGAAAACGGTAGCGGAGCCGGCATCCTGAGCGCGCTGCGAAAGTCCGCTGATGGTGACGTTCAGATTGCCGTGAACGATATTGGTTGTTGTATCGGTGGTGTAGTCAAAATGGTGCTTATAGAGGTTCTCACTGACCTCGACATTGGAGACTGCAAGGGAGTTGCTGCCGGTATCGGTTTCGAGATAGGCCCAGTAGCCAGCTTTGCCGTCAATTGCAAAAAGATTGTGATTCTGATCTTTCATCCAGTCTACCGGATCTACGGTGAGGTCGAGATTGTCCCAACTGATATTTCCGGTACTGAATTTTGTCTCAGACGTCAGAATGGCCAAGGGGTTGTAACCTAACCCTTTAAGGGTATAAAGCGGACCTTCAATCGGGAAATCCGGAGAGTAGCGGGCATTGTAGCGCAGATCGGCATAATCGGCATTAGGCAGGGTCAGTGTGCCGTATGTAGCACTGTTGGCATCGGTGATTCCGGCGATATCGCTCTCAACACCGTTACCGCCATCGGTATAATCAACAGTAATGCTGCTGATATCTCCGTCCCCGACGATATAGATCTTGGCGGCATCAAGGGCCAGCGCAGGATCGGTATTTGACTGGTCATAATCATGATAGACGGTTGTATGATAGCCCAGCGTATTCAGGCTGTCCTGTAGTGCTGTCGTATAGCTGTTGAACATATCATAATAGGCGGTTCCGTCATCCTGCGTGATGGCGCCGGTAAGTGTAGCGGTAGCGGTTGTCGAACTATCCGCATGGGTAATCACAAATCTGACGCTGTCTGCCGCATTGTCCGGCGCGTCATCGATATCGATTTCAAAACTATGCAGATTGACAATGGCATTGACGAGTGTGTTGAGTTTATAGACACCTTCAACCGCGCCTTTGCCAACGGTTCCTGTAAATGAGTAGTCATCGGTTAGAAATTCCGATGTTTCGCTGTCTTTTGCATCGAAATCGCGTCGGTCTTTGGATGAAGCGATGAGGACCAGATCACTCCCGGAAGCCTGTGCATCGATATCACTCAGGGCTGTGTTGATGGTGCTGACAACAGTACCGATGGTGTTGGATGCATTCAAAATCGTGATAGGCGTATCACCGACTTCGATGGTATCGTTTACCGTTTGATTCGTATTGTCATAGGTGAAGACTCGGGTAAAGGTGTGGTCACGCAGGAAAAACGCTGAAGGCGCTGCGATGAGGACATGATCGGCAGTACCGTCATAGTTAGAATCGAGTGCGGTACCCTTGTAGGCAACAGCGTCTTCACTGCCGGTAAATGTCATTGCGGTTGCTATGGCAGCGACATTGGCGGCGCTTGTGGTGGAAATGGCATTGTTGTCATTGACCTGAATGGCCGACGTGGCCGTACCGGAGGCGGTTCCTGCACCGTAAAGCGGTTTAAAGATCAGAGCATATTCGCCATAAACCGAAGAGACACCTGTGGCGTTGACGTTTCCGGCGCTGAAATTGGCATAATCGAGTGCGCCGACATCCCAGACATTGCCTCCTGTGAGAGTCGTTGCCGTAGTAATATTGGCATTTCCGGTATCCTGAAGGGTGAATTTTTTATCCGAAAGCATCATTAGGCTCGATACCGAGACAGGGAATACCTTAAGATCAAAAGTATCGGGAATGGAACCCGTCAGTTTCTCGGCTTCAATAGCGGTATTGATTTTTCGCGCGGCTGTTACTGCGGTGTCAGTTGCCGCGAGGGCGATTGTAACACTGTTCTCACCGGAAGAATCTATGAGGGTAATGCTTCCGTTGGCAGCGCTGTAACCAACAATAAGCCCGGTATTGGAAGTCTTGATGATCGGCTTGGCATCATCAAACGAAATAAGGTTCCATCCCGGATTCAATCCGCCGTTTTCAAGATAATCGGCATCGGTAAGCCCGGAGCTGCCAAGGACCATGCCACTCACTTTCTTATCCGGATTGGTTGTGTCTCTTCCGGTATCGGTATCGACTTTGGCCCAGTAGGCTTTACCGCGGTAAAGGCGTTCAAAGTCATTGGTTCCGGCTGCATTGTCCGAGTCATAGATTTCCCAAAGCTGCAGCGCTGAGTTGTAGCTGTACATTCGCAGCGAATAGCCTGTCACGCTCTCTTGATAGGCTGCCGTAGTATAGTCATTGGAGTTGTAGGGGTTGTTTTGCAGGTTATAATCGAAAACATCGGAGAGATTAAAAAGGCTTTCGGGATTTGTCGTCGTCGTCACATCTTCCAAAGAGGCTTTGAGTACACCTTCTGCAGGATTGTCGAATGTGTTTTTGGCGCTGATGGTGATCACATACGTTTTTTCATTGTCCCCGGAAATCTGATACTCCAAAACGGCATCTTCCAGGGAAGCCTTGTAGGTAAAAAGAGCACCGACGCTGTTACCGGTTTTGATGTACATACTGCGTACGGCTTCTGTCGGTTCAAATTTCAAATCTGATGAGGAGAGGTCCCTGAGGCTTACTTCGATAGTCGCCATGCCCTTGAGTGCCTTGATGGAAGCCATGTTTTTGGCGCTGACATCGGGAAAGCCCGAAACAGCCAGTTCGTCGTCGGGATCGGCATCTTCAATCGTAAATGTCGGATTGGTAAAATCGAGGCTCGTTGAATCGACACTGCTGCTGGAGTTCGGGGTAATAAAACCGTTGACTCCAAACATGGTCCAGCTGAAATCGGCACCTGATGAGGTCAGTGGAACATAACTGTTGGCAGATGCAGAGGCATGCAGCACGATAATGGCTACGAGACTCAGAGGAAGAATCGATCTGATACGCATGGCTTTCTCCTTGGATATTCTAGGCTTAACGGTACACTTTGACCGCTGAAATCGTACTGCCATCGGCAGCATTTAACGTGTATTTATAACACTCCGGAAGTTCGGTGTTAATCGGAGGTGTTTTAATATAGACAACATTGGGCGTGTTGGCAACCCATCCCTGATCGTAAGAGATGGAATAGGCGCGACTTACCAGAATGAGCCCCCAGCTGTCACTTGGCGTTGCCGTAAAAGTTGGATAGAAGAGTTTCACTTCCGAAAGTGAGGGATCGGTACTCATGGCATAGCGCGAAAGAATGGTAATGCCGTTCGTACGGTCGGTATAGCCTTCCGGATCGAGGCTGTTGTCTGTTGCCACATGGTATCCGGTTGCCGTGGTACAGGCGTTGGTGTCCTCAACCGCTTCGGAAGGGTCAAAAACCGATGTAATGTTGCTGCTCGAAGATGCGGATGTTGTAGTACTGCTGTTTGAATTGCTGCTTGATGTCGTACTCTGTGATGAACTGCTGCTTGTACTGTTTGAACTCGCTACGGAACTGCTATTGGTCTGAGTGCCACCGCTACGACTGCTCGAATCGGTAGAAACACATCCGCTCAAAAACACTACAGACGACAAAAAGAGATAAAAATAGTTCATTACTACCCTGTTTTCTAATCTTCTGGAATTTGCGGAACGGGAGGAATGTCCGCACTTGTAATGATTTTATCAGGTGTATTATTCGCGTCAATACTTGTCTGACTTCCTCCGCTACTTTCACCGCAACCGACCAATAGTCCAACGATGAGCAGCGTCAATGTTGCCCGAATCATGTCGATGACTCCTTTCCCATAGTTTATTATTATAGGCCACTAACGGTAAATGGCGGCTATTGCGGCATATTCGAAGATAAAATCGGTTAATTTCAAAAACTGTTAAATGAAAGGGTCGCAGAAGAAGCGTGCAGAGTACTCCCGAAGGAGATACTCTTCAGAATCAATCGATCAGGGTACCTTCGGATGAAGTTTCGGATTCATCATCATCGATCTCTTCTTCCTGTTTCGGACAGCGTGAAATACTTGCGACGTCATCGCCTTTGACAATGTAAACACCACTGGTATTACGTGAAGATTTTGAAATTGACTGCATGTCGACACGGATCATTTTGCCCTCTTTGGTTAGTGCCATCATGTCCATGTTCTCATCGACCATCAGACATCCGACGACATTGCTGCCGGTTTTGTGGTTGAGTTTCATGGCGATGACACCGGTTCCGGCACGGTTGGTGAGACGGTATTCTTCGGCAGTGGTACGTTTGCCGATACCTTTCTCGCTGACCATCAGGATCTCCTGCTCGTCATTTTTGATGATGTTTGCATCAACGACTTCATCACCCTCTTTTTTGAATTTGATACCGCGAACCCCGCGGGTTGAGCGGCCCTGTTCACGTGTTTTTTCCATTTCAAACTTGATACACTGTGCCATTTTGGTGACAATGAAGAGGTATTTGTGCTCAGGAGTCGTGATGTGGGCTGTAACCAGCGTGTCATCATCATCCAGAACGATTGCGCGAACCCCGTTGGAACGGATGTTACTGAATTCGCTCAGATTGGTACGTTTGACGATACCGTTGCGGGTAAAGAATGCCAGTGATTTGCTGTCGTCAAAGTCAGTCGTCGGGATGATGGAGCGGATCTTCTCTTCGCTCTCAAGATTGATGAGGTTAACAACTGCCTTACCTTTGGCGGTACGGCTGCCCTCAGGGATACGGTAAACCTTCAGCCAGTGCAGTTGACCGCGGTCCGTGATGAACATGAGGGTGTCATGCGTATTACATGTATAGAATTTCTCTATGAAGTCATCTTCGTAGGTCGTCACGGCAGTTTTGCCTTTTCCACCGCGTCGCTGACGCTCATACGCATCAAGCGGTACACGTTTGATGTAGCCGCGGTGAGAGATGGTGACGACCATCGGCTCATTCGGAATAAGGTCTTCAATGTCGATGTCGTCGTAGTTGTCTTCAATGTCGGTACGGCGTTCGTCTTTATATTGCTCAAGACTCTCGTTCAACTCATCTTTAATAATGCCCAGAAGTACCTCTTCGCTACGGAGAATGCTTTCCAGATAGGCAATGAGTTCGATGAGCTCGGCAAGCTCTTTCTCGATTTTTTCAATTTCCAGACCGGTCAGTCGCCCCAGTCTCATGGCAACGATGCTGGCAGCCTGAATCTCACTGAAATCAAATTCGGAAACAAGATTGTTTTTGGCTTCTTCTTCATTATCGGAGGCACGAATAACGCGGATGACATCTTCAATAATACTGATCGCCTTTTTCAGACCTTCCAAAATATGTGCGCGGGCTTTTGCTTTTTCAAGATCGAAAATCGTGCGGCGGATAATGACCGTTTTACGGTGGTTGATGAAGTGTCGGAGCATCTCAATCAGGGTAAAGACGCGGGGCTCCTGATTGTGAATGGCCAGCATGATGATGCCGAACGTGGTTTGCATGTTAGTAGATTTGAACAGATTGTTCAGGACGATCTCACTCATGGCGTCACGTTTGAGTTCGATGACAACGCGGATTCCCTCGCGGTCAGATTCATCGCGAATCTCGCTGATACCCTCGACCAGTTTGTCTTTGACAAGGTTGGCAATACTCTCGATGAGACGGGCTTTGTTTACCATATAAGGGAGTTCATCGATAACGATGACATCTTTGTTGGCTTTCTTTTCTATATGGGTCTTGGCACGGACCTTAATGCGACCGCGACCGGTTTCATACGCTTCGAGAATCCCTTTTTTACCAAAAATGGTTCCGCCGGTAGGAAAGTCGGGCGCCTGCACAAACTCCATAATTTCAGCAAGTGATGCGTTGGGGTTATCCACAAAGTGAATGAGACCGCGCAACAGTTCTTTGGGGTTGTGCGGCGGAATGTTGGTAGCCATACCGACTGCGATACCGTTGGAGCCGTTGATGAGCAGGTTGGGTACGCGGGTGGGCAATACGGAGGGCTCCTGCGTCGTACCGTCGTAGTTGTCGATCATGTTGACGGTATTTTTGTCAAGATCCTGCAGCAGCTCGCCGGCGTAACGTGTCATACGCGCTTCCGTATAACGCATGGCTGCGGCGTTGTCACCGTCGATAGAACCGAAGTTCCCCTGACCGTCAACAAGCGTCATACGCATGGAGAATGGCTGGGCCATCCGTACCAGAGCGTCGTAAACAGCAGTGTCGCCGTGCGGGTGATACTGACCGATAACGTCCCCGACGATACGCGCCGATTTCTTGTACTTGGCACCGGCGGAAAGGTTAAGCTTGTCCATCGCATAGAGAATACGGCGGTGTACCGGCTTGAGTCCGTCACGAACATCGGGTAGTGCCCGGCCGATAATAACACTCATGGAGTAGTCAAGATAGCTGCTTTTGAGGCTCTCTTCAATATTAATGTTTTCGATTTGACTGTTGTCAAGCAGATCGTTCATTCTATAAACCCCGATTCTTTACATGTAAAATGGGGTTTATTCTACCTTAATGGTGCTTAATTATTGAAATTGTAGACATAAAGAGGGAGAAAAGTACTATTGATTAAAAAATAAACAACAATTAGTACAAAAATGTCCATCATACATTCTATAATTTTGGCATCTTCAAACTCAAAAAAGGGAGAACCTATGGAAAACTTTGGTGATGTACAGTACATCCTGACCAGCTTCTTGATGTTATTTGCAGGAGCGCTGGTTATGTGGATGGCAGCGGGATTCGCGATGCTTGAGGCGGGGCTGACCCGAACCAAGAACAATGTTGTCATTCTGACAAAAAATATTGCACTCTACTCAATAGCGTGTATCATGTATTATGTTGTCGGGTATAACCTGATGTATGGTGGCGAAGGCGCCTTTGTTGGAGACATTGCGTTTGCACTCAGCGGGATCACTTATGATGACCACTCTTTGATGGCGGACTTTTTCTTCCAGGTTGTATTCGTTGCAACAGCAGCTTCTGTTATTTCAGGTGTTGTGGCTGAGCGTATGAAACTCTGGCCTTTCCTCATTTTTACAGTAGTATTGACAGCAGTCATCTATCCGATTCAGGGTCACTGGTCATGGGGCGGCTCGGCACTTGGCGGTTTCATGGAAGGTTTCAGTGACTTCGCGGGTTCAACAATTGTTCACTCTGTAGGCGGATGGGCAGCACTTGCCGGCGTACTGCTTCTTGGTGCCCGTAAAGGCAAATATACGGCAGACGGTAAAGTTAAACCGATTCCCGGTTCAAACCTGCCACTGGCAACACTCGGTACATTCATTCTCTGGCTTGGATGGTTCGGATTCAATGGTGGTTCGGTTCTCGCTATGGGTACGAAAGAAGATGTGGATTCTATCGCGCTGGTTTTTGCCGATACGAATATGGCAGCAGCAGTCGGTGCGGTCACTGCGGCGATTCTGACTCAGATTATCTATAAAAAAGTGGATCTGACTATGGTACTCAACGGTGCACTTGGCGGTCTGGTTGCAGTTACTGCCGGTCCTGACCTGGGTATGATGGTTTCGTTTATCGATGGTGTGGTTGCAGCGGTTCTGGTTGTCTTTGCGGTTCCATTCTTTGACAAACTCCGTATTGACGATCCGGTTGGTGCACTTTCAGTTCACCTTGTGAATGGTATCTGGGGAACACTGGCTGTCGGTATCTTCAACGCAGACGTCAGTATCATGGCTCAGATCAAAGGTATTATCGCGGTCGGACTCTTTACTTTTGTTACTTCATTCATCTTCTGGTATATCCTGAAAATGGTTATGGGACTGCGTGTTAGCGAAGAGGAAGAGTATGACGGTGAAGACCAGCATGAGACCGGTCTTGAAGCGTATCCAGAGTTTGCGAAAAATCTTAAATAAGATTATAATTGCCCAAACGGAGGCGGGGGATTTCCCCGCATCATTATGAAACTTATTGCGGAGTCTAAGAAATGAAAAAAATTGAAGCGGTTATCAAACCATTTAAACTCGAAGATGTCAAAGACGCTCTCGCTGAAATCGGAATCACCGGTATGACTGTGAGCGAAGTAAAAGGTTATGGACGTCAGAAAGGTCACAGCGAGCTTTACCGCGGTGCCGAGTATGTTGTCGATTTTCTCCCTAAAGTGAAAATGGAGATGGTGGTTGATGACGATCAGGTTGATCAGGTTGTCAACACGGTCGTTGAAGCGGCCCGTACCGGTAAAATCGGTGACGGTAAAATCTTTGTCAGCAACATTGACAAAATTGTTCGTATTCGCACTGGCGAAGTCGATTCAGAAGCAATCTAACCCTCTTCACACTCCCCTTCTTCTGCAAGTTGTCTAAAATATAGACAACTTGCAATTTCCATTCCTACAATTTTGTGTTAGCATGCAGGTTCAATTTTTTAAATGGAGCTGTCGTTTATGGAGATTTCCGAACTCACTTACGTCATTGACACACTCTTTGCGCTGTTTGCTATGACGCTTATTATCTTTATGGTCCCCGGTTTTGCGATGCTTGAAGCGGGACTTGTCCGTACTAAAAACGTTACGGCGGTTCTGACCATAAACCTGATGATCTACGTTATTGCTTCGATGGCATTTTTCCTGATCGGCTATACAATCGCATTTGGAGCATGGGAAAACAGTTCCATGAGCATCTGGGCGGCATTCTTATTTCAGATGGCGTTCGTAGGAAAAACTATCAATATCATGAGCGGCGGGGTGAGCGAACGGGTGCGTATTATTCCATTGGCACTCTTTGCGATTATCATGGGTGCCGTGATCTATCCGCTGATCGTCAATGTCAGCTGGGGTGCGGACCTGCTCGAAGGGACTTTTCTCGATCTTTCCATGTACGATCTTGCCGGTTCTACCGTTATTCACTCTACCGGTGGATGGGCGCTTCTGGCTGCCATTTTGATTATCGGAGCGCGTAAAGGACGCTATCAGGGGAATCAGATCCGTGTTATTCCCGCTTCGAATATTCCGCTTGTCGTTCTTGGCGGTATGTTACTCTGGATCGGATGGTTCGGATTTAATGGCGGCTCGGTCGGTTCCATCAGCTCCAAAGAGAGTGCCGATGCCGTCGCACTGACGATTCTTAATACAAATACGGCAGGGCTGGCGGGAGGTATTGTCGCAGGTATCATGATGTATATGCGCTACCGTCTGTTGGATATCACAATGGTCATCAACGGCGCACTCGGCGGACTGGTGGCTATTACTGCAGGGCCGGATCTGTACTCCATTTATATACCGGTGATTGTCGGCGGAATCGGTGGGGCCCTGGTAGTCTTTGCGGTACCGTTTTTTGACCGTCTCCGCATTGATGATCCCGTGGGAGCGCTTTCGGTGCATCTGGTTAATGGCATCTGGGGAACGCTTGCCGTCGGTCTTTTTGCCGCTAACGACGACAGTATCACGCTGATGGGCCAGATCAAGGGCATTATCGTCGTTGCTGCGTTTGCCTTTATTGCTTCATATATTGTTCTTTTCGTTATCAATAAATTCCTGCCGTTTCGAGCAACGGATGAAGAACAGATTCAGGGTATGGACGTCAGTGAATGCGGTGTCGAAGCCTATCCGGAATTTAAACGCGCGATCTGAATTTCAGCGTTCGATAATACGATTGCGCCCCTGTTCTTTAGCTTCATAAAGTGCTTGGTCGGAACGTTTGATAATATGCTCTAGTGTCGCGTCGCTACTATGGAGCGATGTCAGACCGATACTTACCGTGGTCTGAATAGGCTCCCCATTCTCCAAAACCAAAACTGCCGATGCCACTGAGACGCGTATTTTTTCACATAAAAGTTGTGCATGTCTCAAGCTGGTGCTTTGCAGTATGATGATAAACTCTTCTCCGCCTGTTCTTCCAAAAAGATCCGTTTTCCGCAAATGCGAGCTTATGGTCTTTGTTACCAACTGGAGCATCTGGTCCCCGACAGCGTGACCGTAATGGTCATTGATTTTCTTGAAAAAATCGATATCAATCGAAAGTATTACCAGATCCGTATTATTTCGCATGGCAATATCAAAATAGCGTTGTGCCAGATTAAAAAAGTGTCTTCGGTTGGCGATGCCGGTAAGCGGATCGGTTTCGGCCAGTTCACGCAGTTTTTCATTGGCTTTTTGCAGAGCGGCCGTGCGTTCAAGCACCTGGGACTCCAGCTCCTCATTAAAGCGTTCCATGACACGATTGCGTTTTTGCAACATACCGTTGAGTCGGCTGATCTTGAAGAGAAATAACAGAATCAACAGCAGGATTCCCAACGCGGCCGCGATCCAGTTGGCATAGGAGCGAAAGATTTCGTTTAAGGTAACCTCCTGAGGTATGTAAGGATCAAGCTGCAATGATTTAAGGAGGTCATGAATCGGTTTGTAGTTGAGCGGAATGCCCCATCCTCCAATGTCACTTTGTATCAGCACTTCAGGATTTTCTGCCATTTTTAAAAGATTTCCCAGCAGCGCATCGGCAACTTCGGGAGGGGTATGCGGCAATTTTGCCAGTGGCCATTCCGGATACAGGGGTGTGCTGACAAGATAGGGAAATTTTGGATAGTGCATGGCATTGATGACTTTAACCTGATCGAGCGAGATAGCGCCTTCTTGTGCCATACGCTCCAGGGTGTCGGATCGTACAGTGGCTACATCGACTTTCCCATCCAGCAGGGCGCGCACAACATTGTCATGCGTTTCAAAATATTCAAGGGAACGAAAATCCTTAGGATCGATACCGGCTTCTTTTAAAAGTTTCAGTGCCATGACCCATCCCCCGAAGGAGTCGGGATCTACGGCACCAAAACGTTTGTTCCTGATGTCCTGAAGGGTATTGATGGCATTATTATCGCTACGGGTGATGATAACGGCACCAAAACGGTTTAGCGGACCGTAAATAGAGGCATTTTTCAGTGTGGCGATCCGGCTGATGCCATAATAGTGCTCAAGCTTGACATATTGCATGGTATTGGTCAATACAAAATCGATACTCCGATTTTTGACCGCTTCGGGAATCTCTTCGAAATCGAGCGGGACTGCTTCAAAATGGTAGGTTGAGAGATGGGCGTTAAGGTAATCTACCATCGGCTGCCAACGTTTGAGTGTATAGGCATCTCCGCGTTTGGAGAGAAAACCGATACGCAGCGGAATGCGTGTGAAGTTAAGCGGATCGAGAATTTTCTGCAGGTTAAGCGGCTTTTTTAAAAGACCTCCAAGACGGTAGAACTCTGAAATTTCTGCAAAACGATTAAAATCAAGTATCGGTTTTCCGATTTTTTCATCACAGCAGAGTCCGCGTAACACCATGCCTTCATACATCAGACTTGCAAGTGATTTGTTTTGAGTGTTATAGTGCTCAAAGATCATTTTGGCTGTTTTGCCGATGTACTTGAATGCCTCCTGCCAGCCCCGTCTGCTTGCTTCAACGAATGCCTTGACCCTTTCAGGATGCTCATCCAGCTCCTGTTGGGACGTGAAGAGCAGGTCACCGTAAAAGTCGTATCCGAAGTCCCTTGGATCGATGATTGAAAAGGTGATGTTGCGTTCTTGAAGCATAAACGGTTCATTTGAAAGGTAGCCTGCCATAGCATCAGTTTTTTTATTAACAATATCATCAATATTGAAAGAGTGTGGTTGTCTGATGATGTCATCATGGGTGACGCCCTGACTCTGCAGCATGGCGTTGATTGCGGCCGAAGAGATTTCGTCGTCGGTTATCATGATGCGTTTGCCGTGCAGCGCGAGGGGAGTCGTCAATGCCGGATCGGTGGTGATGAGTATCGAAGGGGAATGATCGAAAATGGAATCAAGAATAACGGGATGGTCGCCGTGTGCGTGGTGGAGAATCAGCGAAGAGCGTCCGATGCCGAATGTTGCATGCCTCTGGAGTACTTCATCTATGACATTAAGCCCCGGTTCATTCTCTTTGATGGTGACATCAAGACCGGCCGCTTCATAGAACCCATGCTCCTTCGCAACGTAGAATCCGGCAAACTGAAACTGGTTTTTCCATAGCAGTTGCAGCGTCACGGGTTCTAATGCTTTCCCTGAGAGCAGTGATGACAACAGTAGCGATGCTATGAGGAGTTTCATCAGAATCATGTAACCATTGTAACACTTCTGGAAAGAATTTTGCGCAGCTGCCTATGATTTTGGCAGGAAAGGGTAGGCTTTTGCACTGCAAGAAGGTAAGATTACAATTAGTGTTTTTTTTAGGAGATGGTATGGCACATGAACGCGCCGGTCAAGCGGCACCTTACGAAATACTGGAGAATATTCCGGAACTGGTGGCAGCATATTATACACGTACACCTGACATGAATGTGCCTGCACAGCAGGTGAGTTTTGGAACGTCAGGACATCGGGGCTGTTCCAGTAAAAACAGTTTCAACGAAGCCCATATCTTTGCCATAACACAAGCTTTGTGTGAGTATCGCAAGTCTGCCGGAATCGAAGGAACGCTTTTTATAGGTAAAGATACCCATGCGCTCTCCACTCCTGCACAGCTAAGCGCCCTGCAGGTATGTGTTGCCAACGGTGTTACATGTAAGATCGCCAAAGATGACGGCTATACGCCGACGCCGGTAGTTTCGTTCACCATTCTTGAAGCCAATAAAAAAGGCGGTGCCGCATGTGACGGTGTGGTCATTACGCCTTCGCACAATCCGCCGAGTGACGGCGGTTTCAAATACAATCCGCCTAACGGCGGTCCCGCCGATACGGATGTGACCGACATCATTCAAAACCGTGCCAATGCCATTTTGAAAAACGCTCTGAGCGAGGTCAAAAAAGTTTCCCTCGACGCGGCGCTTTCAAGCCCGCTGCTAGAAGCGTATGATTTTATCACCCCGTATGTCGAAGCCCTGCGCGAGATTGTCGATATGGATGCCATTAAAGCGTCCGGCATGAAAATCGGAGTCGATCCGATGGGCGGTTCGGGTATTGCGGTCTATCAAAAGATCAAGGAGGTTTACGGGCTCAATATGGAGATTGTCAACGAGCGCGTTGATCCGACTTTTTCGTTTATGACCTGTGACCATGATGGCAAGATTCGTATGGACTGCTCCTCTCCTTTTGCGATGGCCTCGCTTATCGGACTTAAAGAGCGTTTTGACATTGCTTTCGGGAACGATCCCGATTTTGACCGCCACGGCATTGTCACCCCGAGCGTGGGGCTCATGAACCCCAATCATTACCTTTCGGTTGCCATCTGGTATCTCTACGCGCACCGCAAGGAGTGGCCTGCAACGCTGGGCATTGGAAAGACGCTGGTTTCAAGTTCCATGATCGACCGGGTTGCAGCGGCGCTCGGTAAAAAAGTGGTTGAAGTCCCGGTAGGGTTTAAATGGTTTGTCGAGGGACTCTACGGCGGTACGCTTGGGTTTGGCGGCGAAGAGAGTGCCGGGGCATCATTCCTGCGCCGTGACGGTTCGGTCTGGTCAACCGATAAAGACGGTGTCATTCTTAATCTGCTTTCTGCCGAAATTATCGCCATTACCGGAAAAGACCCGGGTGTGATTTATCAGGAGTTTGAAGCGGAGTACGGCAAAGCGTTCTATGCGCGCATCGATGCAGCCTCATCTCCGGAGCAGAAAGCCAAGCTCAAAAAACTTTCACCCGACAATGTGACTTCAAAAATCATGGCTGGGGAAGCGATTAGCGGCATTTATACCTCTGCCAGCGGTAACGGTGCGGCGATAGGCGGTTTGAAGGTTGAAACAGCCAACGGCTGGTTCGCGGCCCGCCCTTCGGGAACGGAAGATATTTATAAAATCTATGCAGAGAGTTTTATTTCCGAAGCACACCTGCAGCAGATTCAGGAAGAAGCAAAACAAATTGTACTGGAGGCAATCTCATGAGTATTCGGGTGTTATTGGCGGAAGATCATAAAATCAATCGGATGATGGCTTTGGGACTTTTAAAAAGCATCGGACTCAACGTTGAAGCGGCTTTTGACGGTGCCGATGCGGTTGCCATGCAGCTTGCTGAAAAGTTTGACTGCATCCTGATGGATCTTCAAATGCCCAATCTTGACGGTTTTGAAGCAACACGGGTGATTCGCGCCAGCGGCGACACTACACCGATTATTGCGCTAAGCAGTACCATTACGCCAGAGGACAAGGCAAAAATGCTCGACGTCGGTATGAACGGCATGCTGACAAAGCCGATTGACATCGAAGCGCTTAAATCGGCTCTTGGGGATTTTGTAGCGGACTACAGGGTTTAATCGTAATGCGCGTTGCGCACGATAAATCCGCCCGAACGCGCGTCAAAGTCGAGTGTGACAATGCCTTTGGCTTCGGCGGCTTCAAGCAACGCTCCAAATGATTTGAACCCGTAATAAGACTCATTAAAACCGGGCTGGCGGCGTTTGATGGCCTGCTTGATCATGGAACCCCAGATTAGCTCTTCTTCTCCGCGTTCGGCAATCAGGTCTTCGTAGGTATCGACCAGAAGATTCCAGGCTTCGCGCTCTTTTTCTTCGTGCGTTTTGTCGGTTTTGGGTTTGGTGCCGTTTTTCTTCTCTTTTTTCTTCTGCGGTTTTTCGTTGCGTACCAGATCATCATAGTAAAAAAACTCGTCGCAGTTGGCAATGAGCAGATCGGATGTGGAGTTTTTCACCCCCACGCCGATAACGGTTTTGTTATTCTCGCGCAGTTTGCTGACCAGCGGCGAAAAGTCGGAATCACCGCTGAGAATGACGAAGGTATCGACATGCTTTTTGGTGTAGCACAGATCGAGCGCGTCAACAACCATGCGGATATCGGCGGAATTTTTGCCCGAGATTTTGATATGGGGAATCTCGATCATTTCGAAACTCGCTTCATGCAGACCTTTTTTGGCCTCGCTGTAGTGTTCCCAGTCGCAGTAGGCTTTCTTGACGACGATGTTGCCCTTAAGCAGCAGCCTCTCAAGTACTTTGTGGATATCAAATGTAGTGTATTTAGCGTCACGAACGCCCAGCGCAAGGTTTTCGTAGTCGCAGTAGAGTGCCATGATTTTGGTGTCGTTGATTGGATTCATGGTGTAAGCATAGCAAAAAAAACAGCTTGCGGGTTCTTGTAGGGTTATGTTGTTTCAATGAGGGTTGCTATAATTGCTTAACATTCACGGACTCTTTTAAGGTATTTATGGCATGAGCATTTTGGAATAGGATATATGAAGAGATGATAAAAAAGGAAGATGGAACATGAAAAGAGATTTAGATTTAATTCGTAAAATTATGCTTACGCTTGAAGACAAAATGGAATATGGAAAAAATTTTCAGAGTGCTCAGCTTATTGAAGTTATGCAAGATGAAACATTGAGTGCTGAAAAATTGGCTTATCATCTTGGATTACTTGTAGAATGTGATTTTATAAAGGCTAAAGAGTATAACCCTCAATACTTAATAAATACAATAACGTCTCAAGGACAAGATTTTATAGATACAATCAGACAAGATACAACTTGGAATAAAATCAAAGAAAAAGCTTATGCTATCGGTGGTTTTAGCTTGTCATTATTAGTAGATATTGGTAAAGATTATTTGAAAAAGCAAAGTGGACTTTGACGTTATTAAGTTTCTCATTCCCATACTTGAAAGGAAAACGGGGACAGGCAACAATATGCTTATCGCCAATCATCTAAACTCACGTTACATGTAAGCATAGCAAGGTAGCCTAAGCGTAAAAACTATGAGCAAAGCAGCAGTTAAATTCTCTGCGTTACCTGTAAAGGTATAATAGCACCCAACAAATCCTTACATGTAAAGTGAAACCTGATGAGCATTTACAGAGAATACGACATTCGCGGTATTGTCCCGCAGGAGCTGAGTCAGAGCGAAGTGACGAAAATCGGTTATGCGCTCTCTTCCAAAATCGAGGGTGAATATGTGGCTGTTGGGTATGATGCCCGCACCCACTCTCCGGAACTTTTCGAGTATCTTGTCGCGGGGCTCAACGCCGGGGGCAAGAGTGTTCTTTCTATGGGGCTCGTACCGACACCTGTGAACTATTTTGCCAACTATCAGGAGTTTGACGGCATGACCCCTTCGGCTTCGGTGATGATTACCGGTTCGCACAACCCCAGCGAATATAACGGTTTTAAAATCACGGTAGATAAAACACCTTTTTTTGGTGAAGACATTTATGCCATGGGACGTGAAATTGCCACCATGTCAGTGCCCACAAAAGTAGCGCGCAAGGTCATTAGCATTGATGCCAAAGAGCGCTACATTGATTATATGGTCGAACAGTTTGCGCATCTGCGCGGCATGAGCGAGCGCATTGTTTATGACTGCGGCAACGGTGTAGCAGGCGTGGTGCTTGATGAAATCTTTGCACGTCTTGGCTTACATGTAAAGGGGATCTATACCGATCCTGATGGCACTTTTCCCAATCATCACCCCGATCCTTCCGATGCGCATACCCTTGTAGATATTGAAAAACTCTTAAAAGAAGAGGGTGACATTGCCTTTGCGTATGACGGTGACGGCGATCGCATTGCGGTACTGACGCACCAATACAATATCAAGGGCGATCAGATGGCGCTGCTTTACACATTGGCGATGGATAAACCCACCGTTATTGGCGAAGTGAAGTGCTCTCAGGTGATGTATGATGAGCTTGAAAAGCGTGGCTGCAAAGCAATTATGTACAAAACCGGACATAGTAATTTGAAAGTGAAGATGAAAGAGACCGGGGCCGATCTGGCGTGCGAAGTGAGCGGGCATATCTTTTTTAAACACCGCTACTTTGGGTATGACGATGCCATTTACGCCACGCTGCGGATGCTTGAACTGATAGCACAAGGTATCAATCTTGACGCCGAGCTGGACAAATTGCCACAGGTGTTTTCAACCGAAGAGATCAAGGTTAAAACCACCGAGCAGGAGAAGTTTGCCCTTATTGACAAACTCAAAGTCTTGCTTAAAAACCCGCCTGAAGGTTTCCCTGCCATCCGTGACATTATCACGGTTGATGGCGTGCGGGTTATTTTTGATCACGGCTGGGCGCTGGTGCGTGCTAGTAACACAACGCCCATTTTGGTTACCCGTTTTGAATCAAACGATGAAGCAACGGCCAATCATTACGAGGCGGTGATGAATGATCTGATTGCCACGGCAAAGGCGGCGCTGGATCGTTAACCGATTGTCACCTGATCGCTGATCGCTACACCTCCCAGTGCCGGGTCGCTGATGCCGGCTTTTCCGGTTTCCATGTGTCCGGTAAAACGTCGTGAGTATCCGCTTACATTGTTGAGCGTCAGCGTAAAATCGTACCAGTGGCTGCTCGAATGCAGGGGCCAGTGGTGCTCGCTTTTGCCGTTGGCAGCCACCGTACCTGCCCAGGGTTCCCTGTCAAAATAGGCATTTGCGGTTATGATGTAGTCGGCTGATTCAGCGCCGCTGTTAGAGAGATAAAGAGCGATCTTTTCACTGGCAACGTCATAACGTACCTCTACTTCAATGTCTGTCTCGGCCGCATTTCCGGTAAAGTGGCGATGAAAACCGTTCGGGCCAAGCACCCACAAATCGTACGCCCCTTCATCGGCTGCGAGATCCCACGCTCCTTTAAGCTGCTTGTTCGCTTCGACCGTATAGCGGCGGGGAATGCGCTCAAGATGGTGACGGTCATAAACATGAAAGACCGCTGCCGCCGCACCCGTATTGCCGAAGGTGAGTTCAATGGTATGTGCGGACGGCACTTCGGCGGATGTGTGCAGCTCGTAAGGCAGCGCGCGTGCCGGTCGTGTTCCCGCAGCCTGACTCGGCATGGTGATGGCAGTCGGCGTTTCGGGTGTGGTCTTTTTGCTCAATGCGCGTGCGCGCGAAGCCAGCTCGACGGTGTCGGGGAAGTTTTTAAAAAACTCGGTGTTGTCGGGATCTTTGAAATTAAGAGTTGTCGTCAGATCGCCGCAAACCGCGCGACGCCACGGGCTGATATTGGGCTCTTTTACGCCGAAACGCGCTTCTATGAAACGAATGACCGAGGTATGGTCGAACACCTGCGAGTTTACCCAGCCGCCTTTGGACCAGGGTGAAATGACATACAGCGGCACGCGCGGCCCCAGACCGTAAGCACGGTGAAGCGCCAGCGGTTCGAGGGGATTGGTCTGATAGGGAAGAATGATCTCGTGGTATTCTCCCGTAGTATCGACGGTGGAGGCTCCGGCGAAAGCGGCTCTTTTCGGGTCCGCGTCATACGCGGTATAGGCGGGAACCGAAGGCGGCGGTACGTGATCGAAAAAGCCGTCGTTCTCATCAAAATTGACAATAAAAACGGTTTTGCTCCACACCTCCGGGTTGGCCGTCAGGGCATCGAGCACCCGGGCGGTATAATCCGCCCCCTGCGCCGGGCTTGAAGCGTCGGGATGCTCGGAACCTTCCGCCGTTGCAACAATCCATGACACCTGAGGCAGCGTGTTGGCAAGGACATCCTCTTTGAGTTTGTCCAGATCGCGCGTACCGACACCGCGCTTCTGAAGCGATTTTGAGAAGCCGGGCCTCTCAAACCACGCATCGCGGAAAGCGTGAAAACCGGCCAGAGGATTGTCGGTGTAGTTGTCCTTCATATTTTCATAGACCTGCCAGCTGATGCCCGCTTTTTCCAGACGCTCGGGGTAGGTCGTCCATGTGTAGCCGCCGTCATTGCCCGGATTAGCATCAAACCAGTCATAGTTGTTGTAGGTTGCCGGGCCGTTGCCTTTGCCCAGAGGATCGTTCGTTCCGCTCCAGTGAAAAAGGCGGTTGGTGTTGGTGCCGCCGTGAAATGAACAGTGGTAGGCATCGCACAGGGTGAAAGCGTTGGCCATTGCGTACTGGAACGGAATGTCCTCTTCCGTAAAATATCCCATGGAGTGGTTGTGTTTGTACTTCGGCCATCTGTCCATTTTGCCGTTGTTCCAGGCCCCCTGTGCATCGAGCCAGGCGTGCGGCGTACCGGTGACGCGCATGTAATCGAATGTCTGCACGGTATTGAGACGAAACGGGGGGATGACCTGCGGATGTAGCGGATCGGCATCGTTGGTCTGATACCAGACATTTTTTCCCTGAAGTCCGTATGCGTCGGCAAGGGGAATCGGAAAACGGTCGCCAAACCCGCGCACGCCTGCCATTGTCCCGAAATAATGATCGAACGAGCGGTTCTCCTGCATCAATATGACGATATGCTCGACATCCATAATGGTACCGGTGCGGTTGTTGGCCTCAATGGAGAGCGCCCTGCGGATGGCAGGCGGTAGCAAGGTAACGGCAGCCGCAGCTCCTACGGTTCCGGCGACAACGCGTAAAAAATCGCGTCTGTTATCGATGATCATGGCTTTCTCCCTCTGCGGTGCAATAGTGCGCGGACTATAGCTCTCAGAGATTACCTGTCAGTTACATGGAAGCGACAAAAGCAGAACTTACATGTAACATCTTTGCAAACCGAATAGAACGTTGCTGGAACGTTGCTATGTTATTCTCGAAAAAATCATTGCAGGAATTTCACATGCCAATACGTAAAACCCTTATGGTTATAGCTTTTGTGGTTGCAATCCAGATTCAGGCTGCAGATTCTGATCTGTTTAAAATCACGGTTAAAACCGATAATACCGGTGATTCTGGTAACACCCAATTTGTCGTACCTGCAACCGATGCCAACTACACTTACAATTACACTATCAATTGCGATAGTAACAATCTTGAAAACAATGCAAGCAATCAGACCGGCAGCTATACATGTAACTATGCCACAGCAGGAACATACCAGATATCTATTGGTGGAACGTATCCGGCTTTTTCACTTGAAAATAGCGGTGATGCCAAAAAACTGCTTTCGGTTGATCAGTGGGGAACCCAGCAGTGGCGTACACTGAATCATGCTTTTTTTGCCGCATCGAATCTTCAGCTTTCGGCAATCGATACTCCTGATCTTTCTCAGGTCAGCGACCTTTCGTATATGTTTTCAGGTGCCACCGCTTTCAATCAGGACATTGGCAACTGGGATGTTTCGAATGTGACAAACATGCGTAATATGTTTGATGATGCTTCCGCATTCAACCAAGATATCGGTGACTGGAATGTTTCGAATGTCACCAACATGCATGCACTATTTTGGGGAGCTTCAAGTTTCAATCAGGATATTGGAAATTGGGATGTCTCAAGCGTGACTGATATGCATGGTCTGTTTGCCTTAGCATCAAATTTCAACCGGGATATCAGTAACTGGGATGTCTCAAGTGTGACTGATATGTATGCTGTGTTTGCTTACGCATCAGCTTTTAATCAAAATATAGGCAGTTGGGATGTTTCAAGTGCTACTGATATGTACGGTTTGTTTCTATACGCTACAAGTTTCAACCAAGATATTGGAGACTGGAATGTTTCTAATGTCACTGATATGTCGGGAGTGTTTCAGAATGCTTCCGCATTCAACCAAAATATCGGCAATTGGGATGTCTCGAATGCCACTACTATGCATGGAATGTTTTCTGGCGCAGTAAACTTCAATCAAGATATCAGCAGCTGGGATGTTTCAAATGTGACTGATATGTACGGCATGTTCGCATATACGCCATTTAATCAAGATATTGGCAATTGGGATGTTTCAAGTGTGACTGATATGTACGGCATGTTTACGGATGTCTGGCAATTCAATCAGGATATCGGAGACTGGAATGTTTCAAATGTGACCAATATGGATTTTATGTTTTACGGTGCTTCAAACTTCAATCAGGATATTGGAGACTGGAATGTTTCGAATGTCGTTAACATGAATGCGATGTTTTACAGTGCGTTCGCATTCAATCAGAATCTTGATAAGTGGGACGTCTCCAATGTCACAAACATGAGCAGTATGTTTGAAAACGCTTCCGCTTTCAATCAGGATATCGGTGACTGGAATGTCTCTAACGTGAGCAGCATGTATGGTATGTTTAACGGTACCGCACTCTCTATCAGCAACTATGACAATCTGCTTATTTCATGGAACGAACTGCCACCGCGAAATTATGTCTCATTCAGTGCAGGTACCAGCGTCTATTGCAACGGTGATGCTGCCCGTACCCATTTGCAGGACAATAACAACTGGAGCATCACCGACAGCGGTATGGATTGTAATGCAACGCGCATCACCTCACCCAATGCCATAACCGTTTCTGGCAATGCAGACGTCATCGCAACAGTAACAACAAATCAACCCCTTGAAAATACCCAATTTCAGATTGTTGGTGGCGACACCGATAAGTTTGGCATTAACGATCAGGGAGAACTCAGTTTTACAGGTTCAGTCCATGCCAATGGTGTCTATAAGGTTCAGGTTTTAGTTCAAAGTTCAGGTCAGGAAGATATCCAAACCATTCGTGTGAGTGTTACCAAGCCTCGTGCAGTCATGACTCCTGTGATGACTTATTTGCTTTTTTAGTGCTGGAGTCCTATGAAAACATTACTTTTTTTACTTCTCTCACTCACACTCTTTGCTGCGCCTCCCCGTATTACATCACCGCTGAGTATGCAAGAGCTCAACAAAATTATGGCTTCGGATGCTGCGGCAAATGATCATTTTGGTCGCAATATTGCCATCAGCGGTGACACCGTGGTAGTTGGGGCATCTGCAAAGGATGATGGTGTCACGAATTCAGGTGCCGTCTATATCTATGAACGCAATATTTCGAGCGGATTATTTGAGCAAAAAGCGAAGCTGACTGCTTCAGATGCTGCGGCTAATGATTACTTTGGCAGCAGTGTCGCCATCAGTGGTGACACAGTACTGGTTGGGGCTGCCTGGAATGACGATAACGGCAGTGATTCAGGTGCTGCCTACCTCTTTGAAAAACCCGCTACCGGCGGCTGGGTCACTGCCACAGAAGATGCCAGGTTTACGGCTTCCGATGCCGCAGCCAATGATCATTTTGGTATCAGTGTTGCGATCAGCGGTGACACGGTGGTCATTGGTGCAGACTGGGATGATGATAATGGTGCCAGTGCTTCAGGCTCTGTCTACCTCTTTGAAAAACCCGCTTCCGGCGGCTGGACAAGCAGCACCGAGAATGCCAAGTTTACGGCTTCTGATGCTGCAGCCGATGATTATTTTGGCAAACATGTTGCAATCAGCGGTGACACCGTAGTCGTTGGAGCAGAAGGGGACAATAATGCTACAGGTGCGGCCTACCTCTTTGAAAAACCCGCTTCCGGCGGCTGGATAAGTACTACTGAAAAAGCGAAATTGACTGCTTCAGATGCCTCGGAAGATGATCAGTTTGGTATCAGTGTAGCCATTAGTGGGGACACCGTGGTTATTGGGGCTTCCGGGGATAATAGCGCTTCAGGCTCGGCATACATTTTTGAAAAACCTGTTTCGGGCTGGATAAGTGATACCGAAGATGCAAAATTGAATGCCTCTGATGCCACGATGCATGATAATTTTGGCTACAGTGTCGCCATCAGCGGTGATAGCGTAGTGGTTGGAGCATGGTTAAATGATGACGGCGGCTCTGCCTACCTCTTTGAAAAACCCGTTTCGGGTTGGGGTAATGCGACTGAAAATACTAAGTTCAGGATTGCTGATGCCGAATTAAGTGATTATTTTGGATTCAGTGTTGCGATTAATGGCGGCACAGTGGTCGTTGGGGCAAATCAGGATGATGAGGGTGGTACAAATTCAGGTGCTGCCTACCTTTTTAATAAAGTCCTTTTCACCAATACCATAGAGAACAAAAAAGAGATTATAGATATCGAAGCCAATGATCCTGAAAATGACGCCATAAGTTTTTCAATTATCGGTGGCGAAGATGGCGCACGCTTTAGTATTGATAGCGGCTCGGGTCTATTACGCTTTACAAATGCAGCAGATTATGAAACACCTCTTGATGTCAATCACGACAATATCTATAAGTTAATGCTAAAAGTTGAGGATGACATTCATGAAAGCAGCACCTATCACGTTCTAGTCAGAGTAAGCGATCTGGAGTACGAAGGCAAAGCTCCTAAGGCGATAAGCTTTGAAGAACTCAATGCACTTCGATCCGATAACGCCACTGATAATGCCTATTTTGGTAACAGTGTTGCTATTAGCGGTGATACGGCAGTGATTGGTGCCGAAGGCTTTAACGGCGCAACGGGCACCGCTTATATCTATGAACGCAACAGTAGCACGAATACTTTTATGCAAATCGCGCAACTCAATGCTTCGGATTCCGCAGCAAATAATCATTTTGGCATTAGTGTTGCAATTAGCGGCGATATCGTAGTGGTTGGAGCTTCCGGGAATGCTTATAACGGAAGCTATACAGGGGCTGCCTACCTCTTTGAAAAACCCGATTCTGGCTGGATCAGTACCACTGAAACACTCAGGTTCACGGCTTCGGATGGCACACAAGGTGATACTTTTGGTACCAGTGTCGCGATCTGTGGCAATGTCGTGGTAGTTGGAGGACCGGGGGATGATAATGATAATGGCAGTGATTCAGGATCAGCCTACCTTTTTGAAAAACCTGTTTCGGGTTGGATTAATATTAGGGAAATTGCCAAACTTACTGCTTCAGATGCCGCGTCCTATGATTATTTTGGTAGCAGCGTCGCCATTAGTGGAGATACTGTGGTAGTCAGTACGTATTACGATGACGGTAACTCAGGTTCTGCGTACCTCTTTGAAAAACCGGTTTCAGGCTGGGCTAGTGTCACCGAGAATGCAAAATTTACTGCTTCAGATGCCGCTTCAGGTGATAATTTTGGCGGTAGTATTGCGATTAGCGGTGACACGATAATAGTGGGTGCGTCTATGAATGATAGTGGTTCAGGTTCCGCCTACCTCTATGAAAAACCTGTCTCTGGCTGGAGAAGTACTACTGAGAATGCCAAATTTACTGCTTCAGATGCTACGACATATGACTATTTTGGCAAAAGCGTTGCCATTGGCAGGGATATCGTGGTGATTGGAGCTCCTTATGGCGGCGGCGCTTCAGGGTCTGCCTACCTCTTTGAAAAACCCGCTTCAGGCTGGGCTAATGCTACCGAAGATGCCAAACTTACGGCTTCGGATGGTGCGGCAAGTGATTATTTTGGCAGCAGTGTTGCGATCAGTGGTGATACGGTAGTCGTAGGGGCACATTTAGATGATGATGGCGGTATGTCTAATTCCGGTGCGAGCTACATCTATAAAGCGAAATCATCAGCACTCAATCCGGCTTTGATGCTGTATCTGCTCAATTGAAGGAAACGCTATGAAAACATTTATATATAAAGTACTGTTTACATTTTTGACCGGGGTTAATTTTCTCCACGCAGCACCATCATTAGCACCCATATATGCGTATTTGCTAGATAGCAGCAATGATACTTCAAACTTACCGCGCTGGCAATGGAGTCAGCTTGAGTATGCCGGTGGATTCAGGGT
>JBNLFL010000002.1:0-64119 GCA_050305515.1 Sulfurimonadaceae bacterium
TTGTTTAGGAAATCAGCCGGCGGTAGGAAGATGAACTCTTAAAAAGTTGTCTTGACAAATGGTGGCAGTATACGGATAGAAAAAAATCAGTTTTTCTGTAATCGTCGCATTGCCACAAAACTAAATAATGCCATTAACAACATTGAACCAAATCTTCCTAATAATGGTACACTGAGTGGATCATGGCTATTACTGTTCTTGTAGCGCACAATAGCAAAATCAAAATTGATACCATAAGCTGGAAACAAATGAAGATTAGTAGCTGTATCCCCTGCTACAACAATATCACCGTTATATTGAAGTGCAAGAGCATAGGCATGATCTTCCGCAATGCCAAAGTTTGTTACTACAATGCCATTTGTACCAAATGTAGAGTCAGGAGAGCCATTTGAATTGTAACGAGCTACTATAAAAGCATCATCATATCCATCAATTGGATCTGTCCAAAAATATCCTGAAATAATAATTTTATTATTATTTTGCAAAACAATATCAGTTGCGTAATTAACCGGATGTTCTACAAACGTGGTCATTACCCCATTTGTACCAAAAGAATTGTCCAAAATTCCATTAATATGGTATCTGGCTAATACCATACTGGTTGTAAAACCATCCGAATTTACGCTTGATCCTGCTACAACAATTTTTCCATCACTCTGTATAATTATACTTCTGGCACTATCGCTATTTCCAGCAATATCGGTTGTAACTATTCCGTTTGTACCAAAGCTCGTATCAATTGTACCGTCAATATTGTAGCGTGTAAGGAAAAAGTCATTACTGGAGCCAACAGCTACAATCTTTCCATCGTCTTGTATTCGCATGGCATAGCAGGTGTTACCAGTACTAAAATTAGTTGCTGTCCAGCCGATAGAAGCAAAGGAGGTATCGAACATACCATCCGAATTAAAACGTGCTAATGCACAATTAAGTTGTGAATTACCATAGACTCTACCCACTACAACAATTTTTCCATTTTCATCAATGGAAATATCATAACCATAGGCATCATCATCCCCTATAAATACTGTTATCTTTCCATCTGAATCAAAAGAAGTGTCGAGTGAACCATCTGCATTATAACGCGCCAAAGCAATACCTGTTCGTGAACCATTTGAAGCGCGTCCAACTACAACAATTTTTCCATCATCTTGTAATACTGCTCTTTCAATAATGGCTCCATGTTCACTGAAATCAGTCATAACTTTTCCACTATTGCCAAAAGTTCCATCTAAAGAACCATCACTGTTGTAGCGTACTAAAGAGATATCTGCCTTAGTTGATCCAGAACTATAACCGACTACAACAATTTTTCCATCACTTTGTATTACAACATCTTTGCCATAGTTATCTCTATCTTCAAAGTCAGTTGTTACGACACCATTGTTACCAAAAGATATATCAAGATCGCCATCAACAGCCATGAGGTGTAATGGCAAAATTAATAGCATTGGAAAAAAAAAGTACAAACTCTTTTTCTTACTCACTTGGTGGCTCTTGACAGTCAATAATTTCAGTAACCGTTGCACCATCAGCATCTGTAAGTCCTAATCCAAACTGAATGTTTTCCCAGTCATTATAATCATTTAATACACTTAATCCATATGCTTGATCAGGGTGTTCACTACTACAATCCCATTGATTCAGATCTTCGGATACTGATACCTCAAAAACACTATTTCCATTCCAATCTATAGATAATGGAGAACCGCAAGTACCATTATTTTCATTTAAATTACTCTCATCAAGAGTGATTTTGCTGCCAAGAGAGTAATCCAAAATACCATCAGGTTGACTATCACAATCACCATCTACCCCATAAAATTGATATTTATAGTTCATAATAGAATTATAATTGGGTTTTTTATTACAGTTTTCATCACCACCATGACGTAAATTAAGATTATGCCCAAGCTCATGCATAATTGTGTTAGCAACATAAGCGGTATTATCGAAATAGCATCCTAATGAAACAATCAAATCATCACCAGGAAGTTCTGCTTGACCTGAGCTATAGCCATTATTGTATTGATGCGGCATTATGACGTAGTGGAAATATCCATGTCTGTTATCTGCAAAATTTGCAATTTTATGATTATTAAATTCTGTATCATTTACGCCATCCGTTATCACTCCATCGGAATCATTAATTACGTTACCTCCATTAAACACCCATTCTATCTCTTGCCCATAATCTTGTATTATTGTTATACCTATCGTTCCATCAGGGTTATATATAGGAGCATTGGCAAAAGCCGTGCTAACAGCGTTTATTACCGCTTCAGTTGGTCGGTGGCTATGTGAACCGCAACTGCCAACATCGTCTTCAAACCAGTCATATTCAATTAGAATATTTTTTCTAAGTGGGTTGACACCCATTGATGGAAGATCCAATCCATCAATTGTTCCTAAGACTTCATCGCCGTCATTTATACCATCTCCATCTGTATCTGGATTGTTTGGATCAGTACCAGTATTATTCCTGCTAACATACACATTGGAATTAGTTTCAACACAATTTAAAAGCCTGTCATTATCTGTATCATTTGAATCATTACATACAAATTCTTCCACATCATCAAGTAAATACATTAAAATTGCTACAGGTATAGTAGTATTATGTTCAGATGCACAAGCATTATTCATGGACAGTATAAATAATGCAACTGAAATCAATTTTACAAAAATCCTCATTACAACCCCTTGTATAAGTTATGTTACGAATATAAAATATTTTTTGATATATTGAATGAAATATGTTAGAAAAAAATAAATTATGATTTTTATTGTAACCATATGAAACGATTAAAAATATGTTTAACTATGAGTAACAAACACATGATTTCATGCTATTCTGAGGATTGTATAGCGGATAGGAAAAGGAAAACTACTGCTGACTCAGCTCCAAAATCCTCTTATAAAAATACGCACCCTTGTCGCCAGCCTCTTTATTGACGGCGATCATCTCCAAAAACTGCATTAGGGCATTTTTTACATTCTTCGCAATAAAGCGGTTGAATATTTCAGTATCTGCTCCGGTTTGCACACTTTCAAGAGCTTTGTAATACTCTTCTCTCAAAGCGTTCTCGCTGGAGATATTGGTAATTGGATAGCCGTGTTGCAATAAGATCAGATTCATTAGCAATCTTGAGGTTCTGCCGTTACCGTCAACAAAGGGATGAATCGTTACCAGTCTCTCATGCATCTCTGAAGCGAGCAGTACGGGGTTCATTGTACCCTTGTTGGTTTCGTAAAACTCGAAAAGTGCATCCATTAGAGAATCAACCTGTAAAAAGGTCGGTGGTCTGTGTTTTGAACCGCTGATACTGACTTCTACATTTCTATAGCATCCCGCATTGGCGTTATCGATCTCTTTTAAAATCAGATGATGAATGTTTAGAAGCACTCTTTTGTTAAAGGGCTCGTCATTGGATGCCACCGCTTTAATATAATCAATCGCATCGGCATGATTCTTGATTTCAAAGTGCTCTTTGAGCGTTTTACCGCCTATGGTGATCCCTTTGCTTAACACTAAAGAGGTCTCCTGAAGTGTTAAAGTGTTGCCTTCAATGGTGGTACTGTCATAGGTGTAGATCTCTTCAAAATACTTTTCGAGTTTTTCTACATGTACGCCCTCAAGCGGTCTGAAGCTATCGAGTGATTGTTTCAGATCATCAATTTGGGAGAGTAGCACTTCCATATTGTCACTATCCGGGTAATACTTAGCCAGCTCAAATTTGTTATTCATAACGGTAGTAATTATGTTTAAAAATTCCTGTTTCGATTCAAGGATAGTGTTCAAAGTTTCCTGCTCTTCTCTTTTTTTATCTTTAAAGCTCTGTAGCTTCTTCGTTTCGCCGTTTCATGCAAGTGAGTCTCTTTTTTTCATGACGTGGTTTTTTGTATGTCTCATTATAAACACTCATAGTCAAAAAAAGCAAGCTGCCATTTCATCATCTTCTCAAGATTAAAATAAAGTCTACTCGACCTTAGTAGAGCATATCAGGTATGTATATAAAAAAAGTTTAGTTGGCTATAAATAAAAAACACTATTTAAACTCGATGAAACCAGCTTCTAAAAAATTAATAAAGAATTTTGTTCGATTGTTATCCATTAAATTCATAATATCAATGTTATGTTTATCTTTAAATAAGCGTGTATGTACAAGGTACTTAACAGCAGATACGCTATCAACACTTATTTCACCGCCATTTAGCGGTACATTTGCATAAAACATGTTTCCATTGGTTTGTAATTTGATACTGGAGAAAAGTCCTGAATATATTTCCATCGGTTTTAAAGCTGATATCTCTTCTCTCAAAACAATTTTTCCACAACCATCGATCACATCAACAGTAGAGTTTTCATCTACTAGACTAGATGCAACGGTAATATTGATTTCAATTAGCTTAGAGTTCATTATTTTTTTACACACATGTTCTAGGTATTCTACCGTTACTTTTTGAGTGGATGAATCTTTCAAAAGATTTATGTAAAACTTTGATGTATTTTTGTCTAAAAGATTTGAAACAGCATAAACATTTTTTTTGTGAAGCTCCTCAAGAAGTTTATAGCGAGCAGTAGCAAAATTTACACTACCGTTTTTTTCATCTGAATCTTTTGCCATATATTGATTTGTATGCTGTTTCAAGAGGTTCTGGCTATTATTTTGATCTAGTAGATTGATAGTATTTTGTAGTGACCCCGAATCACTAAAATATATAGTTGAAACAAATAATACGATAGAAACTGTAATAGCAAGAATGACTAAGGTAGCTTTATTATGCTGCATTTATATGCCTTTTTTGAAGGAATCTAATGATGTTTATTCTGCTGATTAATATATGGTCAATGCCCCCGCACATGCTCCAGCTCCTCATAAGCCCGCTCGATCCCCAAGTCTATAAAGTGCTCCAGCGTCGAGGTGAGCGTATTTTTACCAAGCAGCTTCTGTAACCGTTTCATCTCTTCATAGCGCTTTTCGGTCATGGAGAACTGTATTTTCTTGGATTTGAGCTGATCTTCCGCTTTTGGGGAGCGGTGACGTCTGGCTTCGTTGAACTTTTCAAATCTCTCGTCTGACATGATGATCCTTTCGCTTGGAGCTATTGTAACATGTTTGCATTTATAAAATATATGTAAATCTAATCAAATGATGCCTATTTATTTAAATACATATCTATTTTAATTATTTCATAAGATATTTGCACTTATCATTGAAGCATCCAAACGCAAGGAGCCTCTTATGAGTGGTGAAGAGAAGATCATATTCGAGAGCCTTTACGGCAAATACAACAAACTCCTGCTTTCAAAAAAAGAGTGCAGCCGGGAGCTGAACAAAAGCACCGCCACGCTAGACCGTGAACGCAGTATGGCTGTCGGCGTGCAGTATATCAAGGAGGGCAAGGGCGATGTCTTCTATCCGCTCACCGAGATTGCCCGCTATATCGTCACCTCCCAAAAAAAGACCTTTTGAGCGTTTCTCATGAACCGTCAGGAGTATCTGAAGCAGTATAAGAGGTATCACTACTCAAAAACCCGAAAAGTTATCAGCTTTCCGATGCTGATGGAGGATTACGCCATCTTGCAACGTAGAGCCGATACCCTTGATATGAAACCCTCAAGGCTTACCAAAGAGATCGTCCTGAACTTTCTTGACGATACGCCAAACACCTTTATCACACCCCAACAAGAAGCTTTCATTCATGAGTATATCCGCATCTCGCGCGGTATCGCCACCAACATCAACCAGATGGCCCACAACACCAACTTAAGAGAGTATATCGACTACCGCATTCTCATCACTTCGCTCAAACAGTATGAGGATGGCTTTAAAGCGCTGGTATCCAAACTCCAGATCCCATGATCATTAAATCAATGTCGCGCAGCTCCATGAGCTTCACGCAGCTTTACGAGTATCTGACTCGGGATGAGAATGTGAAGTTAGGAAGCTATAACCTCTTTAGCGATCCTTATGATAAACAGGGTGTCGTAAACGAGTTTATGAGTAATGCTTCGTATCTTAAACGCAGCCGGGGAAAGAATTATATCTATCACGAGATCATCGCCCTGCAACACAACCACCTCAGCCTTGAACTTGAAGCGCGGATATTACAGGAGCTTGGTGATTACTACATCGGCTTGAGAGCCAAAGATCATCTCTGTTTCAGTGCGTTGCATCGTGACAGGGAGCACACCCATATCCATCTGATGATCAGCGCTAACGCTATCGCTTCCACAGAGCGTTCACGGTTGAGCAAAAAAGCCTTTGCCCACATCCAACAATCCGCTGAAATCTATCTGTCCAGACATTTTCCCCAACTCGAAGCCACGCAGCACTATCAGCGAACCGGCGAACATAAAGAAAAAATGCATACGAAGGCGTGGCTGACAAAGCGCCTGCATGATCTTTTTGAATGTGCCGGGAGTGAACGCCATCTTAAAACCCTGCTAGAGGCTGAGGGGTTCACTATAGAGAGACGGGGAAGAATGTTACGTGTTCTGTTTGAGGGTCGTGCTTATCGTTTGAAAACGCTGGGGCTGGAAGTTGAGTATAATGAGCTGATAAAAGAACCAAACCCAACAAAAACCGCAGATGAAAAATACCAAGAGGCTTGTGAAAGGGAGCGATAATTCAGTATGGAAGCGCTGTTGCAGTTTATCTTTGCCTTGTCCATCCTCTATCTTGGCGCAATGGCTGCCTTTAAAATTATTGGTAGCCTGTTTGCACGTCTGGGGCTGGGGTTTAACCCCAAAGGGGAGTTTACAGGCATTCTCTTTGCCCCGCTGCGTCGAGGCTTTGCTTCTCTCCTTGCCCCAGCGCCTAAAGGGATGATGAACCCCGGCGAAGAGGCACGCTTTTTGAACCGTTTCAACAAGGGGCTGGTACTCGATGGCGAGAACAGACGGCTGACACCTAAAGAGAGTTTCAACCATATCGCCATACTGGCACGCACCGGAGGCGGTAAGACCTCCGGTTATATCATTCCCAACATCCTTAAACTGGCAGGCTCCGAATGCTCTATGGTCATTACCGATTTGAGCGGTGAACTTTATGAAAAGACAAGCGGCTATCTGCACAAAAAAGGCTTTAAGGTCTTCGTGCTCGATCCTGAAAATCTGAACGAATCGATAGGCTACAACCCGCTCTATTATGCGCTCTCATCCGTTGAGATCGATGAAATCGCCGAAACGATCATCCGATCCGCCAATCCGGGGCAGATCAGATCGGAAGACAAGATTTGGATTGACGGGGCGAAAACCCTGCTCTTTATCCTGATCAAGGTACTGGTAGCCACACAAAATCATCGCTTTATCAATCTGGCTAACCTCAAATACCTCCTCAACAGTTTCGGGAGTGACGGAAGTGCTCTGGATGAAGTCGTGTTTCACTATACGGATAAAAAGACCTTCAATGAGTGGAAAGGGTTTGTCAGCGGCAACGCAAAAACCATGCAGTCGTTTGTCTCTACCGCCAACATGGCACTTAACGCCATAGGCATCAATGACAATCTCGCACTGCTGAGTGCATACCATAGTATCAACCTTGAAAGCTTCCGGGAGCGGAAGTCGGCAATCTATATCCGCATCCCCGCACAAAAACAGGAGCAGTACGCCTTTTTGCTCAATCTTTTCTATACCCAGTTTTTCGGTGTGATGATGCGAAAGCTGCCCGCTAAAAGCGATTTGCCCGTTTACTGCCTGCTTGACGAGTTTGGCAATATGCAGATTCCAAACTTCCCGGCGATTGTCATCACCATACGCAAATACGGGGTTTCGCTCTCTCTGGTGCTGCAAAACTTCAGTCAGATAGAGGAGAAGTACGGCAAGAACGCGGCACAAAGCATCATGGAGGGCGGGATAGCAGGCAAGCTCTTTTTTGCGGGACTCGATCACGAAACCACCTCACGGCTGAGCGAGATGATAGGCGAACATAACACCAATACCATTGACGCATTGGGGCAGAGCCATTACGAGAAGCATTCCATCCTCAGCAGCGCCGATATCAGGACTATGGGCGATGATGAAGCCCTGCTGTTTTACGCCAATAAAAAGCCGCTCAGGCTACGGATCAAACCCTACTACAAAGATTACTTGTTACACGGCTACACTAAGATAACACCTAAATCACCAAGCAGCCATATCCCCATATCGGAGATTGAGTATATCAATCTTGATCTGGGGTATGGTGAAGCGTAGCGTATGGAAGCACTGACTTTTATATCCGAACTCTATCACAACGTACGGTATGAGTTTTTAACCATGCGCCAAGACGATATTATCCCTTTGATCATCATTGCCTTTCTTGTGTACAAACTTGGAGTCTGGATATCGTCAAAAGCCAGGAGTTTTATTGCTAAAGGGATCATTGTCGGAGGCAGCGGTTACCTCTTCTATGGATTTTATCTAAGTTCGGATGCCGTTATCGGCAATCTATTTTTTTACCTCTTCATAGGAGCACTTAAACCGCATATCGCTTATTATATCAATCTGGCGTTCGTCTCTATGGACATTATGGTGAACTGGTACTATATCGGCATTACCGTATTCTATAAGATCGTCCGTTTTTTCAAGTGGCTTTTCTCACGTTTTAATAAACAGAACAGATCCAGAGAGGATAACTCCTCTCAGGAAGAGAAACACGACTATAATAAAGAGCGTTACGAAGAGGCGAAGCGACAGTATGAACGCCAAAGTGGAAACGCTCACCAACAAGGGCAGGGCGCTTATCAGAAAAGCTACCATGAAAAGCAACAGCATCAAGAAACTGAACATGGACAATACCGCCCCGAACATGCCCGCTTTTTCTCAGAGAGTCATTACAGTATCTTAGGAGTAGAGGTTGACAGTACCTTCAGGGAGATCAAAAAAGCGTACCGGGCATTGATACGCGAATATCATCCCGACCTGAATCCCGAGAATGAAAAAGAGTACACGGCAATCGTTCAGAGGATCAACGGGGCGTTTGAATATTTCGAGAAAAAGAATAAAATCGAGCCGTTTTAGAAGTGTGAAAAAGCTTACAAATTTGGAAAATTTCATCAAAAAATAGATGCCAATAGTACTAATTTAGAACTTTTATGAATTCGGAAGGCTTTGAAAATGCTTGTTCTAGGGAGTTTGAGTGGTGACCCCACGGAGAATCGAACTCCGGTAACCAGAATGAAAATCTGGGATCCTGACCGCTAGACGATGGGGCCACATTGTAGTAAAAAAGTGGTGTCCTGTGTAGGATTCGAACCTACGGCCACATCATTAAAAGTGACGTGCTCTACCAGCTGAGCTAACAAGACATAGTAACAAACTTTCGTTTGCGGACGGGAATTATAGTAAAAACACTCTTTTATGTCAATGAAAAATATGAAAAATTTCAAATTTTTTGAGTGAATTGATTTATCGGGAATTGGATACTATAACTCTTATGAATATTGGCGGTTTTGAATATCCCTGGGTCCTGTTACTGATGATCCCGCTGGTGTGGTGCCTCTTTACATGTAAAGAAAAACTGCCGTGGCGCTATTTCGTGCATCTGCATCTCTTTTCGCCCAAACAGCCGTGGTTGAAGCTGGAATGGCTCATAAAGATGCTTGTTTTGCTTGCACTCTGTATTGCATTGGCCTCTCCGGTGCTCTACGACGCGGCTTCACCCAACAAACGCAGCGGCGTGGACATTGTACTCTCGCTTGACGGCAGCGGTTCCATGGGCGCTTCGGGGTTCGACAGCCAGAGCCGCCAGAGCCGTTTTGAAGCGGTTCAGGAGCTGGCACAGGCGTTTATTTTAAAACGTATCAATGATAATGTCGGCGTGGTGCTTTTTGGCGATTTCGCTTTTATTGCCTCTCCGGTGACGTATGAAAAAGAGATCGTCGCGGAGATGATCGGCTATCTCAACCACGGCATGGCAGGAAACAATACGGCAATCGGCGAAGGTATTTTAATGGCGCTGCGGGCGCTCGAGCACTCTGAAGCAAAGAGCCGCATCGTTATTTTACTGAGTGACGGTGAGCACAACAGCGGGCGCATCGCACCCAAAGACGCGGTTACGATTGCCAAAGAGAAAGGTGTCAAAATCTATACCATCGGCATCGGTAACGCCGGCGAGTTCGACAGCGTGTTGCTGAAGATGGTTGCGGATGAAAGCGGGGGTGCTTTTTTCACTGCAAAAAGCAAGGAAGAGCTTCAGGGCGTTTACGAACAGATTGACACGCTCGAAAAATCGGAAATCGGAAGCCGGGAGTATCTGGTCAAGGCGTACTATTTTTACATCGCGCTTCTGGTGGCATTCGGACTGCTCTTTTATCTGTTGGTTCGGGGGCAGCGGTTATGACGTTCGTAACGCCGCAATGGTTCTGGCTGCTGGTACCGCTGGGTTTGTATCTGCTGCAAAGCCAGCTCCGTGCCCGGCTTGTGTGGAACCGAAAGGTGCTCTTTTTACTGATGGCACTCATGAGCATTGTCATGGCGCTCTCCCGTCCGGCGTTTGAGAAAGCTCCGGTAGAGAGCACGCAGCAGGGCAAAGATGTCATTATCGCTGTGGATCTTTCTTACTCCATGCGCGCCGACGATCTTGCTCCCAGCCGACTGGGTTACGCCAAAAACCTGCTGCGGGAACTGGTGCGACGTGACCAGAACGATCGTTTCGGCATTATCGGTTTTACGACCAATGCCATCATTCTCTCGCCGCTGTGCGATGACGATACCTTGCTGCTGCACCTCTTTGAAGGGTTGGATGAAGAGCTTATTATGACGCGGGGAACGGCGATCATGCCGGTTTTGGAACTCACACGCAGAATGTCGCGTTCTCCCGAACCGTTGCTGCTGGTGCTAAGCGACGGGGGTGATGAAGCCGATTATGCCAAAGAAGCCCGCTATGCGAAAGATGCGGGCTTACATGTAAACGTGTTGATGCTTGCTACCCGAAGCGGTGCCACCATACGCACTAATGACGGGAGCCTGCTTAAAGACGAGCAGGGCAACATTGTCATTACACGAGCCAATCCTGCCATTGAGCAGCTCAGCCGTGCTACCGGAGGCACGCTGCTTTGGGAACCCGATGCCGCCGCCGTGTCCGATCTGCTCGCGCGTCAGGAGGGGAGCGATTTCGAACAGAAGAAGCAGGTTGTCGAGTATCGTGAGCTCTTTTACCTTTTTATTATTCTCGCGCTGCTCTTTTCGCTTTTTGCCATGACTTCACTGGGCAACCGCGTGGTGCGTCTTGCAGTTGGGCTTTTTCTGCTGTTTGGCGTGCACCTTGATGCCGGAGTTCTGGACTTCTATTATACGAGTCAGGGCAAAACGCTCTATGCGGCAGAGCGTTACGAAGAAGCAGCGGATGCGTTTGGTGCGCTTGACGCGGTCAGTGCGCGCTACAACGCGGCCGTCGCATTTTATAAAGCCGGGAAGTACGAAGCCGCGCTGAATCTGTTTCAGGCGCTGCGCAGTGCGGACAGAGCGTTCAAATCGGATGTTTTTTTCAATATGGGGAACTGTTACATCCGGCTGCAGGAGTTCGCAAAGGCGCGCGAGATGTTTCGCCGTTCGCTGCTGCTGCATGCTTCGGACGAAGCGTATGAAAATCTTGTGAGTATCTCCGATGCCCAAGAGCAGGATCACATGATTACCGGAAGGCAGGAAGGAAAACAGCGTGCCCAAGAGGGAGCGGAAGAGAACTCCCGCAGCGGCAAGCGCAAAGAGGGCGGCAGTTCCAACATGGACGTTTCCGCCACGGCGTCGGCTCAAAACGCTGACGGCGGCAAAGAGACGCAAAGCGATCCCCGGCTGGGGTTTTCACAGAGCAAAAGCCGGCTCTCTTCCAAACAGTACGAACTGATCAATCAAAGGAGTGTCCATGAGACCAAACCCTGGTAGATTTTTTGCCGTTCTTTTTCTGCCGTTGTGGCTTTTCGCTGGCAACCACTGGGAACTGGAAGTTTCAAAACCGGATTTGTATGTCGGTGAGTCGGCGCTGTTGCGGTATGTTTGCTATTTTGATGATGAGGCCTATGGCACCAGTATCGAGTTGAAAGCGCAAAGCAATGATGCCTATACCGTTGATATTTTTAAAGAGCGCGAACGTGTCGTAGACGGGAAGCGGGAAAATCTTTTTGAATTTGTCGTACGTCCCAAACGCAGCGGCATGATTGACGTTGACCTTCCGGCAGTGCTGAAGAAAACCTCCCGCGAACAGGTGAAAAATGCGGCTCTCGGGCGCGACAACGTAGAGAGCTACCAGTTTGCCACGACACCCCAGCAACTGCCTCCGGCACGGTTACATGTAAAGCCGGTTCAGAGTGTTTTGGTGGGCGATATGAGTATGAAAATCGATGTTGATCCCAAGCAGGTCAATGCCTATGAACCGCTTCATGTGACGCTGACGCTCTCGGGTAGCGGAAACCTGGATGCTTTTGAGTCTCTGAAACTGGAAATTCCCGGAGTGGAAGTTTTTTCCGAAGCGCCTGAACGCCATTACCGTCTGACACCGGAGGGATACAGCGGATCGATTGTTCAGCGCTGGGCGCTGGTAGCCTCCGGGCCCTTCACCATTCCCGCATGGCGTCTGGATACAACGCGTCCGGAAGACGGTACGCTTAAACGTCTGACGCATCCGGCCACTTCGATAGAAGTTGTCCAGGACTTGAATGTCGCCTCATTGCTTGAGAGTGATGAGGCAACATCAGAAGGCTCTGAAACATCATGGTTTTTTTATGTTTTGACCCTGCTCAGCGGTATCGCTCTGGGGTGGCAGATACGCTTTTGGTGGGAACAGCGCAGCAAACGACAGCGCCGCAGAAAAAATGAGTCGACAGGCAGTGCCAAGGTACTACTGGTTGAACTCGCCCTGCAAGGTGCGGACAGCGCTCTTATTGCCCGTGCCGAGGCTGAGAAATGGAGTGTTGCAAAAATTCGTGAAAGTATCAAATCGCGACAAAAATGAGTTACTAAATAATAATTATTATCCTTTAAGTAACTCTCGGATACCATTTTCGGATCACAATCAATAAGGGAGCATTATGAAATCTATTATTCTTTCTGCCTGTTTGGCGACAGCCATGATGGCGTCACCACTTGTTAAAAAAGCAACGGAAGCCGGCTTGGCCGCGATTCCCCAAAGTCAGAGCGAACTGCTCAAACTCATCGACAATCCGAAAAATCCGATTACCGACGCCAAAGTAGAGCTTGGTAAAAACCTCTATTTTGATCCGCGTCTTTCAAAAAGCGGTCTGATCAGCTGTAACACCTGTCACAACCTTGCAGAGGGCGGCGATGACGGTGTTTCCGCAGCAATCGGGCACAAATGGACCGCGAACCCGCACCACCTGAATTCACCAACCGTATATAACGCGGTATTCTTCAGTGCGCAGTTCTGGGACGGACGTGATCCAAACCTTGAAAAACAGGCTCAGGGACCGATTCAGGCACATCCTGAAATGTCTGCGACGAAAGAGCATGTCGTAGCAACCGTTACTTCCATGCCTGAATACGTCCGCGCATTCAAAAAAGCATACGGTGCCGATGTCAAGATCGATTTCGAAAAAGTGACGGATACCATTGCCACATTCGAGCGCACCATGGTAACGCCCTCACGTTTTGACGACTACCTCAACGGGTGCGAAAAAGCGATGAGCGACGAGGAGAAGGCAGGCATGCAGACCTTTATCGACAAAGGGTGCGCAACGTGTCACAACAGTGTCGGTATGGGCGGTACCATGAACATGTTCCCGGTCATGGGCGTATTCAAACATGCCAATGTGGGTGATTTCAAAGGCGATGCCAACGGTATGGTGAAGGTTCCGACACTCCGTAACGTTACGCAGACAGCCCCTTACTTCCATAACGGTACGGTGTGGAGCCTTGCAGAAGCGGTCAAGATCATGGGTGAAGTCCAGCTTGGCATTGAGCTCAGTGATAAAGAGACCGCATCTATCGTAACCTTCCTCGGCGCGCTTGAAGGTCGCAAACCTGCCATCACACTTCCAATGCTGCCGGCATCTACAAAAGATACTCCGATTCCTACTATGGATTGATCTTCTCTTCCCTCTTCGGGAAGAATCTTTCTACATTACCCTTCTATTTTTCTTGTCCACTTGATATAAAGCGCCAATCCTACCATCAGCAGGAAGACACCTGTAATGATATAGAGCGAATTGAGCAGCTTGTCCGGTTCGGTAATGGCGAATTTAAAGACGAGCATCAAGGCTTCGATGGAGAGCGCAATGATGATGGAGCCTAGAAAGCGCACCATCGTTTTGTGGGCGTCAAAGCTCGTCGAATGCTGCTCCCTTCCCACAACCTCCTCCTCAAAGAGCGTTTTCACCAGATCGAAGATTGCCAGAGAGAGGGTGAGCAAAATGGTGGCTTCGAAGATCTGATTGATTTCCAGATGGATGTAATCGAAACCGAATGACAAAAAGAGTTCGATCCCCTTGATGAAAAGAACAAGTGCCACCAGTCCGAGCGCAACGGTAAAAGCGCCATAGGAGTAGCGGAATACTTTTCCCGCAGTCGTTGAAAGCGCGGTTGGATGAGCGATGCGCAGGACTTCGTCAAGCGGCATGTCAAGGCAGGCGACATACTTGATGGTGCCGTTTTCATCAAAGATGGGCTGTGACGCCGTGATACAGAGTTCGTTTGTGAGCAGTGAAGGGTAGGGGTCGGTGATGGTACAGCGTTTCTCCTTCATGGCACGGTAGTAGTAGGCACGCTCGCTTCGGATGGATCCTTCATCCTCGTCGAGCTGCCCGCTTTTCATGTAGGTCGGAGTGATCTGTACGCCTCTGTGGTCAAGAAGGTAAACACCCTCCGCCGCAGCCAGATCGCCTTTGATCTTGAGTAACCGTCCCATAACCGCATCTTTTGAAATGGAAGGCATGCGATTGGGGAGGTTTTTGGAAAAAAGATAACAGAAATAGGCCCGTGCTTTTACCCGGATTTCGGAAAAATTTTCAATGTCTCTGGCAACCATGAAACACTCCTTGTCTAAATTGCGCCCATTATAGCAAAAGCCCCTCAGAATTTAACATGCATTTACCTCCCTGCAATACCATAGCTCCACTATTTTCAGGGGATACTATGAACAGTACGATAGCGACGATAAAATCTGAAATTTCGAAAGTGGTGGTGGGTCATGAAAAGATGATCGACTCGCTGCTCATCGGCTTGCTCTGCGAAGGGCATATTCTCATTGAAGGAATTCCCGGTCTGGCGAAGACCACAACAGTCAAAGCACTCTCTTCGGCGCTGGGTCTTGGTTTCAAACGGGTTCAGTTTACACCAGACCTGCTTCCGTCTGACATTCTCGGTGCCGAAATTTACGATCCGAAGATCAACGAGTTCAAGATCAAGCAGGGACCGATTTTTACCAACCTGCTGCTGGCCGACGAGATCAACCGTGCACCGGCGAAGGTGCAGTCGGCACTGCTGGAGGTGATGCAGGAGCGTCAGGTGACCATCGGGGACGAGAGTTTTCATCTGAAGCCTCCGTTTTTCGTCATGGCAACGCAGAACCCGGTGGAGCAAGAAGGGGTCTATCAGCTTCCCGAAGCGCAGCTTGATCGCTTCATGATGAAGTTACATGTAGGCTACAACACCCAGGAGGAGGAGCTTGAGATCGCGCGCCGCATCGCCAACAAACGTCATGAAGCGATTCGCGCCGTGATTACGCTCGAAGAGCTTGACGCGCTGAAAAAAGCGGTTGCTGCGGTACATATGGATGAAGAGGTGGAAAAATACATCATCGAACTCATTCATGCGACGCGTAATCCCGAAAAGTACGGTCTTTCAGAACTGACGAAACAGATTCAGTTCGGGGCAAGCCCGCGGGTGAGCATCGACACCTTTAAAGCGGTCAAGGCGATGGCGTTTTTGCGCGGCAAGGATTTTGTAACTCCGGTCGATATCGCCTACATTGCCAAAGAGCTGATGCGTCATCGCATTGTACTGACCTATGAGGCGGAAGCCGAAGGAATCACCACCGATGCCATTATCGAACAGGTGATCAAAGCGGTGCCGATTCCGTAGATGAGCAAGCTACAGAAAATTCTGGTTCGGGCCCGTCGCCAGGTCTTTTCGGAGATGGTGGGCAACAACCCCTCCATCTTCCATGGTGAAGGCTACGACTTTATCGAGATGCGCGAGTATCAGCACGGCGATGACATCCGCCATATCGACTGGAACATCACGGCCAAGATGCAGCGCCCCTACATCAAGGTGTTCCGTGAAGAGCGGGAACTTAATGTCGTGGTCGCCTCGATGCTCAACGGCAGTGTCTATTTCGGTTCGAAGAAGTTCAAACAGGATACCATCGCCGAGCTGGTCGCCCAGATAGGTTTTTCGGTACTTCGCAACGGCGATCTGCTGAGCCATTTCATCTTTGCCGACAAGATGTACGCGCAGGAGCAGCCGAGCAAGAAAATGTTCGCCATCCAGAAGTACGTCAGCTCCGTTTTGGAGTTCGACGCGCTCAAAAAAACGGCGGATTACGCGTTGATGGCACGCAGCCTGTTTACGCGTCTCAAACGCAAATCGCTCATCATCGTCATCGGTGATTTTTTCGAGATTCCCGATTTTCGGCTGCTGGCGAAAAAACATGAAGTGGTGGCCATCATCGTGCGCGACCGACTTGAAGAGCATCCGCCGGCCATGGGGTTCGGTTCTCTCAGCGACCCCGAATCGGGCGCGGTGCTGGAAGGTGATTTTAACAGTGCCAGTGTCAAAGCGTATGCCCAAAAGGTAGCCGAGCATGACCGTGCGCTGTTCGAGCGGCTGCGCAAGGATCAGATCCGCTTTACCAAAGTCTATACCGACGATGTCGCCAGCGTGAAACTGCGGCGTCTTTTCGAGGGGCGATAATGGATACCTCAAAACTGCCGCAGCTTCCGCTTTCCAAGCCGAGCTCTCCGGATATTCCGCTGCATGACATCAAGCCGCTGGTGGAGATTCCCGATTACTCCATCTACTACTTTTCGCTCCTGATCGTGGTTGGGGTGGTGCTGATAGCAACGCTGCTCTTTTTTCTCTGGCGCTTCTGGAGTCACCGGAACCGCAACAATGTGCGGAAAAATGATTTCAAGGCACTGCAGGGTGTCGATTTTGGTGATGCCAAAGCAGCGGCCTACGCCATCACACGCTACGGGTACACCTTCCGCAACGACGGAGCGCGCCAGCGTGAGGCGTTTGAGAATCTTCTGGCGCGTCTTGCACCTTACAAGTACCGTAAAACGGTCGATCCGATCGATGAAGAGACCCGTGGTTATTACAACATCTATGTGGGGATGATCGATGTTTGACGGGCTCTATTTTGAATTTCCGAAGATCGCTTTTATCATCGGCTTGTTCATCGCCTGCGAAACGCTCTGCCGCATGCGGCTCGCTTCGATCTACTTTCCGCATACGGCGCAGTTCGTCAAGCAGACCATGGTGCAGTCAAAGTTGCTTTTTCTGCTCAAATGGCTGGGGATCGTCATGCTGATTCTGGCCCTGATGTCCCCGGTACGCGACGAGAAGATCACGCTCGATCCCGAACAGGGCTACGACATCGCTCTCGTACTTGACGTGAGCCAGTCGATGAGTGCACAGGGATTTGACCCGCGCAATCCGGGGGCAAACCGTTTTGATGTGGTCAAAGAGATCGTCGGTGATTTCATCAAAAACCGTGGCAACGACAATCTGGGACTGGTGGTTTTCGGACAGTACTCGTTTGTCGCGTCGCCGCTTACCTATGACAAGCAGATTCTTGCACGGATTCTCGACCAGCTCTACATCGGCATGGCCGGGAAGTTCACGGCGCTCTATGAAGCGGTGGCGCAGACGGTCAACCTGATGAGCGGCTCCAAAGCCAAAAGCCGTATCGCCATTTTGCTCACTGACGGGCACAACACGCCCGGCGGCAAGATTCCGCTTGAAGTGGCGATCGATCTGGCGAAAAAAGAGGGGATCAAACTTTACCCCATCGGTATCGGTGCTCCGGGAGAGTATAACGCTCAGGTACTGATGCAGATGGCCAAAGAGACGGGCGGCGAAGCCTTCGGCGCGCAGAACGCCGCACAGCTCAAAGAGATCTACACGAAAATCGATGAACTCGAAAAATCGGAGATAGAACGCGAGAGCTACACCTATCTGAAATACTATTACATGTATCCGCTCTTTGTCGGTTTCATGGCACTGCTCGGATTTGTTTACCTGCGTAACAAAAGGGGGTGGTTATGACTTTTGTGCATCCCGAATTTCTTTACCTGATGCTTCCGGCCATCATCATATTGTTCTTCTTTCTCATCACGGGCAGGGAAGAGCAGTATCAGCACTTCTCCGAAGAGGTGCTCAAACGGTTGCAGGTGACCTCAAATACCTTGACACATCAGGCGCGCAACGCACTCTTTTTTCTGATGTTCGTCTCCCTGATCGTGGCACTCGCGCAACCGGTCATTGAAGATGGCAAGGTTAAGGTTAGGGCAAAAAGTGCCGACATCATGGTGGCACTCGATATCTCCGATTCGATGCTGGCTCAGGATATCTATCCGTCGCGTCTCGATGCCGCCAAACAGAAGCTGCTGGACCTGCTCGCGCTTGAACCGCAGGAGCGCATCGGCGTGATGGCGTTTGCCAAAGATGCCTATCTGGTCTCGCCTTTGAGTTTCGATCACCGCGCGGTGCGTTTTCTGATCAAGCAGCTCAGTACCGGCTCGATTACCGAGAAAGGCACCGACTTCATCGGTCTGCTCAACAGTGCCGCCCATAGTTTCAAGGAAAATGACAACCGCTACCTTCTGATTCTCACCGACGGCGGGGACAGTGAAGAGTTTTCCAAAGAGATCGCACTGGCAAAAAAAGAGGGCATCCGCATTTTTGTGCTCGGTATGGGAACGCCTCAGGGAGCGCCCATCAAGCTCAGCGACGGCACCTTCATTAAACAAAACGGCAACATCATTGTCAGCAAGCTTAACAGTGCCGTTGCCAAACTGGCTACGGAAACGGGCGGTGCCTATATCGAGTCGGTTACCTCTTCGCGGGACATCGAAGCGATGCTCTCCGAGATTGCTGCCAAAACGAAAAAACGTACGCTGACAGAGGAAGAGGTTCCGCTTTACATACCGCTCTTTTATTATCCGCTCGGATTGGCCATGCTGCTGCTGATCATTGCCACCTCATCGATGTCCAAGCGGGAACGTCTGGTGATGCCGCATCTCTTTATTGCAGCAATATTGGGGTTGAATGCCACGCCCTCACACGCAGGTATTACCGATTTTATGACGCTTGATCAGGCGCGCAGCAGTTATGAAGCAGGCGATTACAACCAGAGCGCCGCGCTCTATGACGCCTACGCCGCCTCACATCCGAGTGCACAGAGCCGCTACAACCATGCCAACGCACTCTACAAACAGGGCAATTATGCCGAAGCGGCTAAAGCGTATGAAGAGATTCATACGGCCGATGAGGCATTGGAGTTCGAAGCGCTGCACAATCTGGGAAACAGTTACGCGAAACAGGGTGATAGCGCGTCGTTGAAAAAGGCACTTGATGCGTATGAAAAAGCACTTGCGCTTAAAGATGAGAAGCCGACACGCGAGAACTACGAAGCAGTGAAAAAAGCGCTTGAAGAACAGCAGAAGCAGCAGGACCAGCAAAACGACAAGCAGTGTGACAATCCTCAGGAAAATAAAAACGCCGACAAAAACAAGGATCAGAAGCCTTCCGATCAGGAGCAGCAGCAACAGCAGGACAAAAAGCAAAACGGCGATCAGGGAGAGCAGGACCAAAAACAGCAGCAAGAAGATGCCACTCCTGACCAAAAAGATAAAAACAGTGCCAATCAGCAACAAAAAGAGCAGCAACAGCAAAGCAGCGGTGCTTCGAGTTCCGATGCAGCACAACCCGAACCTGCAGAGGCCGAAAAACCTGAGCAGAAGTCGGATGAGTCCAAACAGAGTGAAGCGGCAAAGTCTGACGAGCAGAAAGATCAGAAGGAAGAGAAACAGCAGGCCATGAGTGCGCAGGAGGGTGAAGTGAATGAACAGATGAGTGAACGCGAAGCGCAGAAATGGCTGCAGCTGCTGCAGCAAAATCCGGTAGGACATCTCTACCGGCTGGAAAATCCATCCCAACCACAGGAGCGAGACAGTGATGAAAAACCCTGGTAAGATAGCGCTAATACTGCTTTTTGCAGCTTCGCTGATGCATGCGGGCGTCACGGCTCAGGTCGATCACAGCAGTGTGGTTCTCGGCGAGCGGGTCGTTTTGAACCTGAACATCAGCGGTGATGATTTTGAAGAGCCCGTACTCGACAAAATCTGCGGCAGTGATATCCTTTCAACCTCGCGCAGCACCAACATGCAGATCATCAACGGCAGCTACTCAAAAACCCAGATGATCAGTTACACCTTTATGCCGACCGCATCGTGTACGATCGATCCGATTGCCGTCAAGGTTGATGGGAAATATGAGAGCAGCGATGCCTTGAAAGTCACGGTAAAACCTGCCGGCGCACTCAAAGACGCCCCCTTCATTCTGACCATGGAGAGTGAAAAACCGAGTGTCTATGTGGGGGAACCGTTTAAGGTCACCATTACGCTCAAACAGCGCCATAACGCCGAAGCGGTCGATTCGAAATTCGCGCCGCCGGAACTCAAGAATTTCTGGATCAAGGAGCAGCAGCAGGGACGCCGTTTCGAAGAGGGTGATTACTCGGTGACGAAGGTGGTTTATGTTGTCGCCGCGCAAAAAAGCGGGCCGCAGCAGATCGGTAGAGCGCAGCTTCAGGTGGCGACGCGCAGCCATTCACGCGATGCCTGGGGACAGTGGTTCCCGCAACTGCAGTGGCGCAGTTTTTTCTCCAACGAACTCTCCCTCGATGTCAAAGCGCTACCTCAGGGTGTCAATCTTGTCGGTGATTTTGCCATCACGGCGGAACTGGATAAAAAAGAGGTCAATGCCGGAGAACCGGTCAACCTGACGCTCAAAATCAGCGGCAAAGGTAATTTTGAAGATATCGGTTCGCTCAAACCTTCCATTCCCAATGTGAATATTTTCGAAGAAGATGCGACGACCAAAGGTTATATCGAACAGGATGTTTACCGGGGGACATGGCAGCAGAAAATGGCCTTTGTCGCCGATGGCGATTTTACGATTCCGCCTATTGAACTGCGCTATTTCGATACGGCGAGCGAGCAGATCAAAACCGTTAAGACCGGCGCTTTACATGTAACCGTTCGCGGCGGCGGTATGAAGAAAGCGCAGCAGGAGCTCAAGATTTCACGCGCATCGGACAATGAAAAAGCCGATCATGAGGCATCGGCCCCGGTTGCGGGGATGAGCAAGATGGCGGTGGCCGCCGCAACGGCAGGCGGATTTCTGGGAGGCATACTCATCATGCTGCTGCCATGGCGGCGTCTGCGTTTGGGCCGTGCCAAAGAGGGAAGCGAGCGCGTCAGCAGCAGTGACCACCGTGCCGCGCTTGCCGCTTTGATGCGTCATCTTGATGATCCCGAAGCCGCAGCGATGGTAGGCAAACTCGAAGCGAACCTTTATGAGGGCGCCGGTGAGACGATTGACAAAAAAGCCTTGAAGGCCCTTCTGAAACGTTACGGGCGCTAGCGCTCAGCGGTCGTAGCGCTCGAGCGATTCGCACGTCCAGTAGGCGCCGCTTTCAATCAGTGCCTCGGCTTTGTAAAATTCGTACGCTTTACAGATGTTCGCGGGGATGTCGATGAGGATGTCGGGCGGATAGGCGGCCAGGCGGTATCGGGCGATGGCGGACTGCATCACGTCGAAGCTTCCGAGCAGAACATCGGAGAGCGTCGCGTGTTTCTCTTTCTGTGTTGATTCGAGCCCAAGCAGTTCGGATGTCTGCTGCAGGAAGTTTTCAATCTCCCGGCGCACTTTTCCCGTACGCTTCTCCTTTACATGTAACGCGGCCGGACCGAGCGGATCATGCCGTTCATGCCCCGAAAGGTTGACGGCGATCGTCAGCAGTTCGCTGTTGTGCGTTGCCGGGGCAATAGGCAGCGGATTGAGCAGTCCGCCATCCACCAGCAGCGCATCTCCGATGCGATGCGGGGTAAAAAGGCCCGGAACGGCGATGGAAGCGCGGATGGCATCAAAAAGTTCTCCCCGTGCCAGCCAGACCTCCTTGCCGTGATTGAGATCGGTAGCCACGGCGGTAAAAGGGATCTCAAGCGTTTCGATGGTGTGCGAACCTATGACGGAGCGGAGTTCGTTCATGATCTTGTCGCCCTTCATAATGCCGTTTTTCGAGCGCAGTGAAATATCAAGAAAGCGCAGGACGTCGAGTTCGCTGAGTTCGAGCACCCATTGGGTATAGGCATCGAGCTTTCCGGCTGCGTAAAAGCCTCCGATCAGGGCACCGATGGAACATCCTACCAAAGAACGTATCTCATATCCCTGCCGTTCGAGTTCCCTGATAACGCCGATATGGGCGAGACCTCTGGCGGCCCCGCTGCCAAGGATAAGGTTGATGGCTTTGGACATACGCAGCTCCTTTATTTTTTTTCTGGAGAAATCATATTGTGCCATGTTTACATGTAGAAACGGTTTTCCGCATAAGCGTAACGCTTCACATCGGGAAAAAACGCTGTGACGGGGAAAGGGCAATATATAAATAAAATTTATGTAAAATACTCAAAGAAGCCTTTTTCAGGAGTGAAATGATGCGAATGATTTTCTATAGCGCGCTGCTTGCGGTACTCGCTGCCGCCGATACCTATACCGATACGAAGAACGGATTAATGTGGCAGGATAATCCTGCGGCCATGAACCTCAAAGGGGACTGGGACGAAGCGATGGCGTATTGCAAAAGCCTCGAACTTGGAGGATTCTCGGACTGGCGTCTTCCCGGAGTGCAGGAGCTCTATACGCTTGTCGATATCAACCGCGACGATCCTGCAATTACGACCAGTATCAAATACTCCATCGGGGAAGATTACTGGAGCAGTTCGGTCTGTGTCTCCGATCTTTCGGATGCATGGCTGGTCTATTTTGAAGACGGCGGTGTCAACCACTATGCCAAATCGCGTGACCGCCATGTCCGTTGCGTGCGCACACTGAAGTGATTCAGGCGTTAATCGCGTAACATAGCGTGATGTCATACGCTCATTGCAAGGGGTGTAACGGATTTGAATTTGTAATAATTTGGAAAGGGGAAAGTCAGGAGAAGATTTCCTGAAGGCGGTTGGCGTTTTTCATGCGCTCGTGCAGCAGGGAATAGTCCCCTTTTTTAATAGCCGTCTTGATGTGCGAGAGTTCCATTTCAAACCGTTCGATTGCTTCGATGACGTTGTCACCGTTTTGTCGGAAAATATCTTCCCACATATTGGGAGAGCTCTTTGCCAGACGGCTCATGGAACGAAAACCCCCGGCGGCGAGTGTGAGAATGTTCTCCTTGTCTTCCTGACCCAAAACGGCGTTGGCGATAGAATAGGAGATGGCGTGCGGCATGTGGCTGATGAAAGCGGCATGGCGGTCGTGCTCATGGGCATGCATGTAGTGCAGCCGCATTCTGAGTGCCGAAAAGAGACGTACTGCAACCTCCTGCTGATGTTTCCCGCTCTGCTCCAGATCGCACAGAACCACGACCTGATCTTCATAAAGTTTTTCTACGGCAGCTTTGGGCCCGAAGTTTTCCGTACCGGTCATGGGGTGTGCGGCAACAAAATTTTTTCGGATGGCGGGCGGTACCGCCTTGACGATAACCTCTTTGGTACTTCCCATATCGATGATTGTGGTATGTGAAGCGACAGATTCGAGCTGTTGCAAAGTGGCAATCACACCATTGACCGGTACGGCAAGCAGTATGATGTCGCACGCCGTAATGGCATTGAAGTCGACGATGCGCTCCACCAGTCCAAGCTCCAATGCCTCTTTTTGATGAGAGGGGTTGTGGTCATGCCCGACAATGGAGTCGATAAACGGGATGCTTTTGGCACTCAGAGCCAGCGATCCGCCCATCAACCCGAGGCCGATAATTCCAAGCGTCATCTTCTGCATATTACCTCCTCTCAGGTTTGGTTGCGACATCTTACATGTAAATCTGTTAGAAAAGCCTTGATATTTACGCAATATTAATCCGCTTATCGCTAAAATTTGCCCTATTTTCGAGCCGGGATGCGCATTTGAGACACTTTTTTTGGTCACTGCTGACACTTTTTTGGGCGCTGCAACTGCAGGCAACCACCATTACCGCGATTCATTTTGACGGGATGGTTCATATCTCGGAAGAGGTTGCCAAGCGGATGCTCGGCTTTGAAGTGGGGGATGCCATTGATCCCAAAGCAGTTGATGAAGCTGTCAAAACTTTCTTTAAGCAGGGCTATTTTTCGGACATCCGGGTTGAAGCCGACGGCGGTGTCGTAACATTTTATTTTAAAGAGAAGCCGATCATCTCCAAGATCGAGATGAAAGGGTATAAAGAGAATGACGAAGAGGCCCAGCAGGCACTGCTCCAGATCAAAAAAGGGGCGCTTTACGATGAAAAGCGTCTTGAAGCGGTCAAAAAACGGATTATTGACGCGCTAAGCGAGACGGGCAAGATTGACTCGGTTGTCGAAATCGAGACGGAGCATCTCGATAACGGTAGTGTCAAAGTGACGTTTCTGGTCAACGAGGGCGAGAACATCATTATTGAAAAGCTCGATTACAGCGGTGTCAAAGGGTTGGAGACCTCGCAGTTCGATGAGGTCATCGCCAATAAGGAACACCAGTTCATGGGGTGGTTCTGGGGGCGTAACGACGGAAAGATGCAGCTTTCTCAGATGCAGTACGACCCGCTGCGCATACGCGACTTTTACATGCAGTACGGCTATCTCGATGCAAAGGTTGACGAACCGTTTGTCCGTGTCGATTTCGACCATTACACGGCAGACATGAGCTATCAGGTGGTCGAGGGCGATGTTTACCGTGTCAGCGACATTGTACTGCTGCAGCGGCATGAAGTGATTGACGATGCCCTGCTGCGCGAGGTCGTCAAACTCCGCAAAAACGAAGCGTTCAACATCAAAACGTTCCGCGAAGACTCCGAACGCATCAAAACACAGATCGCCGATCTGGGATACGCCTTTGTTCAGGTTGTTCCGGATTTGCGAAAAGACAAGGAGACCCAGAGCGTCGAAGTCGTTTATGCGATTGATCCGGGCGAAAAAGTGCACATCCGCAACGTCATTATTTCCGGGAACAACCGTACGCTTGACCGCATCATCCGCCGCGAGCTCTATCTGGCTCCGGGCGACCTGTACAATCTGACCGATCTGAAAGATTCACGCAACGCGCTCGGACGCACCGGTTATTTCGAAAACACGACCATTGAAGAGAAACGTATCGACGCCCAGACGATTGATCTGATTGTCAAGAGCAAAGAGGCACCGACAGGAAACATCCAGCTTGGCGGCGGATACGGCAGTTACGGCGGTATTTTGCTCAGCGTCGGCGTGAACGACCGCAATATTTTCGGTTCGGGCATCAATGTGGGTGTCCAGCTCGAACGCTCGCAGATGAGCGAGAACTACTCGTTCAACATCTCCAATCCGCGCCTGAACGATTCGGACTTCAGCGGTAACTTCTCGATTTATAAAAGCCGCTACGACTACAATGACTACACGGTCAACACCGAAGGCGTCAGCGTCGGAACCGGACACCGTTTCACCCGTCACATCACAGGCTATCTGGGGTATACCTATGCGGATAACGGCTATGACAATTTCGGTTCGAGCGTTTTTGACAGCTACTATTCGATCTTTTTCGAGAGTTATGCGAAAAGCTCGGTTACGGTAAGTGCGACGTTTGATAATACGGACGACTACTATCTGCCGCGCGAAGGTTTCATTGCTTCGCAGAGTTTTGAACGCGGCGGTCTGGGCGGAGATGCCGAGTTTTTCAAAAGCCGTACCAATTTTGCAGCGTATCAGGGACTGAATGAATGGCTGGGCGCGGATATCATCTTCCGCTACAAAGCCCGTTACAATCATGTCACCGACCTGGGGTATCTGCCGATCGCCGAACGCTTCTACATGGGGGGAATCCGTTCGGTACGCGGGTATGAATCCTACTCGCTCTCTCCAAGTTATGTGGATGAGAATGGCGTCACGCGCCGCATGGGCGGAACGCAGACCTTCTCGAATAACTTCGAGCTGAGCTTTCCGCTGCTGCCCAAAGCGAAAATGCGGGTTGCGGCATTCTATGACTGGGGCTGGATTTACGGAAAGGTTCCGGAGCATGTCGCCTACCACAATATTCCGACACCCGGAAACGAGCAGGAGATCAGCCGCTCTTCCTACGGTGCGGCGCTGGAGTGGTTCTCTCCCATGGGGCCGATCCAGTTTGTCTATGCGACGCCGATCGATCCGCAGAAGGGTGATCGCAAGTCCTACTTTGAATTTACCATCGGACAAAGGTTTTGATGATGCCCTACCTCCTCGCTGCAATAACGCTATTAAGCACGTTTCTTTTTTCCGGTTGCGGTATCGGCAGCAATCTGACCGAATCGAACGTAACCCTTTCCATCCGTGTTTCCGCACTCACGTACATACGTGACAACAACGAAACCAATGAGACGATCTGTACGATAGGCGCGGGCAGCTGTTCCTACGTCAGCGGCGGACGCTGGGACTATTATGATGCAAACATCACCGGGATGCGGATCGTGGAGAAGGGCATGTACCTGACATCGGACGGCAACTGCAGCATTTCCATTGATGAAAACGCTACCGCACCGACGCTCAAAGCGCCGATGAAGGAGACGGTCGGCAGCCGTTACGGCTACATCAATGTCAATCCGTTTACGACGCTGCTGGTTGATGGCAACTATTCGCTCGAAGAGCTGCGTGTGCGTTTTGCAACGGCGGCATCCATTGATGAAGACTTTAATTTCGATACCGTCTCCACCCGCCATGACAAAGATTACCTTGAGAGTGATCTTACCCCGGAGATCTGCGAAGCACTCGAAGAGGTGATACAACTTCAGAACTAAGGAGCGCCTTGTGACGCAACCTGACATACACTATCTGGAAGCATACGCTCCCAGCTTTTTTTCCATCCCTGAAACTTCCCTGGAATTCGAAATTTTCGATACCCATACGCTTGTGCGCAACCGCATGAAAATCGTTGCCGAAAAGGCAGGTGAAACGCTGGTGCTCGACGGCGAGAAACTGGAGCTGGTGAGCCTTACATGTAACAAAAACGCCGTTACGGATTATGAGGTTGATGCACACGCGTTGCGCATTGCGGATTTTCCTGCCGAAGCAACGCTTGAAGTGGTGACGTGCATCTATCCGCATGAGAGCACCGAACTCGAAGGGCTCTACCACTCCGGTGACATGTTCTGTACCCAGAACGAGCCCGAAGGCTTCCGGCGTATTACCTATACGCTTGACCGTCCGGATGTCATGAGTGTCTTTACCACGCGCATCGAAGCCGATGAGAAGCGTGAACCCATACTTCTTTCCAACGGCAATCTGAGTGAAACGGGCACGCTTGAAGGCGGCCGCCACTATGCGCTCTGGCATGACCCTTTCCCAAAACCGACCTACCTGTTTGCACTGGTGGCCGGAGATCTCGGGAGTATCAGCGACACGTTCACGACGATGAGCGGACGCGAAATCGCGTTGAACATTTATTGTGACCTTGGAAACGAGGAGCGCTGCCATCATGCGATGCGTTCGCTCAAAAAGGCGATGACATGGGATGAAGAACGCTACGGCCGCGAGTATGATCTGGATATTTACAACATCGTCGCCGTTGAGAGTTTCAATATGGGCGCGATGGAGAACAAGGGGCTCAATATCTTTAATGCCGCCTATGTACTGGCGGATGAAGAACGCGCCACCGATGCGAACTTCCTCGGCATTGAAAGCGTCATTGCCCATGAGTATTTTCACAACTGGACCGGGAACCGCATCACCTGCCGCGACTGGTTTCAACTGACGCTCAAAGAGGGACTGACGGTATTTCGTGACCAGTGTTTCAGTGCCGACATGAATGAAGCGGCAACGCAGCGCATCAGCGATGTCAAGGCGCTGCGCGAACGTCAGTTTGTCGAAGATGCTTCCGCAACGGCGCATCCGATCAAACCTGAAAAATATATCGAGATCAACAACTTCTATACGGCGACCGTCTATGAAAAAGGTGCGGAAGTGATTCGGATGCTGCATACGATGCTTGGCGAGGCGCGCTGGCGCAGGGCGATGGATCTCTATTTTGAGACCTTTGACGGACAGGCGGTGCGTACCGAGGATTTTCTCTGGGCGATCTCAAAGGGCGGCGGCATCGACCTGAGCCAGTTTGAACGCTGGTATCATCAGGAACGTACTCCTGTGTTACATGTAAGCGGAAGCCATGATGAAAAAGCGCAGACCTATACCCTGAACGTACGTCAGGAGATACCAAAAAACGTGCATCATGCGGATCAGCTGCCGTATCATTTTCCGCTTGCCATAGCACTGTTCGATTCCGAAGGCGGGATGATTCCGCTGCAGCTTGAGCACTCCGATGTCCCCAATGATCTTGAGCGTGGTATTCTTCAGGTGACGCAGGGCGAGACGTCATTTACCTTCAGGGATATTCCGCAGCCACCCGTCGTTTCGGTCAACCGGAATTTCAGCGCGCCGTTTCTCATAAAACAGGAACCTACCGATTACGCCTTTTTGATGCGTCATGAGACGGACGGTTTTATCCGTTATGAAGCGTCGCAGCAGTATGCAACGGAAGTACTTTTCTCGCTGATGCGGGGTGAAAGCATTACGGGGAACTATCTCGAAGCATTTGGTACGGTGCTGCGCGACGGGCGTATGGAGCCGATGCTGAAATCCCGGATTCTTGAACTTCCAAGTGACGTGCAACTCGCTCAAATGCAGACCGTCATGGATATTGATGCGATAGCCCGCGCAAAAAAAGCGCTGAAATCAGCACTGTTTGAGCAGTTTGGAAAAGAGATGACAGCGCAGTACGAAGCGCTGCATGATCCGTTTTCAAGCGAATTGACACCGGATCATATGGGACGCAGAGCACTGAAAAACCTTTTACTCGCGTATCTGGTTTCATCACAAAAAAGTGATTATATTACCCTTGCAGAGTTGCAGTATGAGCAGAGTGTGACAATGACCGACCGGATTACGGCGCTTGATCTGCTGGAAAATTTTGCACCGCTTGAAGCCGAAAGTTTCCTGAATGAGTTTTATGAAAGTTATCATGATGACATGCTGGTCATGACGAAGTATTTTTCCATTCTCGCTGCGGCAGACCGTGAAGATGTTCTGGATCGGGTCATTGCCCTGCAAAACGACCCGGTTTACGATGAAAAGGTGCCCAATCTGGTGCGCTCGCTCTTGGGCGTTTTTGCCAGAAACCTGCGTCATTTCCATGCTGCAGACGGTGAGGGATACCGCTTTATCGCAGAGAAAATCATCGCACTCGATCGCATCAATCCGATGATCGCCGCCGGACTCTCCGGAGCATTTAAAAGTTATGATCGTCTCGATGCGATACGACGGGATCACATGTCTAACGAATTGAAACGAATTATGTCTGTTGAAGGTCTTTCAAAAAATGTGTATGAGATTGTAGAAAAGATCTCTCAGGGATAAAACGTTACCAATATCACGTTTTTAGACATTTTCACTTTAAAAGCTTGCATTTTTTCGCCTGCTTTGTGATACACTTAAAAGTCAAAATTAATTATATTGCGTAGGTTATAGTTTATATAACAAACGGTTATGATTGAAGTTCAAGGAGAAATGCATGGCTAGAGTAGTGGTTCTGGGTGCAGGTGTTGCAGGTCATACGGCAGCAACCTTCCTGCAGGAGTGGATCGGCAAGGATAATGAAGTGGTGGTGGTAACACCCAACAGCAAATGGAACTGGATTCCATCCAATATCTGGGTTGGCGTCGGCGAGATGACCAAAGAGGATGTCACGTTTGACCTTCAGCCGGTTTATGACAAAGCGGGAATCACCTTCAAACAGGCTAAAGCGGTTTCCATTAATCCTGAAGGAAAAGCAGACTCCGACAAACCTTTCGTCACGATCGAATATACCGGTCAGGGTAAAGAGGGGCAAAGTGAAGAGATTACTTATGATTATGTCATCAACGCTACCGGGCCAAAACTGAACTTCGGAGCCACACCGGGTCTGGGTGAAGGTTCGAATATCGGTGAGCATACGGTCTCCGTCTGTACTGCCGATCATGCGGTTCACGCCAGCCACGAACTGGAAAAATGTATCGAAAAAATGAAAAAAGGGGAACGCCAGAAGTTCCTCATCGGCACCGGTCACGGTATGTGTACCTGTCAGGGTGCGGCGTTCGAGTACATCTTCAACATCGAGCATGAGCTGAATAAAGCGGGTGTCCGTGATATGGCAGACATCCAGTGGATCTCCAACGAATCATTCCTCGGTGACTTCGGTATGGGCGGACTGCACATGAAAGTGGGCGGTTATGTCGTCAGCTCCCGTATCTTTACAGAGTCGCTTTTTGCTGAGCGTGGTGTTGACTACACACTCGGTGCACACGTCAGTAAAGTTGAAGCGGGCCGTGTAGAGTATGAGCAGCTTGACGGTACCAAAGGCGAGCATACGTTTGACTTTGCCATGCTGATTCCTCCGTTTGCGGGTGTCGGCTTCAAAGCCTACGACAAAGCAGGTGAAGATATCACCTCTGAAATTTTCGCGCCTAACGGTTTCATGAAAGTCGATGCGGATTACACTCCGAAGCCTTACGAGCAGTGGAAAGCTTCCGACTGGCCTCGCAAATATCAAAATCCTAAATACAAAAACATGTTTGCAGCGGGTATTGCGTTCGCACCGCCGCATATCATTTCCAAACCGATGAGTTCTCCTAACGGAACGCCGATCAACCCGACACCTCCACGAACCGGTATGCCTTCAGGTATTATGGGTAAAGCAGTTGCGCACAGCATTGCAGACCTGATCAAATACGGTGAGAATGCACACCTGCATGAAGCTTCCATGGCAGAAATGGGCGCGGCGTGTGTGGCATCAGCCGGTAAAGGCTGGCTGGACGGTCAGGCAGCGGCGATGACGGTTTATCCGGTTGTACCTGACTTCGACAAATATCCGGGAACAGGTCGTGACACTGACTACACCTTTGGTGAAATCGGTCTGGCAGGACACTGGATCAAGCACATCCTGCATTACATGTTTATCCACAAAGCGAAGCTCAAGCCGGGCTGGACTTTGATTCCAGAATAATAACAACAAAAAAAAGAAGGAGAGCCTATGAAACCAGAAGAAGTCAACTTTGCGAAAAATGAGAAGTTCAATACTGCAATGATTCCGGGACGTACTGCCCGTTTTATGCGTACCTGCAAACTGTGGCAGATTATTCGCTTCATTGCGATCAACCTGAAAATGCTGATTGTCGTCAGCAAAAGCCACTAACTTTTTTACGCAGCCCTTTTGGGCTGCAACTTACCTAAATACAGAGCTGCCATTATGATTCAACCACTTTTAAAATACCCCGATTCCCGCATCCGTAATATTGCCGGAAACGTTCGTTTTTTCAATGAGACGCTGCGCGACGGTATCGAAGATATGATCGATACGATGAAAGCCAATGATCTTGCTGCATTGAGTGCCAATCAGATTGGCCTTCAGTACAACATCATCGTGCTTTGCGAGGAGGGCGTTTACACGCCTTACATCAATGTGCGCTACATCAAACAGCAGGGGCGCGTTAGCGCAACAGAGCGCAGCCCCTATTATGAGAACATGAGTGTCGACGTGGAGCGTTTTGAATCGCTCACGATTCTTTATGAAGATATGGAAAGAAATTCACATTCACGCGCGGTTTCGGGTGATCTGGCGCGTACGTTTCAGCATCAGCTCGATTATTGTGACGGCAGTACGTTTGTGGACCGGGTCGACAAGGAGATGAAAGCGCGCATCAATGAGCATCTCGAGTTTGGTTTAGTCAAAAACAACAAACCTATCGACGCGTGTCCGACGGTCTTTTATCGGGATTATTTTACGGCAGCCATCAGATGGATTATCGCTTTGACGACAGTGTCGATACCTGTTGCATTCTTTCTCGGGAGCGAAGGGCGCGAAGTGCTTTTCCTGACTGAGATGATCGCCTTGGGCGTTGTTTTTCCACTCACGATCGGTTATGCCATCGTCGCCAAATGGGAGACGCAAAAATACAGTTCCTGCACCAGTTGTCAGACAGGTAATGCTTTTGGAACCATCGTCATTATATTATGGAAAGTGGCCATTGTGGGAGCGTTGTCCTACTGGCTGGTAAAGCCGTAGCAGCAAGGGGTGTAACGTTACATGTAAGGTTACATGTAACGCGCTAAATCAGGCACGTCCGGAGAGCATGCCGTACATGGTCATCGGCTTGAGCAGATAGACTTTCAAAATCCACCAGATCCAGCGCTCTTTCGTCGGATCGAGTCCCGGAATGATGGAAATAGGCTTGTTAGTCCAGTTAAACTCCGCCAGCATGACGGTACCGATACTCGTGATAAGCGGACAGACGGTATAGCCATCAAAGGCAGCCGGAAGCTCTTTTTTGCCTTCCATCGTTGCAATAAGGTTGTCAACCAGAACTTTATACTGCTTGCGCGCGGTACCTCCGGTTTTTCCCAGCGGTACGGCTGCGACATCCCCAAGTGAGAAAATATTGGGGAATTTGACGTGTTGCAGAGTCTCTTTTTTGACAGGAACCCACCCTTTCCCTGAACCTACCGGAGAGTTGCCGACTTCGTCACATGCTTTCATAGGCGGTGTGACATGAATGAAATCGTAGGGAAGTTCGACACGCTCATGTTTGGTGATCATGTCGTACTCTTCAAGAACTTCGTCATAAGCCCCCTGTTCTTCCCAGTGTTTGTCAAAAACGGCAATACGGTTTTCCGGATCGATCTCTACCAGATTATGGTTATAACGCCATTTGAAGCCACGATCCTTGAACTGCTGCAAGATGGCTTCATGATATTCGGGCACACCAAACATTTTGCCGCCGTTGGGCAGGAACGTCAGTTCGACTTTGTCTCGGACGCCGGCCTCTTCAAGGCGTGCATGCGTCAGATACATGATCTTTTTAGGCGCGCCGCCGCATTTGACGGCAGTATCGGGATGGGTGAAGAGCGCCTGGAGTTTTTCAGGACCGCTGTGCACTTTGGCTTTCTCAATAAGTTCCTGAATTCCCTGCCAGGTCGCAGTGGCACCGTCGGCAAAATAGATGGAGTGAAGGCCGTTTTTACCTACGTTCGCGGTCACGGCACTGTTGTCTTTGCCCCAGGTGGTGATTTCACCCTCAAGCCCTTTGATAGCGGCATAGTTAAGCATCATCCCTGTTGCGATGACAAGATAGTCATAGCTGATTTCAAGTCCGCCTTTGGTGGTCAGGGTATTGTTTTTGGGATCAAATGTAGCGGCGCTGTCTTCGATCAGTTTGACACCTTTTGGTAAAAAGTCATCACGTTTGTAAAGTACCTCTTCGGGCTTCCAGAGTCCGGAACCGACAAGAGTCAGCCCCGGTTGATAGGAGACCGAACGCGGATCAGGTTCGATGATGGTAATATCGGGATCGGAAAGTTTGTTGCAGAGACGGGCAGCCGTTGATACTCCGGCAAGCCCGCCTCCTACAATCACAATTTTTCCTTTGGCATCCGAAGCGATGGCATCAGCGGTACCCGCCGTAGAACCTATCAGGGTTGCGGCGGCTACCGGGGAGATGGCCATGTATTTCAGAGCGTCACGGCGTGACATCTCGCTTTGATGCTCTAAAAGCGTTTCAAGCATCTCATTATTGGATTGGTTATGTAACATGGAATTCCCCTAACTATTTCGGATTTAAAAAAAGTGTATCACCATTCAGGTTATAAAAGCGGTAGTGTCAGAGCAAACTTTTCACGCCTCTCTTTCTGATTGTGTAAAAAAGTGACGTTTATTAGTCAAGCAGACATTTGAATTATTATTTATTATACTTATTATTATTTATATAAATAAAATAATAATCATACAGAGATCTTTGCAGTACGTGATATTTTTGAAATCGATAGTTTTGTCATAGATGCAAAAATGAAATAGTAATAAGGCATTGTGATATAATCGCTGCATGCATCATACGACTTTCCCTACATTTTTACATTATCTGCCCCGATTTCAGGAGGCCAGAGAAACGATCGTCTCCATCTGGGTTGCCGCACCGAATCTGCGTGAGGTGCTGGACCGGCATCTGATTGACAGGGCGTATTTTGAAGATCATTATGCTTTAAAGGTATTTGACTATTTCATGGATGTGGTTCTGGGGCATGTGGCAATCGGGGATTGCCCGGTTATAGGGAAGCTTCTGGAGTATTTCAAGGATCGCGACGTCAGTGCGCAGGAGCTTTTCGTCATTTGCAGCCATTTCAGAAAGACGATGCTCACTTTCAGTTATGAAACCGATATCAACGATCAAAACCTTTTTGACGAGATCAGCGACCTTTTCGATCAGAATTTCTCCGGCGTTCTCAAGCGATACACCGACACCATTTTTCAAAAAGAGCAGGAGATTGCGAAGAATGTACAGCTTCTGGGTGAGTACAAGAAAGCGATTGACGAGAGTGCCATTGTTTCGAAGACCGATATCAACGGTGTCATTACCTATATCAATGACAATTTCATCAGCCGCTGCGGTTACAGTGCCGAAGAGCTCATCGGCACGAGGCACGATATTGTCTGGGATGACACTACACTCGGAAAACGGGTGCATGAAACAATGTCGCACAGCGCGGTTTTTCATGATACGGTGATGAACCGGAAAAAAAACGGTGAAGCCTATTACGTGGATATGACCATGCTGCCGATTCGCGACTATCAGGGTAAAGTCAGCGAATATATGGAGATCAGCTATGAAGTGACCTCGCTCATTGAAGCGACGCGCGAAGCCGTTGCGGCCGGGGAGGCGAAAGAGTATTTTCTCTCCAACATGAGCCACGAGATCCGGACACCGCTTAATGCGATTTTGGGGTTTGTTTCGCTTTTGCAGGATGAAGTGATGAGCGAACGGCACCAGCAGTATCTCAATATCATCCACAACAGCGGAGAAAATCTGCTCTCCATCATCAATGACATTCTTGACTTCTCAAAACTCCAGAGCGGAGAGTTTACCATTGAGCCGCGGCCGTTTAATATCCATGAGCAGCTGAGCAAAACGCTTGAACTCTTCGTACCGAGTGCCAATGAAAAACAGATTACGCTGCTGAGTTATTTCGATCCGATGATTCCGCACATTCTGACGGCAGATATTTTGCGGATCAAGCAGATCGTCTCCAACTTTATTAGCAATGCCATCAAGTTTTCCGATCCGCATTCGCATATTGAAGTTCGGGTCTCATGCGACCGGTCGCGATTGATTATCAAAGTACGTGACTGGGGAATTGGACTGCATGAAAATGATATCACGCGTATTTTTGACCCTTTTTCCCAGGCCCATTCGAGTGTTGAAAAGCTCGTTGGCGGAACCGGTCTGGGGCTTTCCATCTGCAAAAAACTGGCAGAACACATGGACGGATCCATTGAAGTCGTTTCCCAGCCGGGTGAGGGAAGTACGTTTATTCTGAACATGCCGGTCATTATCGGGGAGAACTCCAGTTTTCATCTTTTTGATCCGACACCGTTTCGACAGATGAAAATCGGTCTGCTGCGTATCGGAGAAAACAGTTCGAAAACACTTGAATCCCTGAACTATTACCTTGATTTTTTTGGATTGCAGCGCACGCCGATTGCACTGGAAGACGTTGATGGATACGAGCTGGTACTCTTTCTGGATGAAGAGATTGACATGCACCGGCTGGGTCGTTTGCGCAAGCGAAGAATGCCGATGATTGCCATTATGGATCACCTGAGCGACCGGTATGACGGCGACGCGCATATCGTGCCGCTTTTCTTTCCGTTTTACTGTGCCAAGATTTACAATGCCTTTCAACTCTCCGTGACACGCAAGAGCGACCAGAACGAGCAGGCGACGGCCAAAAAACAGCGTCGATTTAAAGGCCGGATTCTGGTTGCGGAGGATAATCTTGCCAATCAGGAACTCATTAAAGTCATGCTCCAGCGCTATGGATTGGAGTATCTGATTGTCAGTGACGGGCAGATGGCCGTGGATGCCTTCAAAAACGATACTTTCGACATGATTTTGATGGATGAACAGATGCCGGTGAAAAACGGTCTGGATGCGACACGGGAGATCATTGCCCATGAAGAGGCCGGTGCACGTGCGCATACACCCATCGTGGCGTTAACGGCCAATGTCATCAAAGGGGCAAAAGAGCGCGGGATGCAAAACGGCTATGACGAGTTTTTAGGAAAACCGATCGTGATCAAGGAGATTGAACGCGTCTTCAAAAATTATCTGTTCGAAGCAGAAAGTATTATGCAGGAGATACCTTCGGAGCAGTACGTCGCACATAATGGCGCCGTGGATACAGCGGCGCTTCAGGAAGAGTTGCAGCTTAGCAGTGACGAGTTATGGGGACTGCTGGGAATCTATGCGCGGAAGATGGAAGATATTTTGCCAAAACTGTTTGAAGCGATCAAATCCGGCGATTATGAAAAGATGGCAAGGCTTGCCCATAATGTCAAAGGTTCCAGCGCCAACTTTCGTTTTGAAGAGCTTTGGCGTATTGCTCAGGTACTTGAGCAGAGCGCGATGGAACGCGATGAGAGTTTTGAATACGAAGAGGCCTACGCCGTCCTGTTAAAAGAGTATGAAAAAACAGGACTGTAAGGGCTTGTAGCGGGTAGCGCAGTTGCCGGACAAAGAAGACAATACTGCTTTGGTATGCTACTACGGCTACAGAGATGAGGTCTTGCGGGCATCCTTGTTGAAGTTTGTAAAGATGTACTCTGCCATTGTTTTAGGGTTTACGTGGTATCCGAGTTCTTCAAGTCGCTGCATGCTGTGTTCCATTTTGGCATGTTCGGAAAAAGTCTCGTCCATAAGACTCAGATTGCCCTGAAGATCGGTCATCTCCATCCACAGATAGTTGACACTCTCCTTATTGAGAGCGGGACCTTTTTTAGCCGGATTCCCTTCGGCATGAGCACCGTGGCATTTGGAACATTTTACTTCAAAAATCTCTGCCTGATCGTGGGTCTGGGCCGAGAGTTGTGTGAAGGTGCAGATGCATGCAAGCGAACAGATAAAGTTAAGGTGACGTAATGGCATGGGTTATTCCTTTGTATTAGATGGATTAAGGGGCGCGTTGGCCCTCTGTTGGCGAATCTCTACGAGAAACGCGCCTCTGAAATCTCCCCCGTCGTAAGAGGTAGCCTTGTCATTGGGGTAGTGGTGTTGCACAAGGGTACGGACTTCCGAGGGAATGCGGGATGGTTTCCCATGGCATGTAACGCATTTGTGTTGTGCGAGCATGATGGGTTGATAATATTTGTAGTCGCCGTTTTCATTGATCTGAATGATATATTCAGGCAGATAGGCACTGGCATGTGCAAGCTGCTCCAGTGCTGTGAGAATCGGAATTTCATCCGCTTCCGCTTTATTGGCATCGTTACGATTTTTCAGACTGATTCTTTTGATACTGATACCTCCTTGAAGTTGCTGGTTATAGTTATGGGTAATGGCCTGTGCGCGGTCGATACAGAACTGTGCCATATCCACAATACCCTTTCCTTTGTGTTTGAGTGCTTCACTTTGAATCCTGTGATGAAGTTCGTCGGTTGTCTCTTTCCCAATTTGTGTAATCTCTTCAAGTGTCAAAGCATCAGCCGTAAGAAAAAGCGGTGCCAGAAGCGATGTCAGCATCAGCAGGTGCGCAGTTCGTTTTTTCATGCCATGCTCCCGAGTTTCAATGGTTGTATTCCGACGTCTCGTCAAGATCAAACAGTTTGTCGACAACGTAGTACAGAAAGAGGCACAGACCGATACCCCCCGCAGCTATGGCCATTTCGGCAAATGAGGGAACGTAGGAGACCCACTGCGGAACAAGCTGATATTCCGTTGTCTTGAGAGTCTGCATCGGAAAGAGCTGGGTATCATGAACCAGATCGTAACGCATAAAGAAAATTCCGATCATTCCCAGTGCCGAAGCATAGACCATGGCACTAAGGGCCTTGCCTTTGCTGCTTAAAATGACTGCAAAAGGGATCAGCATGCCAAAGAGTACCTCTCCGATGAGGAAATTGGGACTGCTGATGATATGGAGTGCGCTTTGTGCACGTTCGGGCATACCGCCGTAAATTGCGGTAATCATTCTCCAGAGTTCGAAAAAGATGAGAATCGCCAGAAGTAATCCGAGAATTTTGGCAAGTTTTTCAAGCATCCGGGAAATCGCATCGGGAAACACCATCTTGTATTTGAACCCGTACATCAAAAAGATCAGGTATCCGCCTGTGATCATTGCCGAAAGAATGAAGTAAACCGGGTAGAAAACCCCGTTGGAGACGGGTCGAGCAATCAGAAATCCAAAGACGGCTCCCAGATTGCTGTGTGCTGCAATACCAACCAGCAATCCGCCGGTTCCGAAAAGTTTGGACCATTTATGGTCGTGACGCAGCAGAAACAGGAACTCAAGAATTATAAATGCCAGATAGGCACCATAAAGCGTACCCATCCACCAGATGGCCGAAGTGAGCCCGGGAGTGAGAACGTTATAGATCATCATTCGGATCGGATGGCCGATTTCAAGTGAAATAACCGCAAAACCCGAAAGAATGGTGACTATTGCCCCCGCAATGGCCCGTTTGCCGATAATATCGAATTCCTTGATTCCAAAAACATGCCCCAAGGATGAGATGATGCATAATCCGGTGCTGGAGACGACAAAAAAGACATAGATGGCGATGAGCAGTCCCCAGGGATGTGCGCGTGTGACGTTGTAGGCATGGTGCCCATGCAGAAAATATAATACGGCTCCCGCTGTAAGGAGCCCCAGCAGTGTCACGACCACGACGGCCGCTGTGACATTGGATAGGGTCTTCTCAAAAGTAAAGAGCTCTTTGAATGTCATCCGTTTAAACGGTATGAGTTGATTGATTTGCATGATCCCTCCTGCTTCAGATCAGATAGAATAGTTTGGGGTCTGTTCCCAGATGCGGTTTGAGTACGTAATGCTCCCGCGTACGAAGCACTTGGGAAATTTCACTCTCAGGGTCGTCAATATCTCCGAAAATACGCACTTTTGTCGGGCATGTCGCCTGACATGCGGTGGTTGTTTCACCGTGGATCAGGCGCGTGTCCGAGCAGAAAGTGCATTTGTCGACTGTCATGGTTCGGTCATCAACATAGCGGGCATCATACGGACAGGCGTTCATGCAGTAGCTGCACAAAATACATTTTTCCGGATCAACGCATACCACGCCCGCTTCATTATAGTAGGTTGCCTCTGTCGGACACACCTCCTGACAGGGTGCGTTGTCACAGTGTTGGCACTGGCTCGGAACAAACGTTTGCGAAGCGATCGACAGGTGGGGAAACACTCCTTCCATCTCTTTGACACCGACCCAGATACGATGTTTGTCTGCTCCGAGCAAGATACCGTTCTCTTCTTTGCATGCAACTTCGCATGCTTTGCAGTTAATACAGTTTTTATAATCAAGTGCCATTGCATATCTGGCCATCAGACTCTCCTTATTGTGACGCAGGTTTCATGCATGGCGGCAGCACCGTACACGGGTTCGATATGGTCTTCGATGACAGCATTGTCGCTGGCACCGTTGTGATATGCCCGGCTCAGACCATCCGAAGCGGCTCCGAAGCCATGAATCATGAATACGGTATCACTGCCGATTTTCTCAGTCGGATAGGCACGAATTGCGATTTTTCCACTTTTGCTTTGCACTTCGATAAAATCACCGAAGTTGATGCCCATTGTTTCAGCTTTGCGCTTGTTGATCCAGAGATAGTTCGTTGGCAGTAGATCCAGCAGCATCGCATTGTTGGACGTGCCTGATTGGGTAAACTGGGCATGACGTCCCGAAATAAGTATGAACTGATTTTCGGGGATCGTACGGAGATACTCCTGACGCCACGTCGGCATGGCATCGATGCCGTTTTTTGTCATATTGGGCAGGGTGCATTCGATTTTTCCCGATGGGGTGGCGAAAATGCGGTTGCGTACGGAATAGTTTTTGAGCGCTTCGGGATAATACTGGTACTCATTGGCAGAGCGTTGTTGAAAATTGCTTTCCATGCCGGGATAGAAAACCCCCTTGGTTTTCAGTATCTCCGCGGCACCGGGATAGTTGTGTACGGCATGGACGTTCAACGTTTCCTGAGAATGCTCAAACGGTTTGCTCAGGTCATATTCGTTATAAACGGCAGTTTCCCCATCAGCTTCGATGGCATCCTGAACTTCCGAATCGTACTTTTTGGTGATTTCAAATGCGGGTCTGGAAAGTTTTTGGGTCAGGCCGCGCAAAATTTCTATCACGGGTTTGCTTTCGTACATGGGATCGACGACACGATTACGTTGGGCAATGGCGGGTTCAATACCGCCAAACGATGCGATGGGATCGGTACGTTCAAGGTAGGTGCATTCGGGCAGAATCACATCTGACATGATCACGGTATCGCTGGGCATCGTATCGATGGTGACCACCAGATCGAGTTTTTCAAACATCTCCCGGGTTTTAGCGATGTTGGGAACGCTTTGCATCGGATTGTGTTTGTAGATAAACATGCCCCGAACCGGGTAGGGCGTTTTCTCCTCAACGACAAGATTACGCCAGGCGATCCATGAACCGGCCTCACCCACAATGGCACAGTCAGCGTAGCCGGCTTCACCGATTTGCGGTTTTTCCTTGGCTTCTACAGAGCGCGGTGCCGCCTGAAAATAAAGCGGAGCAGAAATCTCATGCGGGGCAAGCGGAAGTTTTTTGCCAAAGCAGATACCGCCTTTGGTGTCAATGCCGCCGCCAAGTGCACTGAAAAGTGCCGTGGCCCGTCTGAGCTGGAAATCGTTTTTGGAAAAAGTACTGCGGCGCCCCTGATAGTAAAGCGCATACGGTGCATGAGCCATGAATTCCCGTGCCACATCGTAGATCTGCTCTGCAGGAATCCCGGTGATCGGTTCGGCCCATTCGGGTGTGTAACCGCTTGAAAGGATATGGTTTTTGTAGGTTTTAAAATCATTGAAGGTTTCGGCAACAAAAGATTTGTTGTAGAGCTCTTCGCTCAGTGCGACATACGTCAGGGCTAAAACAAATGCGAGATCGGTGCCTACCTTGATGGGAAGCCATGTATCGGATTTGGCTGCGGTATTAGTGAAACGGGGATCAACAACAACCAGTTTGGCTCCGCGTCCTTTGGTACGCTTGAAAAGGGTCATTGTATCGGGAGTCACAATGGACTCGGCGCGGTTGGCGCCCGCCATGATAATATAACGGCTGTTGTCAAAATCGGCTTGTCCGTAATCGCCGATTGTCAGTTTGTACCCTGCCATGGCTGTTTGAAGACAGATGGAAGAGTGGTTGAGCCAGTTGGCAGAACCAAACATCTGAAAAAAGGTTTTGAAGGTATGTTCCGCCATGCCTTCCCCGGCGCAGAAACAAAAAGTGGAACGGTTATCTTCCTCTTCGTCAAGAATCCGGGTTACTTTTTCGGTGATATAGGTAAAGGCTTCATCCCAGGTGACTCTTTTGAATTGACCGTCACCGCGTTTACCTACGCGGATGAGCGGATATTTGAGCCTGTCAGAATCGTAAAGTGCATCGATTCCGGCGTTGCCTCGGGGGCAGAGCATGTTTTTGGATTTCGGAAAAAGCGGATTGGGATTGAGCTTAACAACTTTTTCATTTTTGACGACGGCAATGGCCGCACATTTATTTACACACATTTCGCAAAGTGTGGCAACCTCTCTCGTTTCGGTAGTGGTATTGTCGGATTTGTCCGTAGCAGAAAAAGGAAGTGTTGCTGAAGCACTGGCACCGACAACAGCCAAAGCTACACTCCCTTGTAAGAATTTTCTGCGTGATACTTCGATTCTCATAGATTTCCTTTGAGCTGTTTTCTGACTCTTCCTTATTCTGTCCTTAAAAAAGTAAGAAGCAAAAATTATAAATACCATAAGCTTAAATTATTATAAAGATGATTTAATGTTATTTTAAGCGTCAATATGCTGATGGAAAAAATCTCTTTTTAATCCATAGGCAAAGAAGTGTGAAGCGGTGCAGGAGTGATAGTGAGACCAGCGAGTCTCTCTTTTAAAAGAATTCAGGTGCTATCAGGAATGGGGCAGGATGGAAATGTCTCAAACAGCAAAAAGATTCTGTTTGAACGCGCCTGGTGCCTGGTTCAGGACACTACATGCTATGAGAGCGATGGATGGATGATAACGGCTGCCGGGCTTTCTGATTTGAAAGCAAAGAGATGGCAGCGCAATACGTATTTAATCTTCGATATAGTAACCGACGCCCGACGCATTTTTGATAATATTGGTAGGAAGTTTGTTACGAAGGCGCCAGACAAGCGTACGGACACTGTTTTCAGTGGCACCGCCTTCTTCCCACACATATTTGATAACCTGATCAAATGTCACAACCGATCCCAATTGCGCCACCAGCAGGCGGATAAAGGCGTTTTCCTTGCGGGTGAGTTTGATCTTTTTGTTTTCATAAAACGTTTCACAGACACTGATATCGAGGTAGTACTCCTGCCCGAAAGGTACAATCGGTTTGTCTGAGACTTTCTTGGCATAGAGCAGTTTTTCGAGATTGCTTTTGTCATGCCTGAGCGCCGTCATGTTGCTTTGACGCTTTTGTTCCTCTTTATACCGGTGCAGCGCCATGATGATCGTGGCATGGAGATTTTGCGGATCAAAAGGTTTGACGATGTAGCCGTAAGGTTCGGTCAGTTTCGCCTGTTCAATAATATGATCATCTGTGTGGGCTGTCAGGAAAATAAAGGGTTTCTTCTGATTTTCGTTGATGTAATGCGCGAGGTCGATACCGTCGGTACCCTCCTGAAGGGAGATGTCGATGAAGATGATATCGGGATTGTAAATTTTGAGTTTGCTGTGCGCCTGAGTGGCGTTGTCTGTAATGCCGACGACTTCATAATCCTGCTTTTCCAGCGAGAGCTGCAGGTTGGCTGCCGTGACATCGTCATCTTCTACGATCAGAACCTTGATTTTTCCCATGACTTTTCCTTCTCAGACGGCGGGAGATGACCGGATGTGCAATCGCCGTACTAGACTTGTATCACATTATAATATCAAATAGTTGATAAATTAGATTTTATTATCTGAACTTATGACGAAAAAAGTGCTTAATGTTACCATGCGTCACGTGTGGCGCAACTTTGTTGTTTAATTCCCGTTTCAACACGAAAAGGTATAATCGCGGCTACTTTACATGTAAAGAGATATGATGCTCGATTTTGCCAAATTCACGCAATATTCCCGCCCCGGACCTAGGTATACCAGCTATCCGACGGCGCTGGAGTTTGGAAGTGCTTTCACGTATGAGCGCTACCTCCAGAAACTCGAATCCCAGTCCAAAGCGCGGCCGCTCTCACTCTATTTCCATTTGCCTTTTTGCCGCAATGCCTGCTATTTCTGCGGCTGCAACGTGGTCTTTACGTCACGGGAAGACAAAAAGGTGCGCTACATCGACTATCTCAAACGCGAGATGGAGATTCTTTCCAAACACGTCGATACCTCGCGTGAAGTGATTCAGATGCATTTCGGCGGCGGCACGCCGACCTTTTTTTCCGCCGAACAGCTTGAAGAGATCATAGCGGCCATCAAGAGCCATTTCGGTAATTTTTCCGCACAGGCGGAGATCAGCTGCGAGATCGATCCGCGCCATATCGACGAAGCGCAGATGAAGGTGCTGAGTCAAAACGGTTTCAACCGTGTCAGTTTCGGCATTCAGGACTTCAACGAAAAAGTTCAGGTCGCAGTGCACCGCGTGCAGCCCTATGACGTTACCAAAGGGGCTATGGATCTGGCCCGAAAATACGGGATGCACAGCGTCAACGTCGATCTGATCTACGGTCTTCCCTACCAGTCGCTCGCCACGTTTAAAGAGACGCTGGAGCTGGCGATTTCACTGGATCCCGACCGTTTTGCGGTTTTTAACTACGCCCATGTGCCGTGGCTTAAAAAGACGATGCGCAAAATTGATGAGACGACGCTTCCCAAGCCGGATGAGAAGCTGCGGATCATGCAGACCACGATTGACATCATGAACGAGCGCGGCTATAAAATGATCGGGATGGACCACTTCGCCAAACCCGAAGACGAGCTTTTCAAAGCGATTGAAAAAGGGGAACTGCACCGCAATTTCCAGGGTTATACGACTAAAGGCGGTGCCGATCTCGTCGGAGTGGGGCTCACCTCTATCGGTGAAGGCGCGGCGGATTATTATGCGCAGAACTTCAAGGACATGCACGAATACGAAGCGGCCATTGATGCCGGAAAGCTCCCGTTTGAGCGCGGCGTTGAGCTCAGCGACGACGACCGTATCCGCCAGTATGTCATCATGGAGCTGATGAGCAATTTCAAACTGGACATCACGCGCTTTGAAGCGGCATTCGGCATCAATTTCAAAGAGTATTTCGCCGATGCCATCGAGGCCCTGCTCCCGATGGAAGCGGATGATCTGCTTGAAATCACTGAGAGCGCGATTACATGTAAACCTACCGGAACCCTGCTGATCCGCAATATTTCGATGCCGTTTGACGCTTATATGAAAAAGCATGCGGCTTCACAAAAGACCTTCTCAAAAACGGTGTAACATGGAAAAACGACCGCAGGACATCTTTAACTTTTCCGAAACCTCCGACGCCTGCGTCAAATGCGGAAAGTGTATTCCCGTCTGTACCATTCACAATGTCAATCCCGATGAGGTCACCAGCCCCCGCGGATTTATTGACCTGCTCGGGGCGTATCAGCGCGGGCAGCTCGAACTCGATTTTAATGCCAAAGAGATTTTTGAAAGCTGCTTTTTGTGCACCAACTGTACCGATGTCTGTCCCAAAGCGCTCCCGACCGATATGGTGATCGAACAGGTGCGCAGCGATATCGCCGACAAATTTGGCATTGCATGGTATAAAAAAGCGTTTTTCATGCTGCTGCGCAACCGCCCGCTGATGGACGTGCTTTTTAAAATGGGCTATGTCTTTCAGACCTGCGGTTTCAAGATCCGTGCGGAACAGAGTTCGATGGAGCCGCGTTTCAGCCTGCCGATCATCAAAAAAGACCGGCTCCTTCCTTCCATGGGGAAAACCTCGTTTCTTAACAGCTACCCCGAGAACACGAACAACGGCGGCAAGCGCAAGGTGGCGATCTTTATCGGCTGTCTGGCCAACTACAACTATACCTCAATCGGCGACAGCCTGATGACGATTCTCAAACATCTCGAGATCGATGCGTTCATTCCCAAAAAGCAGCTCTGCTGCGGGGCTCCGGCGTACTTTACCGGAGATTTCGAGACGGTGGCGCACAACGCCAAGAAAAACATCCGCTATTTCGAGAGCTTCATCGACGAAGTCGAGGCAATCATCATTCCCGAGGCGACCTGCAGTGCGATGATCAGTGTGGATTACGAGCATTTCTTTCATGATGACATTGAGTGGCAGACACGGGCGCGCCTGCTGAAAGATAAAATCTTCATGGCAACGGAGTGGCTGGAAAAACATACGCATCTGCATCAGCTGCTCGCTTCAAGACCGAAAAAAGCGTTACATGTAACCTATCATGACCCCTGTCATGCACGTAAAATGCAGGGGGTTTATGAAGAGCCCCGAACGCTCATCAAACAGAATTACGTGATTGACGAGATGAGTGACCCCAACGTCTGCTGCGGATTCGGCGGCGTGACGATGCAGACCGAGAAGTTCCATTTCGCCCAGGCTGCCGGCAAGCCCAAGGCCGCCATGATCAAGGCAACGGGCGCTCCCATTGTGGCGGCGGAGTGTTCGGCATGCCGCATGCAGATCACCAATTCGCTTTTTGAAGCCGAAGTGGACGCACTCTTTAAAAATCCTATTGAACTTATCGCCGAGGCACTGGAAGATTCTGATGCGTAAGCGGCATCTGCTTCCGGCTGTCCGATAGACATACGTTACATATAAACCGCTGCCGAGGAGTGCACATGGAGTTCTGGAACCACATTTACGAGCAGTTCGATCCCGTCGCCGTCACGGTGGCGGGATTTCCGGTGCACTGGTATGGCCTGATGTACGTTCTGGCACTGCTGACGGCACTTTTCGCCGCCAAGTGGCTGGTGCGTCATGACGGATTGCCTATTACGGAAAAGCAGCTTGACGACTATTTTATCTATGTCGAAATCGGTGTCATTTTGGGTGCGAGATTGGGATACATCATCTTTTATGATCCGAATGCCGCCTCCTATCTGAGCGAGCCGTGGCAGATTTTCAACCCTTACCGCGACGGAGAGTTTGTGGGAATCCGGGGCATGAGCTATCATGGTGCGGTGATTGGCTTCTTTGCGGGATCGTACCTCTTTTACCTCAAGCACAAGGTCCCCATCGGGCTGATTCTTGATGTCGCCGTCACGGCAATTCCGGTCGGGTATATTTTCGGGCGTATCGGTAACTTCCTCAATCAGGAGCTGGTCGGGCGCGTGACCGACCTGCCTGTAGGCATCTATGTCGATGGTGTGTTACGCCATCCCTCACAGCTTTACGAAGCGGTTCTCGAAGGCCTGCTCGTCTTTATCGTGCTTTACATATACCGCCGTTACAAACGTTTTCACGGAGAACTGGTGCTGCTGTACGGTTTTGCCTATGGACTGGCGCGTTTTACTGCGGAGTTCTGGAGAGCGCCCGATGTGCAGCTGGGATTCATCTGCTGCGGCTGGATGACAAAGGGGCAGGAACTCAGCCTCCTGATGGTCGCTGCGGCAGTGATTTTGTGGCTGCTGCTTCGCAAACGGCTCACCCCCGTACAAGGATCGCACTGATTGCGTAATCTTTATGTCGCACTCCTTGGTGCCGCACTTCTTCAACTTGCCGCGTGGCTGATCGGAGGCCAGAGTATCGCTCTGGGTGTCGGAGGCATCGGCAAAATTTCTTCACTCTCCTATGCGCCCTATGCGGGATTTGAACGTCGTTCCCTCACTGCGGAGGAGCTTGAGCGCGATTTTGACATTCTTTCGCAGCTGAGTACAAAAATACGGACCTACTCGGTCAGCGACGCGTTTGCCGTTGCACCTTACCTGCAAAAACACCAGATGCGGCTGGATTTGGGGCTCTGGATCAGTGCCAATAGCGCGGATAATGCCAGAGAGGTTGCTGCCGCGCGCGAGTTCCTGCGACGCTACCAGCCGCTGGTTAATGTCATCATTGTCGGCAATGAAGCACTTTTAAGAGAAGAAGTTACTATCCCCCAGCTCGGGCGCTATATTGATCAGGTCAAACAGATGTGTGCCCTGCCGGTGACGACCGCAGAGGTGTGGCATATCTGGAAGGAGCATCCTGAACTTGTGGCACGCGTTGATGTAATCATGGTGCATCTGCTGCCGTACTGGGAGCGTATCGACGTGCATGATGCACTCGCTTTTGTCAGGTTGCATTTCGAGATGCTGCGCAGCCGTTATAGTGACAAACCGGTAGTGATCGGAGAGTTCGGATGGCCCAGCCGCGGGTATAACAACCGCAAAGCCAAGGCGACGCTTGAAAACGAAATTTTGCTCCTGGGTGATTTTATACGCCTGGCCCAGAGGGAGCGGTGGGACTATAACATCGTCGAAGCGTTCGATCAGCGCTGGAAAGGGGTGGACGAGGGGAGCGTGGGACCTTACTGGGGTCTTTATAATGCCAAACGCGAACCGAAATTCCACTTTGACAGTGTCACAGTCATTAATCCTTACTGGCCCTATCAGATGGCGCTGGCTCTGCTCGCGGGAGCCCTTCTGGGTTACTTCGGACTGCGTGATCAGCGCATCAATATGCGCCATGCGCTCACCTATGCGCTCGCGGCTCAGGCCATGGGATTTGGTATATCGATGGCGGCGCTCTACCCCTTTGTCAACTACATGAACGCAGGTACCTGGGTGATGTGGCTGATGGGAATCCTGCTGATGCTGCCGCTTGTCGTCACGACGCTGGCGAAGGTGAATGAACTCTTCAAATGCACCCTGGGCTTTGCCCCAGAGCGGCTGGTGCCGCTGAATCTGACTGCGAACGATGTCCCCTTCGTCTCCATCAACGTCCCTGCCTACAAAGAGCAGCCCCATGTACTCATGGAAACGCTCGAGGCGCTCTCAAAGCTTCAATACACCGAGTATGAGGTGCTTGTTATCATCAATAACACGCCAGAGCCGTTTTACTGGGAGCCGATACAACACTATTGCGAAGAGCTGGGTGCGCATTTCAGGTTTTTGAATATTACATGTACCGGTTTCAAGGCGGGCGCACTCAACGTGGCACTTGAGCAGATCGATCCGCGTACGGAGATCATTGCCGTTCTTGATGCCGATTATGTCGTAAGTCCCTCCTGGCTGGTTGATCTGGTGCCGCTCTTTGAAGACCCGAAGGTGGCACTGGTTCAGGCGCCTCAGGATCACCGTGACGGCGGCGAATCGCTGATCAAGCAGGCCATGAACTCCGAATACATGGGCTTTTTCGATATCGGTATGGTCGTGCGCAACGAGGAGAACGCCATCGTGGTGCACGGAACGATGCTGATGGTACGTCTGAGCGCCATGAGAGAGGTCGGAGGCTGGGGAACGGACACGATTGTTGAAGACTCCGAACTGGGACTCCGGCTTTTTGAAGCTGGATATGCTGCGCACTACACCAACCGCCGTTACGGCTGGGGACTGCTGCCTGATACCATCGAGGCGTTCAAAAACCAGCGCCACCGCTGGGCTTACGGGGCTATTCAGATTCTCAAAAAACACTGGCGCCATTTCCGTCCCGAATCGACGACGCTCACGCGCGCGCAGAAACACCACTTCATCACGGGGTGGCTGCTCTGGCTCTTTGACGCGCTCGGGCCGCTTATGGCCCTGCTTAACATTATCTGGGTTCCGGTTATTGTCTTTGTGGGGGTGACTATTCCGACGCTGCCGCTGACCCTGCCCATCATTACGGCATTCGGGGTGAATGTGCTGCACGCATTCATTCTCTACCGCCACCGTGTGCGGGCAGACTTCAAAAGCAGTCTGCTCAGCGCCATTGCGGCGATGAGCCTTCAGCTTATCATCTTCAAAGCGGTGTTTGACGGGTTTATAAAAGACGGGCTTCCTTTCAAGAGAACGGAAAAAGGGGGCAACACCAAGAAACGCACCGCCAATCCGGTTTTTTACGAGACCATACTGGGGAGTGCGCTGCTTTTGGGCGCGCTCTTGCTGTTGGTGACCAACAGCAACGCTATTTTGGAAGTGCAGGTGTTTGCCGCAACCCTGCTGGTGCAGTCGGTGCCTTACTGGAGCGCTGTCGTTTTGCGGCGCATCGAGCTGCGCAGCAGCCCCCTCTAGCGCGAATAGGGTGGATCGTTCTGGATGCGCATATCGACGATGGCGCGTCCGATGGTGAAGTGGTAGAGGCTCTGGAAGGTGTCATCTTGGAGTCCCAGCAGGCGGTGCATCTCATCATCGAGAAAACAGCCGATTCCGGTGGCGTTCAGATCCATTGACGTGGCTTCAAGATAGAGCTGCTGCCCGATGGCACCGCATTCAATATAGAGGGCGCGGTATTGCGCCGCGCCGTGACGCTCAAGCTGCGGACGGAAATGGCAGAGCATTCCCAGAGAAAACGCACCATCGGCGGCAATATCCTGAGTACAGGAGATCGCTTTGGCCTGCGGACGGAAATTGCCGCTTTGAAGCCGGTAAAGCGAGGGTGCTACCGCTTCCCACGCAAAATCGGGATGACAGGCATTTTTGAGCGTCTCAAGCGCACTGGAAGCACGGACATAGCAGTAAAGTCCCGGCTCAAGCGATATGACATTGTGTACAAACAGCATAAGATGGACCTGAGCGGCATCGCTTCGGACGCTTTCAAGCAGCTGCAAAAACGCCTCTTTGCTTATTTCGGAGCGATTTTTGTCCATCATCTGGGCACTGCGCCGTTTCATGACGACATCGCCTGACGCGCGGCTCGGTCGTTTCGGTGCGTTTGCGGGCAGGGGCGAGAGCACCATGCTGCCGCAGGCTGCCGGGACGATCTGCTCAAAGATATCCCAGTGGTGATGGTTGGGGCTGAGACGGTTGGCAATGCTCTCAAACGGGTGTGAAAGCTGGGAAAGCAGCGGTGCCAGGTCGGGGGTGGAGGATTCGCTCACGGGTGAAACCCGCACTAAAAGATCGGCGCTTTCATATTCGTAAGGCGTAAAACGCGCATGCTGCTCAAACCCTCCCAGCGTATCAAGTACGCTGGAGTCGAGTGCATCACAGACATGCAGATGCCATCCAAGCATCCTCACACTCACATGCAGGGCCTGAAGGGCGTGGCCGGCGTCGAGCTGGGTGTAGCGCCATGCGCGTTCCCCGTATTTCCACGCCTCGCGCCAGAGGACGCTTGAGAGCAGTATGTAGAAACTTCCCTCCGGAGTCTGCTCCCACAATGCGTTACATGTAAACGATTCGAGTCGTTCCAGGGCATGATTTTTCGGGGTATAGTGATACAGGCCGTCGGTTTCGCTTATACCGTGTACCGGAGGCAGGATCAGATAGGCTTCGGTAGGGTGCAGGTTGCCGCTGCTGGCATTGGCGCGCAGTGCCCAGCGGCTCCCTCCCGCGACTTTCCACACCGCGATGCCCAGTGCAAACTGCAGCAGCTGGGAGAGCGACTTTACATGTAAAGGTGCGACGGGTAGCGCTTCAGCTTCAAAAAGCAGATGGTACGGCGGCGTCGGATGCTCGAGGGTGAGCGGCAGTTCGATACTTTCGCATCCGTGGTAGGCGCGAAACGGATCGGGTTGCGTCGTCCAGTCCATGTAGCCCAGCGATGCGGCGTAACGATCGATTCGGTGTTTGGTCCGCTCATGATAGCGGTAGATGGTTTCAAGGGCATTCATGGGAGAAGTGTGCCGCTTTTTGAGTAAAATGGCGCTTGAAAGAAATGATTAGGAGAATGTATGAAGTTACTGCTGCTTCTTATGCCCGTGCTGATGGTCGCGGCGATGCTTCAGGTGGGCGAGCGCATCGAGCCGCGTACCCTTGCCGATCAGTTCGATGTCAATCATACCATCGGTTCGGAAGCGCTTTGGGCTATCGGGTGGGATCGTGAGACGACCCAGATGCTCAATGACTACTTTAAAACGCATCCCATGAAAGCGTGCGCCATGCTGGTCGATGTCTCTCAGGTGCCTTCAGGCATTTTTTCCATTTTTGTCAAGCCGAGGATGCAGCGCTATTCACATCCGATTCTGCTCTCATTCGACACTGCCTTTAATCTGAGCCTGCCCTATGAAGAGGGCTCAATCACGCTGATGTGGATAAAAGACGGCCGTATCAGCCGTATTGCCTATGCACCCGACGATGCGGCGCTCGCGCAATTGATTACTTCGAACAGGTAGGATCAATTTTGCGAATTTCGTATTATAAGGGCCGCCGCCGCCCATAAACTATCTGTTATAGACGGTTTGAAGCAGCTTTCAAGGCTCAAAAGAGGCTTTTAAAAAGCTTGTTCAGCTCTTTGCCCGCTTCGCGTTCAATCAGTTCGCTGGCATCAACGCTCACATCGGGTTTGCTAATCGGCCCGCGGAGTTTGAAAAGAAGGGGATTGTTGTTGGCGCTTACTTTCAGGTCGGATTTGATCTGCTCTGATTTCGTACTGATCACCATTTTCGGGTCGTTGATTGTGACGCTACCCCCTTTGAGCGCGAGTGCCGACGTAATGAGTTCGGGAGCAAGCGTGCTTTTGATCTGACCTGTAAAACGGTCTTTGTAAAGATCGTATTTAGCGTACTGTTTGAGCAGGTCGGCCATGTCGTTTTTGGTAAATTTCCCATCGGAGAGTTGCGCATCGAGGGTGCCGTTTTTTGTTTTGAGGTCATACGAGAGTGTTCCCTCAAGTGCGGAACTGAAGACTTCCGGATAGTAGAGCATGTGCAGTATGGGAAGCGTCTGGAGCCCTTGAAGCCGGGCTTTGAGATCATCATTGTGAACGGTAGCGTTGATAGTGCCGCCAAGTGTCTCGGCGTGTGCGCTCAGATCCAGATCTTTGGCTTTTTTTATGGTTCCATCAAAGGTCATGGCTCCCTGCATTTTCTGCTTTGTTGCGAATTGTAACGCCGCGAGGTCTTTGAGCATCAGAAGATAATCGCTCTCAAGCGTTTGGGTGGCCGTATCGAAACGGGCTGACTGGATGCCCAGGTTCATCAACGAGGCATTGAGGTCGATGCGGCTTATGATTTTGGTATTGTGCAGCTGCGAATCGGTACTCGCGGTAAAGCTGATCGGCGGCATGGGGTCAAGCGCGAAACTCCTGGCGGTTGTGAGAGGGTCGATACTTCCCCGTGTAATGTGGGTATTGACACGCCCTTTAAGTGTTTGCGGCGTGGCATCGTCAATTTGGACACTCATGTTAAGCAATCCGCTCTCAAGGTAATGCGGCTGAACCGCCATGTGCAGCAGTGCCGGAAGATCCAGATGCCTGATCTGTGCATGTACGGTTTTGGGTTGGAGTTTTTCGAGCAGGGCATCAAAGCGGGTCTGGCTGCGTGCAATGTCACTGCTGCCTTTGACGCTCATACGTTCGCGGTCACCCGACACCGTCCCCTCAAGATGCAGCGGACCTCTTAATGGAGTACCGGTAAGCGGGGTCAGCAGCCCGAGTTCTTTAAAATCGAGGTTGAAGGCCACCTGTGTGGCAAGCGTTTCGGGTGCGACATTACCTTCCGAGGCGATACGCGCGAGGTTGGAATCAAAACGGGTCTGATAGGCGAGTTGCGGACCGCGAAGTTGCAGATCGTTTTGCATGGAAAATTCGGTTTCGGGGAGTGTCAGGTTGAAATCGCGCTGCATCAGCTTCGTATCGATTCGGCCGTTTTCAAGCTTCAAGGCTACCGTGCCCTGAAGGTTTGCGGGATCGAGCGATGTGATCTCCGCGTTTACATGTAACGCCCCAGGCGCATAGGGTGCGCGGCCGAGCATGGAGAGCAGGGCTTCGGTACGTGCGTCTTTGATATCGAGCGTGACGCGTTGCGGCTGAAAATGCTCCAGTGTGACGTTATAGCGGCTTTGCGAGTGCGCCAGGTCGCTGGTGCCTTCGATAGCGATATGTTCCATGTCGCCAACGGCACTTCCTTCCGTGTGCAGCGTTCCAAAGAGTTGCTCTCCGGTAAGCGGTTTGAGGTTTTCAAGTTTTTCCAGACGTACCCGGTAGGCAATGTTGAATGCCTGTGTGAAGAGGGCATAGTTCCCGGTGGCTTCAATGCGGTTGGCATCATCAAGTGCGAGAACAATGCGAAAGGTATCGGAATTGAGTACAAACGTTTCAAGCGTACTCTTTACATGTAAGGCATCATTGATCTTCTTTTCAATCACGCTACGCAGCAGGTTGTTCCCCGGAGGGGTAAAGACGAGAATGTAGAGTGCCCCGCAGAGCAATACAAAAAAGGAGAGAATACCCAGTAACCATTTCATGATCTGCTCCTAAAGGCTCTCAAGGCTTTTTTCCGCCGCACTGTTCTGGCGTTCGTAAGAATCTGCGTCGAATGCTTTCGAAGCGCATCCCGCAAGCAGGGTCAGGGCTAAAATGATGCCGATGGTTTTCATGGTTATAACTCCTCAAATGGTTTGTGCTTGTCGTATGGTAGCGCCGAAACGGCATCAGTAAAGAACGGTACGGTTTCGTCCCGCTTCTTTTGCTTTATACAGGGCGTCGTCGGCGCGTTTGACGGTTTGTGCGATTTGCTCGTTTTTACGGTGCAGCGTCGCCCCAAAACTGCATGTCAGCGATCCGATCGTTTCGAAAGCAGTGGCTTCAATCTGGTGCCGGAGATTTTCGGCAACCCCTTCGAGCAGACTTTGCGAATGGGTGACGATAATGACAATAAACTCTTCGCCGCCCCATCGGATCAGCTGGTCATCCTTCCGGATCGATTTTTTTACCTGCCGCACGACTTCCTGCAGGGTCTTGTCGCCAGTATCATGGCCATACGTGTCGTTGACACGTTTGAAATGGTCAATATCGAAAAGAATGATACCAAGTCCGCCGTTATGGGTTTTAAGCAGAAGATCGATGTGGGAGTCGAAAAAATTGCGGTTGTAGGCTTTGGTCAGGGGATCGATCATGGTTTCATCCCGCAATGCGTTTTGCAGTGCTATGGTTGCGGTGATGTCACTGAAGCTGAGAATATAGTCATCATCTTCAAAGGAGTTGATCGTGACGTTAAAGGCATGCAGCTCTCCTTTGGCATTTTTCATGGAGACAATCCGTTTTTCGGAGGGAAGCGAACGCAGGTAGTCCAGCCATTTCATATCCGAGGGGACCAGTCCCAGATGAAACTGTTCGTTTTGCGGGACAAAACGGTGGCAGATGCAGAGGGTGCTCTCATTGAACTCTTCTATCGAATGAGATCCAAAAAAGTCGATCAGGGAGCGATTGGCGATTTTAAAGGCATTGCCGTCAGTAACGATAATGATATTTTTCTGGAGGTCAAAAAGCTTTTGCAGTCGTTTGCGTTCTACTTCGAGCTCACGTTGCAGGGCGTGGATTTTCAAATGGGTCGAGACACGAACCAGCAGCTCTTCTTTACTGAACGGTTTGACAATGTAGTCGATGGCCCCGGCATTGAAGCCTTTGATGACACTTTCAATATTTGATTGCGCCGTCAGGAAAATAAAGGGGACCGGATTGATATGCGGATTCGAGAGCATTTTCGAAGCGACTTCAAACCCGTCCATCTCCGGCATTATGACATCCAGAAGCATCAGGTCGATATGATTCTGGCGCAGCAGTTCCAGGGCGCGCTGCCCGCTTGTAGCGATAAAAAGATCATACTCCTGAGAAAGGATCTGTGATATCAGCGAAATATTCAGCGGTTCGTCATCGACTATCAGAACACTGTTCATAAAAGCTCCTTTTGCATCCTGCTCAACACCTCTTTTGCACTGTCATAGTCAAACCGTTCCAGCGCATTCTGCACGGTTTGAAGCGATTCGGGATCGAAAAGAAAACGCATCTGTGCCATAAGTATATCAATTCGTTCGGTTGAAATAAAACGGGAAGAATTCATATCATCGAGAAGTTGTTGTATTGCCGTATTAAGATCGAGTGTATTGGTAGCAAGAACCGTCTCGGGTAGGGGTGAACTAAAACTGCTCTGTATTACGCCAATCTGCTGCGTGATCATCTTTTTGAGGCTTTCAAGGTCGTTTTCACGATCCTGCGGCGCCTGATTCTGCTCGAGTTTATATGCGAGTTGCTGGAGCGCTTTCATGGAGAGGTTCCCGGCAACGCCTTTGATTTTGTGCATCATCTGACGAAAGGTCTCGGGGTCATTGAGACTCTCATCAATCGCGGCATCTATGGTATGGTATTCGGAGGCGAAATGTTCCAGCAGGCGCCGGACCGATTTTTTGTTCTTCCCAAGCCGTGCCAGAAGATCGTCAAGATCGATGCCGTCAATATGCTCGGGCAAAATCACGGCATCATCCCGGATTCTTCTCTGGAGCGGCGCTGCGGAGGCAGTGACCGGTTTGATCCACCGGATCAGTTCATGTTTGAGCGCCTCGGGATCAATGGGTTTACCCAGATGGGCGTTCATGCCCGCATCCTGAGTGTGACGGTAATCCTGATCCATAACCGCTGCACTCAGGGCGACAATGGGAAGTGTCGTACAGCAGCGCAGGGAGCGAATGCGGCGTGTGGTCTCAAAGCCGTCCATTCCCGGCATTTGCAGGTCCATCAATACCAGATCGTAGCGTTCCGCGGCAACGGCATTGAGCGCTTCGGCACCGCTTGAGGCAAGGGTAACACGCAGACCGAGGGCTTCAAGCGTATCCTGTGCGACAAGCAGATTGATGCTTTCATCATCCACAACAAGCACACGGGCACCGGCAATGGATGCGAGCGAAGCCGGGTCGAGCGTGTTGGCAATGTCGGGAACCGTTTTTTCAGGTGCCGCTTCAAGCGGTAGCGTGACACGGAACGTACTCCCCTCGCCAACCTGGCTGATAACGCTGATATTACCATGCATGAGCTCTACAAGTTGACGCGTGATAGCGAGTCCGAGTCCGCTGCCGCCGTAATCGCGTGTGATCGAATTATCGGCCTGGGAAAATTCATGAAAGAGCGATGCGACGACTTCGGGAGCCATTCCGATACCGGTATCTTCAACTTCAAAGACGATGTCTGATCCCTCCGCGGAACAACGGACGTTGACACGCCCCTGTTTGGTAAATTTAAGGGCATTGCCAATGAGATTGGTCAGAATCTGGGAGATACGGAGCTCATCGCCGATATAGACGGGCGAGAGTTCGGGATCCATGTGAAAAGTCAGCTGCGTTCCCTGGATCGAAGCCGTATGACTGAAAAGACCCGCAAGCGTTTCTGTCAAAGCGCTGAGTCGAAACGGATGGGGGGCGATGGTGAGTTTTCCGGCTTCGATCTTGGAGTAGTCGAGAATATCGTTGATGATGTAGAGCAGGGCATTGGAAGAACGCATCGCCTTTTGCAGGTAATCGTGCTGTTTGGCGCTCAGTTCGGTTCCCGCAAGGAGGCGCATCAGTCCAATAATGCCGTTGAGAGGCGTGCGGATCTCATGGCTCATATTGGCAAGGAAGGCTCCTTTGGCCCGGTTGGCCGCTTCTGCGTCATGTTTGGCTTCAAGCAGTGCCATCTGAATGTTATGGGTGCGGGTGACATCCTGCACCGTACCGCGCGACATGATCGGCTTTCCTGCCTCGTCATAGAGCGTCTCGCCCCGTTCAATGACGTATTTGATACGATTGTTTTCAAAAAGGAGCCGGTGCGTTATCTCGTAGGATTCGCCGGTTTCGACAGAGTGGGAATAGGTTCTGTTGAGAAGATCCCTGTCTTCGGGATGGATGGCTTTGAGAAAGCCCTCATAAGTGGGCCTGAAGAGGGTGGCATCAATTTCAAAAATAGCGTAGATCTCATCCGACCATTCCAGGTGGTTCTGCACAAGGTCGAGACGCCAGTTCCCGATCTTGGCCAGTCGCTGCGCTTCGTTAAGCTCGTTTTCACTGCGTGCGAGCGCCTCAGCCTGTTTTTTCCGTTCATCAATGTCGCTGTAGGTTCCGATCATCCGTGAGGGGTTCCCCTCGCTGTCCCACGCTACGGTAATGCCGCGATTGAGTATCCATTTATAGGAGCCATTTGCGCAGCGCACCCGCTGTTCATTGATAAAACGAAGAGAGTGGTCATGCAAATAGTTCTCCAGCGCATCACGGTAGCACTTCCTGTCTTCGGGATGCAGCATCTCTACACTGATGGCAGCATCGTTTCCGAGTGCATCTTCTGAATAGCCCAGTATCGCTTTAAGCTGCGTTGAAAAGTCGATGGTGCCTTCGGGGATATTCCACTCCCACAAGCCGTCACCGCTTCCCTCGACGGCAAATTTCCAGCGCAGTTCGCTCTCTTTGAGTGCCGCTTCATTTTGTTTGAGTTTCGTAATATCGCTGATGTAGCCTAAAAAGTGGGTAGCGTTGCCCTCGTCATCGTAAACGAGCAGGGTACGGTCAAGCAGCCATCGATATGTACCGTCGGCAATTTTAAAACGGTAGGGTTCATGAATGAAAAACGCGCTTTTTTCCATGAGTGCCCGAGAGACTTCGCGTCCAACCCCTGCCAGATCGTCCGGATGGATACGTGAAGCGTAAGCAATCGTGCCATTCAAAAATTCGCCGGATTCGAATCCCAGTTGTGATGTGACATTGGTTGAGACGTGTTCGACGGTCCAGTTGGCGTCATTGCGCCATTTGAAAAGCATGATGTCACCACGGTCAAAGAGTGCGGTGAGCTGTTCGTTTCTTTTGTGAAGATGATGAAAGTGACGAATCAGGAATGCCGAGAGCGTGAAGAGTACGAATGCATCGATAGCCGGAGTGATAAATCCGACTATCAACAGATCCGCGTCAAAAAAGGTTCCTTTGAGCCAATAACTCTGAATGATTATTAACAGTTCCGAGACAATGACGGCAAGAACGGTGAAGACCAGAATGTAGGGCCAGAAACCGAGTCTGAACAGAAATTCGACGATCTGCCTCATACCTCTCCTTTTAGGGAGATTGTAACATAATTCAATACTAGGATATGAGGAGAATCCAGCCGGTTCCCGCAGTAAGAAATACCAGTGTATTGAGCAGGGTAACGACACCGCCGTAGCGGTAAATCTCGCTTGCTTCGAGATATCCCGATCCGGCGAAGAGGACATTGGCACTTGAGCCCTGGGGCGTGATGACGGAGTTGAAGTTGGTTGCAAAAAGCAGCATCAGCGCCAGAAGTTCCGGAGGGACGCCGGCGTCGATGCCGACATGCAGAAAAATACCAAAAAGTGCCAGCATGTGGGCGGTCTGCGATACAAAAAGGTAGTGAATCAGCACATACAGGGTTATCAGGATAACATAGACGCTTTGCCATGCAAGTCCGTGTAGCTGCGAGGCGATATTTTCACCCACAAAGCTCATGAATCCGAGCCGGTTGAGTTCGCTGCTGATGGCGTAAAGAATGGCAAACCAGATGAAGGTAGCGAGCGTCTCTCCCTGACTTTTCATATCCTCCATCGTAAAGATATTGGCGAGCATCAAAACGCCCAGACCGCCGAAGGCAATGGCGGTTTTGTCGAGATCGAGCATATCGGAAAAAGCCCAGAGCAGCACCATCGAAATAAATGTGATGCCGGTGATCCATTCGTTTTTGTGCAGCCGCCCCATTTTTTCCAGCTCCTTTTGTGCCGTCATCGGTGCCTGCGGGGTATCCTGCAATTCGGGCGGGAAAATCCGGTAAAGTGCCCAGGGAATCAGTGCAAAAGTAAGCAGAACCGGAACAATGGCTGCGGCAAACCAGGAACCGAAGGTAATGTGCACACCCATCTGTTCGGCCATGGCCGCGCCAAGCGGATTGGCGGCCATGGCAGTGAGCCAGAGCGATGATGAGATGGCGATACCCGCCATGGAGTTCATCATCAGGTAGGCACCCGCTTTTTTTCTGGTGCCGTCGGCGACTTTTGATCCGCTGTCGGCACTCAGGGCGTGGACAATGGGAAAGAGGACTCCCGAACGGGCGGTGTTGCTTGGAAAAGCGGGTGCGATGAGCAGATCGGTCGCCATCATGGAGTAGCCCAGCCCCAGCGTCGAGTGTCCGAACTTGCGGATAATGAGCAGTGCGATGCGTTTGCCGAGCCCGGACTTGACCACAGCGCGCGCTACCAGAAATGCCGCGACAATCAGTAAAATGAAACTCTCGTCGAATCCGTTATAGGCGGCTGCAGGATTAAGATTTCCGCTGAGTACTCCAAAGGCGAGGGCAATGATGGCTGCCGTAAAAATGGGCATCAAACCCAGCATGATGGATGCAATGGTAATAAGGAAGATGGTAAAGAGATGCCATGCTTCGATGCTAAGGGCTTCCGGAACCGGGGCAAACCACAGCAGAAACGCAAAAGAGAACGTCAGGAAATATAAAAATTGTTTGGATCGCGTTATTGTCATGGGAAGACCTGTTGTTATGAATTGGAGCGATTATAACAAATTCCTGTCCGGAACTTTTGCCATGCTTACAGTGTGCAGGTACATTGCGGTCTTCTTCCGCTCTCTTTCGCGTAGGTTGTCAGAAAAATTTCCAGAAACGGTGCTCGTTCCTGAAATGCCTTCGAATGCAGATAGCGCGAGGCTTTCGGATACCGGCTGCTGTACTCTTCGATGAAGGCCTGCGCGTGGTTTTGAAAGCGTTCATGCCATTGCAGGGCCTTATATTGCGAGGCGAAACTTCTTTCATCCTGCCTGAAAAGTGTCTTGAGTTTGACGAGATAAGTCTTTTGCCCCTGATAAACGGCCGTATTCTGATCGGCATGTAAAAGGGGCAATGCCAGGAGCGTGATGAGGGTGAATGCTGCGAAATACTTCATGTATGTCCTTAGGATGGATTGAATGTATATTTATAGGTGAATGACTGTTCAGTGTCAAGGTGTTTGCCGTCTCCAATAGGTTCTGAATGCGTTTACATGTAAAGAAATGCCTGAATCAGGGGACTCCGGGTCGGTTATAGAAATAATTAAATACCATAGTAAATTAGTATGGATACATTGGATTTTCAATGGAAATTCAGTCGAAGCAGGAAAAATGCTATCAGAGCGGTTATGTACATGTAAGGCAAACTACTATATATGAGTCTAATAGACTAAAGTATATTAAGTAAATAAATTTAACTACTACTTGACAGTAAATGACTCAATTGGTATAATACTTCCAGATTTCAAAAAAGGAGTCGGTTTTTTATATGGCAACTGAAGAAAAAAACGAAGTAGAAGAACAACTCGAAGCAGAGACTCTAGAAGAGAATGACGCTGCGGTTGAAGAACCTGCCGAAGTAAACGAAATAGAAAAACTGAAAGCGGAACTCTCGGCGATGCAGGATAAATATGCCCGTGTCCATGCCGATTTCGACAATATCAAAAAACGTCTCGAACGTGAGAAATATCAGGCACTGGAGTATTCCCAGGAAAAATTCGCCAAAGATCTTGTCCCGGTAGTCGATTCACTTGAAGGTGCTATCAATGCAGCCAAGAGCGATGCGGAATCGGGAGAACTCCTTGAGAAATTAATCGAGGGTGTCGAGCTGACAATGAAACAGCTGCTCGGCGTTCTCGAAAAACACGGCATTACACAGGTGAGCCTTGACGAAGCGTTCGATCCGAACATTCATCATGCGGTACAGCAGGTGGATTCGCCCGAGCATGAGAGCGGCGCGATTGTAACGACATTCCAGAAGGGATACCGTTATAAAGAGCGTACCCTGCGCGATGCTATGGTCGTCATAGCCAACTAAAAACTATACAAAATTTAAAAAGGATTATTTATGTCAAAAGTTATCGGTATTGACCTTGGAACTACCAACTCCTGTGTTGCTGTCTATGAAGGCGGCGAAGCGAAAATCATCCCCAATAAAGAGGGAAAAAATACAACACCGTCGGTTGTAGCGTTTACAGACAAGGGCGAAACGCTTGTCGGTGACCCTGCAAAACGTCAGGCAATCACCAACCCCGAGAAGACGATCTATTCGATCAAACGTATCATGGGTCTGATGATGAGCGAAGAGAAAGCCAAAGAAGCGCATGACAAAGTTACCTATAAAATCGTCGACAAAAACGGCATGGCTGCGGTTGACGTTGCCGGAACGGTGTACACACCTCAGGAGATCTCTGCGAAAATTCTGAGCAAACTCAAAGAAGATGCGGAATCGTACCTCGGTTCTGCGGTAACGGATGCGGTCATTACCGTTCCTGCGTACTTCAACGATGCCCAGCGTAAAGCGACCAAAGAGGCGGGAACCATCGCCGGTCTGAATGTACTTCGTATCATCAATGAGCCGACGGCTTCCGCGCTGGCATACGGTCTGGAGAGCAAGTCTGACGAGAACGTTCTCGTTTACGACTTGGGCGGCGGAACCTTCGACGTCACGACTCTGGAAATTTCCGATGGTACGTTTGAAGTACTTTCGACTGACGGTAACGCCTTCCTCGGCGGTGACGACTTCGACAACGCCATCGTGAACTACCTGGCGACCGAGTTCAAAAATGACAACGGCATCGACCTCAAAGCGGACAAAATGGCGCTTCAGCGTCTGAAAGATGCGGCTGAAAATGCGAAAAAAGAGCTCTCTTCCGCAAGTGAAACCGAGATCAACCTGCCATTTATCACGGCAGATGCTACGGGACCGAAACACCTGGTTGTCAAACTGACACGCGCCAAATTCGAGGGGATGATTGAAAAACTGATCGATGAGACGATCAGCCACATCAAAACCGCGATGAAAGATGCGGATCTGGACAAAAACCAGATCAAAGAGATCATCATGGTCGGCGGTTCTACCCGCGTACCTCTGGCACAGAAAAAAGTGAGCGAGTTCTTCGGCGGTAAAGATCTGAACAAAAGCGTGAATCCGGATGAGGTCGTTGCGGCCGGTGCGGCAATTCAGGGCGGCGTTTTGCGCGGTGACGTCAAAGACGTGCTGCTGCTCGACGTCACACCGCTTTCACTCGGTATTGAAACCCTTGGCGGTGTTGCAACGAAGATCATTGAGAAAGGCACGACGATTCCTGTCAAGAAATCTCAGGTCTTCTCAACTGCCGAAGACAACCAGCCTGCGGTTTCCATCAGCGTTGTTCAGGGTGAGCGCGAGTTTGCCCGCGATAACAAGTCTCTGGGTCTCTTCGAGCTCTCCGGCATTCCTTCCGCACCGCGCGGCGTGCCTCAGATTGAGGTTACCTTTGACATCGACGCCAACGGTATTCTGACCGTTTCAGCGATGGATAAGGGCACCGGCAAATCGCAGGAGATCAAAATTACCGGTAGCTCAGGACTCTCTGATGAGGAGATCAACCAGATGATTCAGGATGCCGAGAAGAACAAAGCGGCAGACTCCGAGCGTAAAGCAATGGTTGACCTGCGCAATCAGGCCGATGCCCTCGTCGCACAGACCGAGAAAAGCCTCAGCGAAAACGGCGACAAGGTAAGCGCGGAAGACAAAGCGGCTATCGAAGCGGCGGCAAACGAGCTCAAAGAGCTGCTTAAAGACACCAACGCAACCAAAGCGCAGATTGAAGAAAAAGTCAAAAAACTCACAGACGCCAGCCACAAAATGGCGGAGCAGATGTACAAACAGCAAGAGGGCGGCGCGGCAGCTTCCGGCGAGAAGAAAAAAGATGACGACGTCATCGATGCCGAAATCGAATAAACCTTCTTCTTACATGTAAGGGGCGTTTTCGCCTCTTGCCCCTCTTTCATTTTTCCTGCTTTTAACTATAATCACTCAAACAACCGTTCCGGGATAGTACATGCTTTCATGCTCACATCACAGCCTTTATGTTATGATCTCATTAGGTGCATGTGACGCGGTGAATCTCCCAGCCGTAAGACGCCGCAGGAGGCTGTAGGAAAGAGTGAGTAGAGGAGGAAACTCTATTCGAAAACCTAAGCCTGCCATCTAAGCTTCTGCGTCCGGACTGCTATGCAAGGGAAATGGGAGTCCTTGCCATGCGCTCATACTCTCCAGCCTTTTTTCCAAAGTAGTAATATCTTCTATTTTTCTAAAGCTAGCAATAGATACCGGGCTAACGGTAGCTGTGGCTTTAATGTTTTAAGACCCCTGAAAACCCCTTTGCGTTAAAATTGAAGTCGTTGTTGATGCAACACTCACTGGGTTTTAAGACCCCTGCAAACCCCTTTGCGTTAAAATTTTCTTCGGCTCGAGGACCCCCGCTTCTGAGTTTTAAGACCCCTGCAAACCCCTTTGCGTTAAAATCTGCGCAGACACCTCTCCGAGCTTGATGCCGTTTTAAGACCCCTGCAAACCCCTTTGCGTTAAAATATCGCCACTGTCGTGAGTGAAGAGGAGGCGTTTTAAGACCCCTGCAAACCCCTTTGCGTTAAAATTTGCCTCTGTGGAAAGATAGAGTGACCCGTGTTTTAAGACCCCTGCAAACCCCTTTGCGTTAAAATCATCGATTGCGTCATCAACAACTTTCACGAGTTTTAAGACCCCTGCAAACCCCTTTGCGTTAAAATGAAACCACTCGTATTTGTGATTTGGCTTTAGTTTTAAGACCCCTGCAAACCCCTTTGCGTTAAAATTCTTTCTAACCTTTTTACTTTTGCTGTCAGGTTTTAAGACCCCTGCAAACCCCATTGCTTTAAAATCATCAAAAAACGTCTCAAAAAAGATCAACGAGTTTTAAGACCCCTGCAAACCCCATTGCGTTAAAATCAAGACTCAGAAACGCACCAATGCTTTACAGTTTTAAGACCCCTGCAAACCCCATTGCGTTAAAATGCCCCTGAGAGTCACGAAGAATTTTAAGAAGTTTTAAGACCCCTGCAAACCCCATTGCGTTAAAATGATCTTTTCAAGCAGCCCTATCGCAGATCCGTTTTAAGACCCCTGCAAACCCCATTGCGTTAAAATAGCCATCAAGCAGACCATGTTCAAACCCCATTGCGTTAAAATAGCATAAATTGACGAAAGAACAAAAAGCTGGTTTTAAGACCCCTGCAAACCC
>JBNLFL010000003.1:0-30922 GCA_050305515.1 Sulfurimonadaceae bacterium
CCTTCGGGAGTGAAAAGAAGCATTCATCTGCGGCGTCAGTGCTGTTCGCCCTGCAACAAGCAGGGCTTCACATCACTTCCTTGCAGCTAAACGCTTCTTTTCACTCTTGCGTCGCTATAGTTAATGGTGGTTGGTATAAGCATTTACTCCCCTTTGTAGCGGTGAAAATCAGGAACATTTCCTTCAAAAAGAAGCTTCTGCGAAATACGGTTGAATGCCAGTGCGCGGTGATAGAGTTTTTCATGAATGCTGCCGCAGGCGCATGGACGCTGCCCATCTCCCTGAATTTCAAAACACTCGTACACGCCGCTGCTGATGTCGATTTCGACACCATGCGCGCCTTCCACCCAGCCCAGGATGCCGTTGTGAAAATAATCGTTAAAAAAGCGGGTATCGCTTAGAAGGGATTTGCCGCTGCCATCAGGCATTCTGGCGCGATAGTCGCCATAGAGCAGATCCAGCACGGTAGGTGCGATATCGCGCTGGGAGAGTATCACATCATAGTGTTGGGGCGTCAGATCGCGGTGATAGACGCCAAAAGGAATCAGGTAATTCTCAAATGCGCTGCCGTTGACGATGCCGCAGTGATCTGCGAAGAAAACAAACAGCGTGTTGGGATGCTCCGCTTCCATTGCGGTGACAAACTCCCGAAGCGCCTTGTCAGCCGAGTGGTAGGCATTAAGTTTTTTATTGACGCCCTCATCATCGCTGAAGTGTTCCATCACCGCATCTTCGGGAATCATGTCATCATGGGTGGTCGCCCCGTTGATGCCGATGACAAAAGGCTTCTCAAGCCCCGAAACCCTGCGCCGTACAAAGTCGTACAGGTCCTGATCAAAGACACCCCATGCATTTTCGCCATAACGCCGCTGCATTACGTCATGTTTGCCGTAGCTGGTCTTGAAGCCCAGCTGCTGAGAAAGGCTCCCCGTCCCGCTCGTCTCTTTGGCCGTTCCCTGAAAAAAGATGCTCTCGTAACCATCCTTGTTAAGAATGTCGATAATGGAGTCGTATGTGTAATCCTGCAACTGGGTTTTGGCAACACTTTTGCCCAGGGGGTTCTGGTACGAAGTCAGTGTCGCGAAGATCCCTTCCGTCGTACGGTGCCCGTTTGCCAGCATCACATTGGGGTGCAGCGAACGCTCCATCATCTCAAACAGAAACGGGGTAATCGTCGGAGAGATCTTCACCCAGCTCCAGCTCTCTAAAAAGAAAAAGATCACATTCGGCCGCTCCAGCTTCGCAGCTACCGGCTGATAGCCTTCATAAAGTTCCGGAATAAGTTCTTCCGGCGCTGCCGATGTATCAACCGGCAGACGCAGCGGTTTGAGTTTGGAACTGCTTACCGAGAGGGCGTGAATCATATTGTACGTTCCGTTGAGTGCTATGGAAGCGAGTTTGCCATCTCCTATCTGGTTCGATTGCCACGGGTTGAGCGGAATATGATTGAACATACCGCGTATGAAAAAGACACTCAGTGCAATCAGCAGCAGTTTTTTTACAACGGCGTACCGATCCCATGCAACCGGACGGATGACGCGCCCCAGTACGCGGTAAAGCCCCAGGGCGAGCAACACAGCGAAAAGCACTCCGCCAAGGGTGACGCCGGTATGCTGTAGCAGCGCCGTGTTAAAGAGGCTCAGCGCATCGGTAAAGGTATCGAGAATCTCATATCCGACATGGCGGCTGGCATCGTAAAAATAGAAAATATCCGAAATCTGGAACAGAAACAGCGACACCAGCAGCAGCGTTGAGAGCAGCACCGTACTCTTTTTATGACGGTCCGGAAGCGTTGAGAGCAGCGCAATGATGGCACTGACCGCAAAATCGAACTTGTACCCCCACACTACGGCATGAAGTTTCTGTGTCAGCGCATAGGTATCGAAAAAAGCGTCCAGATAAAGCGCAAAGACCATTTTGCTGACAAAGAGAATCAGATAAGCAAGAAAAAAGATGAAAAAGTAGTTGCGTAAAAATAACATAAGCGTGATATCCCCGGAGCAAATAGGGCATTTTATCCCAATTGGGTTGAATGAAAGCAAAAAGCTGATACCCTACATAACCTGATAAATTCCCTGTTTCTGGAGTGCCGACTGCATCCGCTGATACTCTTTTTCGATACGTTTCTCCAAGCCCTTAGCGCACAGAACCTGCCGTTTGCATCACTGCGGTACAAACCGCTCGAAGAAGCCGTTGCATTCGAAGGCGATTACGATTTTCTCGCGCCTGAGGATGCCATCGACGCCATAGCGCAAACCCTTTTTGATCTTGCCTCGGCGGCATCTGTCAATTTTGTCATCGACCGTGTCAAAGCGGGAAAGACCAAACTCTTTCTTTTCCATCCGCTCGAATCGCGCAGTATCGCCGTCGAAATATGGAACCACCTTGAAGTACGCGACACGCAAACACTCGGATACATCTTTTACGAAGATATTGCCACGTATATAAAGTCTGACACTGAAGGTTTTCATCGTCTTGAGAGCACTATCGAGGTTCTTTACTACCTCTCTCACCTCAAAACCAAAAACAAGCGCCTTGATGACGCCCTGATACAGATGCGTCTCGCACACTACCGTTCGCATCCCGAACTCGCGGATACAGAGCTTCAAACACGTCTGGATGCGGTGATTGCCGCACCCGAATCGCTTGGCGAACACGCGGCATGGGCCAATGCGCAACTGGTTGAAAAGCGTATTCTCTTTACATGTAACAATCACAATAAGCAGCGCCAGGAGCGTCTGACACGACTGCGAATCTCCCTGCAGCGCATCCATGCGCAGTGGCTGCGCCGCATCCGCATCATTCCCGTCGTCGGGCCTGACGGCGTCGGAAAGACGTCGCTTATCGACGCGCTGAAATCCCGGAGCCGATCAAAAATCCGCTACTATCGCTTTAAAAACCTCTTTAGGCATAATCTCTGGTATCAGCTTCTGCGACGCCTTAAACGCAGCGATGCGAAACAGCTTGAGAAGAACCAGTTTGACGATCGCTACGGCGCGCAGATCGTCAGCATTGCCGCCTGGCGCTATCCGCTGCTTCTTCTTTCAACGCTCCTGCGCCGGGGGTTTCTCTTCTCCGACCGTTTCTTTCATGACTTTATTCTGGAAGAGACCCGTTTTATGCAGAGCGAGGCCCGCCTGCGTCCGGAGTGGAAAGCCCTGCTTGAGAAAAGCCCCCGAACCTACTGGTTTGTCCATCTCGATGCCCCCACCGCCCTCATACGTTCCCGCAAAGAGGAGCTCACTGCTCAGGCCATCGACTGCTATCGGCGCGATATTTTCCGGCTCTATCTGCAAAAACCCGCCATGATCTACAGTTACATCAACACTGCCAATACAATTGAGCATTGTGCGGATGTACTGCTTCAAAATGCCAAAGCCGTAGGCATCAAAGCGAAATCTGCGCCCAAACAGCTTGATGAAGCACTACTGCTTGGCCGCGGCAATGAACGCCTCTGCTACCGCCATCCCGGCGATGCTAATAAAGTCATTAAAGTGACCCACCGGGTTCACCGTAATCAAAACGCTATCGACGTCCTCTATTATGCGCATCTTGACAAACGCGGGGCCGATTTTTCGCACCTGACCCGATGTTACGGGTGGGTAGAGATCGAAGGGGTCAAAGGGGTGATGTTTGATCGTGTCGCCAACGAAGACGGATCCGCTCTTTTTACACTCTCGGATGCGATTGTCAAAAAACTGCTCCCTGCCGAAACCATCACGAATATTCTTGAAACGCTCCGCGACTACCTGCAACGCGAGCGCATCCTCTTCGCTGATGTGAGTCTGGACAACATTCTCTGCCAGAAACTTCACAACGGCAGCTACAAAGGAATTATCGTAGACGGGCTTGGCTCAAGACGGCTAACGCTGAAGTTCTGGCTGCTTCGCCATCTGCCGTTTTATGCCGCGTATCAGGTCAGGCATCAGTGGAAAAAAGTCATGGAGAACGTCAAAAAACTCTCTTGAGAAGCCAGCAGATTACATGTAACCAGAATGTGCCTGTTTGTAATCTGAGAGTATCCGCCGAAAGCTACCCTTTCATCACTCTTTGTGATGGAAAGGCTCGCTTTGAAAACTGCGTTTTTTGTCTCTACCGGGCGGACGGGTACCGACTTTTTTACCGACTTTTTTAATAACGTAGTTGAAAATTCATGGAGCCTTCACGAACCCAAACCTGCCTTTCGAAAACGGGGCCATCAGCTGATGTCACGTGAGCCGCATACTTATGAACGCTATTACTTTGCCCTGCCAAGGCAGTATAAACACGCCAGACAGTCACAGGAGTGGTATGTGGAAACCAACTACCACCTCTTTGCCGCCATTCCTCTGATTCGTGAAGCGTTTCCGGGTGCGCTCGTCTTTCATATTGTCCGTGACGGCAGGGACGTTGTCAGCTCCTGGCTCAACCGCTGGCGCTACATCACGAACGAGCACATGACCCCGTTTCACATTCCCAACGACCCCGCGCAGGAGCTGTGGAAAGGGTGGAACCCGCTGCAAAAACTGGCCTGGTACTGGAAAAATGCCAATCTTCACGCGCAGCAGCAGCACCCGGACATGACCATTACCTTCGAAGAGCTCTTTAAAACACGACAGGAAGTCATTTTCGAAATTCTGGAAAAATTCGACGGTATCCGCTATGACGAAGGCAAAGTTCTGGAGTCGCTGCAAACAAAGGTGAACCGCAATAAAATGGAGTTTTTTCCAAAATACGACGAATGGCCGCAGCTGTGGAAAGCACAGTTCTGGGAAATTGCTGGGGAGACGATGGAGTCTTTCGGCTACGCCTTCAAGCCGTAAAACCGTACCCTTCGTAAAACGGATAGCGCTGCATTTCCGACGCTACACGCGCAATAAGTTCCGCATTCCACGGGTACTCTTCGCGGGTACGGTGCGGATTGCTGTAGACGATAGCCGCGCACGCTTCGATGTAATCATCAATAATCTCAAGCCCTAAAAATCGGCAGAGCCGCGTCAACTCCTCTTTGGGCGTTTTCATAAACTGCTCGATCTGAACGTCGATGACATGCTCCCGCCCTATCTGGTTCTGTACATCATAAACGCTATTGACCAGTGAAAAGTAATTGGTGATCTCGGCATAGAGCACCGCTTGGGTCACACGGCTTTTGACACTGCCGTTGTTGCGGTACGCCATGGTACTGATATTGTCATAGGGGTTGCGGATGACATGAATCATTTTAATGGGCAGCTGCAGCTCCTGCTGCAGCTGCTTCAAGAGCCCCGGATACTTCCGGAAACGCCGCGCACTGTTGGCACCGCGCTTGTCGCCGATGAGTTTCAATGTCGTATAGCGCCCCTGATACTGTCCGCTCACTTCATAGGAGTAACCGGTCCAGCTTCTGCCGTTCTCCGTAAAGTCACGCGAATTTTTCAGCAGCAGATGAAAAATGGCCTCTTTGGAAAATCCGTAGCGGATATGTTTGAGCATATCCTGTTCATGCGCGATGATGGCATTGGGATGCGCATCAATCAGCGATCCCATCAGGCTGTGGCTGCTCCGGGGATACCCGATAAACATGCAAAAGCTTGAAACTTCCCCAAAAGGCGAATCTCCTTTTGCGATCTCCTTTTTGCTGTAGGAGCGGTCCTTCCAGAGCTGTATCAGACTTTTAATGTTGCCAAACATGATTCACCTTTTGATTTCCGTAAAGCATTTTATTGCACCATGGTAACAAAAGGATGGACTCAAAGCGGCTACAAAAGCGCTCTGTAACCGTTATGTTATTTTTTTGATTCCAGCTCGTGATAAATCTTTTCATACGCCGCCTGCATCGATGCGACGCTGTAGCGCTCAATTCCTGCCAAAGCCGCTTTTGATAATGCTTCCCGGCGCTGCGGATCATGATAGAGCGTCTCTATGCCATCGGCAATGGCATCGCTTGAAGCCGGCGGAATCAAGACGCCGTTGTTGCCATCTTCAATCAGATCGACAATACCGCCGACAGCCGTGGCGACAACAGGCACACCGGCATGCATGACGTCCAGCAGTGTCGAACCGAGTCCTTCGTTGAGCGAAGGAAAAACAAACAGATCGAGCGCGCCGAGGTAATCACCGACGTTATCGACAAATCCTTCAAAGGTAATCTGCCGCGAATCTGCGGCGAGTGCCTTGAGTTTGGCTTCGTCCGCCCCGCGACCGAGCAGTATCAGCTGCATCTGCGAATATCCGGGGGCAAGTTTGTGAAACGCCTCAATAAGATAGCTCTGTCCCTTGTGGACATCATCGAGCGCCCCCACATGACCTATCAGGAATTTTCCCTCAAAACGCTTTTTGATGGCGGCAACATTTTGAGTGTCAACCGTAAATCCCGTAAAGGCGCTGGGAATGATCTCGCAGCGGGCCCCGGGCGCGACCTTTTTGATTTCACCCGCGATCGCGCGGGAGAGTCCGACACAGCATGCCGCTTTCTCATACAGCAGAGCGTTGAAACGATTGCTACTGATGGGGTTGTCAACCCGTCTGGTGACGATGTAGGGAATTTTTTTGATCAATGACGCGAAAAAGGCAAACTGGAGCGCCTTGGTTTCATGCGCGTGCAGCAGCGCCACACGCCGCAACACCCTTACATGTAAAGCATAAGGCTTTGAGATTTCGATAATCTCAAGCCCCGCGATGCCACGACAGCGTATCCCAAGTTCGGAACCTTTGCGTACCAGCAGCAGCTGTTTTCTTCCCGTTTTCGAAAGCGCTTCGATAAGCAGCTGGGTCTGACGTTCGCCGCCACGGAACCCTTTGGCGAAATTGGCATGGGCGATGCGGCGTGTTAGAGGATCATTGGGCATAAGAACAACTCGATTTTGGTAAGATAGCACTCACAAAAGAGGACGTCACGATGAAACAGATAGCCAAATTATATAACCTCTTCTATACATTGTACCTAAAGCTCTTCATGCGAGAGCGCATCCGTATTGAAGGGCGCATCGCCTCGAACGGTTTCTGGCGCATTGAAGCCGGACGCGGTGCCAGTGTACGTATCGGACGGGGTGTCACGCTGCAGGATGGCTGCTTTATCGGAGTGCGGAAAAATGCACGGCTCGAGATTGGCAACGACGTCTTCATGAACCGCCACTGTAGCGTCATCGTACGTGAGCATGTGAGCATCGGCAGCGACACCCTCTGCGGGGAGAGTGTCAAGATCTACGACAACAACCACCGTATTGAAAACGGCCGCGTCAGCAAAACGCTCTACGACACCGCGCCCGTGCAGATCGGTGCCGAATGCTGGCTCGGCAACGACGTCAACGTGCTGATGGGCAGCGTCATTCCCGACAACACAGTGATTGCCGCCAAAGGCATCGTCAAAGGGCCACTCGAGAAAAGCGGCCTCTACGCCGGAATTCCGGTAGCGTTTAAAAAATCCCTTCTCTAAGAGCAGACCATGAGCCTCCCCATTACCGCTAACATCATCACCCTCAATGAGGAAAAAAATATTGAAGCCGTCATCCGCTCGGTGCAGGAAGTGTGCGGCGAAGTGATCGTCGTGGATTCTCAAAGCAGCGACCGCACCCGCGAGATCGCGGAGTCGCTCGGCGCCCGGGTCGTCATTCAGCCCTACCTTGGCGACGGTCCTCAAAAAGCGGTTGCAGAGGGGCTTGCCACCTACCCGTGGATACTCAGTCTTGATGCGGATGAGAGGCTCGATACCAATGCCATAGCCGCCATTAAAAGCCTTGATCTGACACGCGGCGATGTCGATGCCTATTCCTTCAAACGAAAAACCTTCATCGGCGGACGTTTCATCAAACTCTGGTATCCCGACCGTTTGACACGCCTCTACAACAAAGAGCGCGCCGGTTACTCCAAAGAGATCGGTCATGCCGGCGTCATCGCCAAAAATGTTGTCGCACTCGATGCCGACCTGCTTCACTACAGCTACGACAACTATGCCCACATGATCGGCAACATTCGCAAATTTTCCGAACGCGGCGCCAAAATGCTCCACGCCAGAGGAAAACGCGCCTCATGGTATGATCCTTTCACCCATGCCACCTCAACACTTATTAAAAAACTCATCTTCAAAGGCGGTATGTTCCACGGCATCGACGGCTGGAGCGTCTCGTTTATCTCGGCATTTTATGTCTACTTCAAATACGTGATTTTGCTGGAACTCCAGGGAGACCTCAAGGGACGCGACTAAAGCATAACGTTCCCGTTTTCCGCACAACACTCCGTACGCATCGCTCCGAAACCGCATCTTCCATACAATAACCGCTGAGACTTTTAACGACGATCAAAATCGACCTTTTGACGATAATACTAAACTTTTATATTAATTTAAACGTCATTCAGTACAATTCACATAATAATTAAAATAAGGATGAATAATGAATAAACTTCTTTCCACGCTTGCGGCAGCGCTGCTGCTCAACACATCAGGATTTGCCTATGATGCAGATCAGGCCAAAAAATTTGAAGCGTTCTATTCCCATTTTACGCAAAAAGCGTGTGCCGACTCCACCCTCTTCATCACTGCCGAAGAGACCCTTAAAATGGTACGTGACGGAGAAGCGCATCTTCTGCTTGACATACGGACCGACGGCGAAGCTTCGGTTATTGCACTCTCGGGCAAAGATGCCCTGCACATTCCCCTCCAGCACCTGTTTGAAAAAGAAAATCTCAACAAACTGCCGACGGATCGGCCCATTCTGATCGTATGCCATTCCGGTACGCGTGCCGTGATGGCAGCCATGAGTCTGAAGATTGCAGGCATTCCCAACGTTCGTGTCGTCAAAGGCGGTCTCGCGGCCATGGCCGTAGAGAACAATCCAAAAAATGCCCCGTTAAAGTAGGTTACAATGAAAATAGCAGTTCCCGTTGAGGGCGATACCCTCAAAATCGTCAAGCGTACCGGCGAAGCACCCTTCTTTGCCGTCTTTAATGACACTGTTTTGGAAAAAATCGTTGAGGCATCGCGCGCTCACGAGCATCATGACGGGCACCATCACGATCATGAGCATCTCGATGATGAGGCCCATGTCAAAAGTCACGGCAAAAGTGTGGCTTCGATAGCGGATTGCGACACCATCCTGGTTCAGGCGATCGGACCGCACATGAAAGAGGCAATTGAGCGCCACAACATCGTGATTGTAAAAATCCGCCAGAAAGATGGCGAATATGCCCCTGAGGCAGTAGAAAATTATTTAAAAGGATAAAACAGATGAAAATTGTATTTCCGACCGATGAAGATCACGGCTATCGCTCCAGACGCGGTGCCCATTTCGGCAAGGCAAAATATTACACCGTAGTAACGCTGCAGGAGAACAGGATTGTTGATGTTGAAGGTATCACCAATCCGGGCCATGGTGCCAACGGCTGTTCCGATGCCATCTTGAACATCATGGCACTGCGTCCGGATGCGCTGGTAGTTTCAGGAATCGGCACCTCTCCCGCCGCAGGATTTGCAAAAGCGGGACTGGAAGTCTTTGTAGATCATGAATCGCAAACGGTTGAGGAGTCGATCACGCGCCTGACGCAAAACCATCTTCAGCCGATTCACGGTAAAGGCACCTGTTCGACGCATTAAACGCTACAGGTCGATGCAGTTGATATCGCGGTAGAAGATTGTGGTACGGTCCATGATTTTGCCCTTGGGCTTGAGACCTTCAAAGTGAATGCGTTTGAATCCGCGGTCTTCAAGATAGGCGATTCCGTCGCGGTAGAGTTTGCGCTGCGAATCATCCAGAATAATGATGCCATCATCCGTGAGGTGTTCAAGAATCTGGTGAATGCAGTTCACGCGGTCGGCTCCGTCAACAACGATCATCTCATATTTTCGATCGTTTTGGTGGATGGCGCGGCAGTATTCGCCGTCGGCATCTTCGGGTTTGAGCATCACCGTCACATTCTCCGGAACCATCGCCTTGACGCGCTCATACCAGAACGGATTGTACTCCACCGATGTCACGCTGTTGATACGCTTGGCATAGAACTGCGTCGAAAAACCGCTGCCGTATTCAAAAGCATTCATACCCTTGTGCAGACGCTCTTTCAAAAAGGCGATCACCGGATAGTTCATCCACGGCACCGCCTCGCCACTTGCGTCGCACGGATAGCTGCGCTTGAAACTCTCCAGATAACCCGTGCTGCGCAGATAGGACTTTTTGTTAAAAAGCAGCGTATTGATGGTCAAAAGCCCCGGAACGCCGGGAATCTGTTTGAAAAATTTCTTGATTTCATAGAGCATCTATTTTCCTTTGAGTCGGTTTTTAAATTGTTTGGTTCGCACTACCTGCTGCGCGGCATTTCGCATCCACTGCCATACGGCTTCAAATTCGGCTCCGCATAGCGCACCATAGCGGCGGGCCATACGTTCGAGATCTTCCTCGCGTGCCCAGAGTTTGGCAAAATTGCTGCATCCCTGTTCCACACCAATGGGCTCAAAACGCATGCGGTTGATATCGACAAGCATAAAGCGGTACCCCGCATCTTCGCGCCGGATGAGAATATTGCCGGGCGAATAATCCTCATGCCATACGCCCTTTACATGTAAGCGATGCGTAAAGTCGACAAAGGCATCGAGTACGGCCTCAAAGTCGTCAATCTTGTGATGCAGCGCCTCACGTATGGTAAAGTCGTAGGGTTCATATTGCGCGATGAAATAACTGCTTCCAAACACGCCATAATAGCGTTCTTCTATAAACGCGACGGGCTGCGGCGTTGCGATATCAAGCGCTTCAAGCGCCATGGCGTTGTGATAGGAGTTGTACGCCTTGGAGTTTCTAAAAAATCCATACACGATGCGGTTAAGCGCATTGGGTACTTTGAATGCCTTCACGACGCACCGCATACCGTGGAGTTCTACAATACGCAATTCGTTACGCGCTTTGTGAATGCTCTCTTCACTCGCATCGAAAAACGTTTCAATCCGCTCCAGCGAGGGACGCAAAGATTCAAACCGGGGATGCACAATCAGACGTTTTTTGCTCATGCCGCTCACTTTACAAACTGCCGGTTCTGCTGCAGGACTTCAAGCAGAATGGTATCGATTTTAGCATCTTTGCGCTTCGTTTTTTTGTAGGTGCGGGTATCGCGTACTTCGTTATTGAAAAGCTGCAGGTTCGAAAAGACATAGGTGAGTTCCGGCGTCACAATGCCGTTGTCATTCCAGTTCCCCACATACGCATAGTCACGGTTGTAGTTTGCATCTCTCAGATCGCGTCCGTGAGAATAACTCTCAGGATCGTTCTGCACCCCGAGATACCGCAAAAGCGTGGGTGCGATGTCGAGTGCCGAAGTCAGCTTGGTGATCACGCGCGGCTCATTGCCGGGCCATTTTATAAGCAGCGGCGAACCCACCTGTGCGCGGTTGTAGGCGGTATTGTGCCCGAAACGCCCGTACTCGAAAAACTCGTCGCCGTGATCGGAGGTAAGTATGATGATGGCATCGTCATAAATGCCTTTGGCCTTGATCGCCGCGATCATCTCTCCCAGCAGCGCGTCATCGTAATGATTGGCGTTTTTATACTGGTTGAAGAGCACTTCGCGATCCGATTCACTAACCGTCACAAAGTTGACATCTCCGTCCGCATCAGGTTTGAACAGCCCCTGATCCGGCGGGTAAGAGTGTCCGTGCGGCGCATCGAGAAAAATAAACGAGAAAAGCGGCTGCGATGCATTGGCCTCATCAAGCCACTTCAAAAACGCACGGCTGGACTGACGGTCTTTTTCCCACGGTTTGCCCTCGTAATTGTCACTGATGCCGCCGTCAAGGTTAAAATAGACCGTCTGGCGAAACTCCGGCCAGCGGGTGTCGGTACTGGAAAAAATGTGGCTGTCATAGCCCAGATGGCTCAGTGCATCAAACAGAACCGGACGCTTCTCGGCATTGAGGAATGTAAACCAGAGGCTGGAATTGAGTGCGTAAAAAAGTCCGAAAATGCCGAAACGGGTCGTGTTTCCGCCGCTGACATGATTGTCAAAACGCCAGCTTTCTTTTGAGAGTTCCCAGGCGTTGGGCGTCACTTCAGGCGTAATCATATCCGCACGCGTCGAATCGAAGGCAATCAGGAAGATGTGCGGCCGCGGGGCATCGGCATAACTGAGCGTCACATTCGGGTAGTTCACACTTCCGGTCGTCTTTACATGTAAACGCACTTCGTCTTTTTTGGGCGCCTTGACGTTGAAAAGTTCTTCCGCCGTTCCGGTGTAATCCATAGGCTGATAGAGCGGAATGGGTTTGGTACTCTCCATCAACGCCGTATGCTGATACATGTTGGCATAGCCATAAATGCCCTTCTCCGCCAGAATCACCACAAAAAGCAGCGGCGCAATGCCCTTTACAAAATGGCGGTTATAGTCGCGAACCCTCTCAAGACGTTGTCGTTGCAGCCATCGGATCGTGACAAACTGCACGACACTCAGCAGCGCGATGCTGCCAAGTGTGAGCAGCAGCGGCATCACCCCGGCCTGAATGCTGTCCATGGCTGCAGGCGAGAAGATGATGTTGAGCACCATCGCGTTGATATGAAACTTCCAGATCCGGAAAATGATGAAATCGGCAATGAGTGCCAGATCAACCAAAACAAAGATCACGGCCGAGAGCGGCAGAATCAGCCGTGAGAAGAGGCTAAAAGGAAGCAGCAACAAGTAGAGCAGCAGATAGAGCGAAGCCGCAGTCGAGACGGCGGCAGCCGCATCGAACAGCATCATGGGTGCGGAAACGTCGCTGTTAAACCTCAGAAAAGCCAGAAAAAGCAGCGTACTGATGAACAGATTGATTTTCAGAAAAAGCGCATAGCGATGGTACATGTAAGCCTTTTACTCAGCCGGTGCGACCGTATGCTGCGGACGCTTGTTGTGATAAAGCATGTACTCTCCCGTCTTGTAGTAACTCTCTGTGAGGGTACGCATTTTTGCCGTCATTTCGGGAAACTCCGAAGAGAGATCCTCCATGGGTGTGGGCGAATCCACGCGGTGCAGAGAGCCTTCATTGAGGCCATAATCCATCATGAAGTAGTAATCACCGCAGACCATGCCGATGTGAGGCTTTTCATTATGCAAAATCGTAAAGGCGCAGGCATCGTTGTCGTAACGCGGATCGAACAGATCGCGACCCATGGTCTGAATGGTGTAGGAGTGCGACGCCAGTCCCGCAATGGTCGGCATCACGTCGACCTCGGAAGCCGTCTTCGTAATCACTTGCGGTTTTGTCAGGTTGCCTTCCGACCAGATCACAAAAGGAACGCGGTGAGAACCGAGGTTGAGTTCTGACGCACTCTCTCCCTTATAGACATGCTCTCCGGCATACCCTTTAATGCCGTGATCGCCCCAGAAAGCGAAGATTGTGTTCTTGGCATACCCCGCCTCTTTGGCAAGCGCTATGAAATGCTCGATGGAGTGGTCCATCAGACGGTACGCGTTGTATTCGTGCGGACTTTCAAATCCGTAGCGGGTGACATCAAGTTCGGGCGTTTTCATCTCGAAACCGTAACTCTGCTCGGGAATGGTGTAGGGACGGTGATCGCCTGATGTCTGAATGATGGCAAAGAAGGGTTTTTGCTGCGCTTTGAAGACTTCATTGGCTTCACGGAAGAGGTCGATATCCGAAATGCCCCAGACATCGTTGCGCGGTGCGCTGAAATCGCCCTCTTCGTACAGATGCAGCCCGTCGATATTCTTGCTGAGTATCCCGCGGATATTCCCCCAGGACGCCGAACCGCCGATAAAATAGAACTTTTCATACCCCTCATAGCTGTTCATCAGGGTGTGCTGATCCACAATCAGCGGATTGCGACTCGATGTTCCCTTGAGTTCCACATCCGGCATGGCGGTAATCATCGTAAAGACCGAACGCGCCGTTCCCGTTGAAGGAGTGAAATAGTTGGGAAAATAGTACCCCTCATGTGCCAGTTGGTTACAAAACGGCGTGGGGTCAAGCGGATTGCCTGACATGGACGTTTTATAGTTGGCAAACGATTCGACCAGTATCAATACGACGTTGGGCGGTGTTGTCGAAGGCGCATGCGTAACACGGCGCGTATAGTCGAGTGTTTTTGCATTCGGCGCATCGACCTGCAGGAACTGCGCCATTACCGGGTATGCCTTGCGGGTCGCTTTTTCATCATAGCTGATGCGGCCGTTTTTCCATGTATCAAAGAGGTAATGTACCGGATTATAGGCCAACTGCGCGGCAAAGGGGTGTTTGCTAAATGCCGCATCCGACCAGCGCAGCGGATACTGCGAAAACTTGCTGTATGCCCCGATGACCAGCAGCAACAGGGCAACAAAACCGCTTAGAATGCGCAGCGACGGCGGCAGCGCATAAGGGTGGAACTTTGCATAGGCGCGGAAATGGCCCCGAAGCAGAAAGAGAAAGAGTGCAATGGAGCCGATGTACGCCAGCGAAATCCACACCACCGGGTAGCTCTCCCACACCATCTCGGCCGAAATGGCGGCATCTTCCAAAAAGCGTGTCGCCGAAAAATCAAGACGGATGTTCAGGTAGGCGTAATGACCGAAATCGACAATATAGGCCAGTGCCACAAACGCAAATCCCGCGCCCAGCAGAAACATCCAGAAAAGCCGTGCAGTGCGGGAACGTAGCGGTGAAAACCACGGCATCCACCCCAGAAAAAAGAGCGGCAGCAGCATCGCAATCGCCACACGAAGGTCAAACCGCAGCCCCAGCCAGAGCGACTGTAGCAGATCCTTCATGCTCAGCGGAACGTCTGAAGGATTGAAGATCGCATAAAAGATTACATGTAATCCGAAAAAAAGCAGTGTCAGGGCCAGAAGCAGCTGAAAAAACATCTGTAAAAAAGGCGGAAGTTTTCTGAAAAGAGTTCGGTGACGCCGATCAAACATGGAAATCCTTACAATATAACACGCAAAACGTTGCTGCCATTATAGCCAACTGCCGCGGCTGAGAGCTTTCAGCGCGACATTACGGTTTTATTCTGATTATCAGTTGTTTGCAACCCGTACGATCTGATAAAGCGAATTCACAAAATCGACATTATGCGTTTGCAAGCCCTGTTTGTTCAGGTATAGCACGGTGGATTTCTCTACCATGAGTGAGAGCAAGACACCATGTTGAAGGTTAACGATGTCATAGGCAAAGGTCATAAAGCCCAATGATTTGGCAAGCTGCGTCACTTTATCGACACCGGTATCGGAATTAAGAACATAGATCGCACTGGTTCTGGTATCTGCATCCAGATTCGAGAACAGAAGAATGTTGACCTCAAAATCATAACTGCCGAGTCGGTTCCGATACGCGTCATTCATCATATCGCGCAGTTTTTCTGCCATACGGTAGTCATTCTCTTCACAAACGATGGTATAGACAATCTTGCCATCAACGAGTTTCTCATCGAGTTTTTTATCCAGCAGCAGAATTTTCGGGAAAATACTGCTTTGCGCCTGAATGAGCAGGTCGTTATACGTGTAGCCAAAGAGCGTACTGGTCAGCAATAAGGAGATTAAAAGAAATTTTTTCATCTTAAAACTCCTTTCCGAGGGTGACCATGAAGTTTGGTCCCTCTTGAGCGTAATCATCAACATAATAAGGCTCTGCCGGATAGCGGATATCTGCATCAAAGATGTTTTTTCCGCTAAGGGTCAGATGGTAGCCGTTTGCCGGGCTCTCATATCTGATGGCGACATCGACTTTGGTGTAGGCGGCAACCTTATCGCGTGTATCGGAAGGAAGGCGCTCTTTTTCACCCACGTAGTGAACAATACCGCTAAGCGAGAGCGCCTCGTTCAGATCATAGATGTAGTAGGCCTTGGCCATATGATGGGCCACATTGGCAAGGGCCTCGCCGTCGCTGTCCTCGCCGTCAACATAGGAGTAGCTGAGGTAGAGCTGATCCTGCGCGGTAAGGTTGCCTTTAAATTCAAGTTCCGTCCCGTAAATATCCGTATCTTTGCCGTTAAAGAATGTCGGTTCGGTTGGATTGGATGCTTCATAATAGATCTGATCTTCATTCTGCAGCATAAATATATTGGCTTGGAGATAGCTGTCTGTCGAAAAGTTGTGAATATAGGAAGCTTCATACGCACTGACCTGCTCCGGGTCAAGATTCGGGTTACCCCATCTGGATGCGTTGTATTTTGTAAACATCTCCTGCCATGAAGGGTTGCGGTGCGACTGGCTGTAAATAAGCTTGTAGATATTGTTTCGGTCAGGCTGATACACCAGCGAAATGCGCGGATCAAACATCTCATTGGTATAGTTTGTCTTCTCATAGTTAAACCCGTAGATAAAACTTAATGCATCGCTTGCGTAATACTCATCCTGCAGCGAGACGACATGGGTTTCCCGAGATGCGTCTTTGTCAAAAAACGGCAGATCGTCGGAGTAGTCTGCCAATCCAATGCCGGTAAACCAATTGTGTAGCTTGGTCACCGTATCGTAAGTCTCTTCCTTAAGATAACGGTGGCCAAAAGTGATTTTATGATCATCCCAACCTTTGTATCTGAGAAACTCCGAAGTGTAATACGATCGCTGCTTGGCGTAATGTCGTCCCTTAACATCTTCAAATGTGGTGCCATTGGTAATGTCAAACGACGGATCGCCTTTCATATAGGCATAGTAGTTAAAAAAAGTTAGCCCTACTGGGCCAAGACGCGCCTCATGCCCCCAGCTGTCATTTTTAATGCCGGCTTTGAGACTGAGCGTAACATCGTGAACCGTTGTGTCATAACCGACTTCGAGATACTGGCTTGGCAGATCCTGATGGTCATCTTTATCAGGCAGATACCAGTTGATGCCATACGCACTTCCGTGCGTGTACTCGTTGTGACGCGCTTTGATATAGAAGTCTTTATAATCGATGGTGATGCCGAGGTTCCAGTTTTTAAGCCAGAGCGGCGCATCGCCTTTTCGTGAAAGATAGCGGTTGTCATAATTGACAACGCCGGGAATCTCAAAACTCATACTCCCTTGCGAATAGCCGTCCTGCCCGGCATAGAGCATTTTGTCATCTTGCTGGTAATAGAAATCGGTAAAGATTTTAAGGTCGCCCGCCTTATAGCTTTTGACAAAACCGCCCATCAGGTAGTCGTACGAACCCCCTTTAAAAACAACCTTGTCCGCTGATTCGAACGCTTCAAACTCTTCGGCGTAGGTAATGACATGAATAGAACCGGCATAAGCATTGACACCATCAGTCTTGCTTCCGGGGCCTCGTGTCACCTCGATACGCTTGATCATCTCAATAGGCATTTTAAGATACTGCGTGTAGGAGTCAAAAAACACTTCATTGACCAGAGTACCGTCGATAAAGAGCTTAGTCTGTCCATACGCCTGGGGATTGGAACCGCGGAAGATCATTGTGCGGTTATTGAAGTTGTCGGTGGTAATATCAACACCCGGAGCAAGGTTCAACGCCTCTTCAAGATCCTTGATTCCGAGTTTTTCCATATCTTTTCCCTTAAAAACGGAAACGATGTAAGGTTGATATCGTTCATTATTTTTGGTAACCGTCGCAACTTCCTCATAGTGCGTCATTGCAGTAGAAATGCTTGCCAGAATCTCTTTTTCATCGGCATGAAGCCCTTCCATGCATAATCCCACTACCGCTATGGCGATGGCACGGTGCAAGTTCTCGGAAAAAGGCTTATTTTGAAATTGTGTCATGAGCTTATCTTACAAACAGTACATTCCATAGATGTATGTCCTTCCCTTGATCACCAATCTTGTTTATACACAAATCATATTACAAATCACGTTAAACGAATATAATGTTAATGCAATTTCAACATTCAAATAATAACCTGCTCGGCTCTGATATTGGTATCCAGATGCAAAACCGACACTTTCTGATACATATCCCAATGTTTTTCAAGCTGCGGATTTAATGTTTCCAACTCTTTGACATATAGCATACTGGGATGTTTTTGCTTATTAAAATCGTGTTCAGGTCCACTGATGGGCTGATAAGGTATTTTGAACATGTTGACGAGCCTTAAAAACTTTTGTTCCAGCATACCGTAACAATATTCGATATCGTGTTCCCTAATCTTTTCATACGCCAGACTTTTAACGATACTGCTGATAAAAATCTTGGTTTCATGCATGTTTCGATGTTTCGGATCAATAAATATTCTGGACATTTCAGAAAGTTTGTCACGATCAAAGCTATATTCCGGCTGTGTCAGATCCAGAAACCGTTCTGTAGGATATCCTATGGGAGAGTGATGGATCAGGCGCATGGTACAGCATATTTCTCCGACACTGTTTAAAATGGCGAACTGATCACTATATTTGTCATAGGCATCCGTTTCTTTTTCAATTTCACTGGTTTGAATTAGGGCCAATTCACTATGCATAATTTTGTATCGAAAACGGAACACTTTATCAAGAATCTCTTCGTCTGTGACATGGATGAAACTATATTGCATCACTTAACTCACTTTCGCCACTACGACATACTCACCCCGATGCAGGAGACCGTCATAGTTTTTGGGAAGATATCGGTTCCGGTACGTTTCACTATCTGCCATTTCCATAAGCGTATAGTTATGTTTCTCTATAAAGTGGGGCAACTCGGTATCGCGTATGTACCAGAGGTAACGTTCATTTTTCAGTTTTAAATAGAGGTGCAGCAGCATACGGACATTGTTCTTTTCACTCTCGTTCGGTTCCATACATGTAAAGACAAAAATAGTGCCCTCGCCTGTAAGGTTTTTCAGCGATTCAAAAACGCCACTGACATGCATTTCATCAAGATACATCAACACCCCTTCGCAGATATAGAGTGTTTTGCGCTTTGTATTAAACCCTTCACACCCCTGAAGCACTTCTTCCAGTGACGTCTTACTTAGGTCCGCTTCAACAAAATAGAGGTTTGAAGGGGCATCGGTACTGCGTAAAGCCTCTGTTTTTTCTCTGCTTGTGGCGGGATGATCGATTTCAATAAAGGTGACAGAATCGAACCGCCGGCCAAGTCGCCATGCCAGCGTGTCGAAACCGGCCCCGATGTTGACAATCTGGGTGCTGCCCTCTTCGATGGCCGCAAGCACCTTCTCTTCGATGACCCTTTTTCTCAAAACATAGTTGAGCGTAATTCCCGGCAGCAGCAGCCACTCTAAAAAGGGAAGCAGTCTGCTTTTAACCGGACTGCCCAATTCGGTAAGACGCTTACGCCCCGAAGCGGAAGCCGATAATATTTGAGTACATGCAGCAACCGTCTCTTCATCAACCAAATGGGAAAGCTGCGGATTTTTTGCGGTGTGTAAAATGCCGTGTATCACGGTATAGGCAGTAGAACTGGGAGTATCTTCTCTCATATTGGTTATTCCTTGATCCAAACAATTAAAAATAGAAATACATTTTAACTTTATAATTGTTAACGAGTATTATACCTTGGTTAACAGTTCTGTTATGTAATAAGTTTGAAATTCCAAGACTACCTAGCGGTTAGGTTTAACTCCGCGCTTGACACCCTGATGTTGCCTGTATGTGCTTATCAGTTTTCGGTGTACTGTTGTTTTGATTTGAAAGCAACCATCACGACCACCCGCCCAAAAAGCCGAACGTAGTATAATAGTGCTCTTTTTTTGGAGTGACATGTACCGATACGGACTTTTTTCCGCCATTCTCTCGCATCTGCGTTTTTTGCTCTTTTCCCTGCTGGGTTTTGCGCTGGTCATGAGCGGCGTGCGGCTCTATCTTTACCTCTCGCATCATGCCGGTCCGGTTGTTACTTCGGAGCTGTTTGAGGCATTCTGGATCGGCGCGCGGCTTGATCTTAGCATTCTGGCTTATGTGGCGGCGCTGCCCACGCTTGTCTATCTGGTGGCATGGATTTCAAAGCGCGAAAGCTGGGTCAAAGGCTCCACACTTTTTTTACGCCTCTACCTGTTTTTCATGTTCGCCCTGCTCTCGCTGCTGCTGGTCACCGACCTCGGATTTTACTCTTACTTCTCCGAGCATATCACCATCATGATTTTCGGTATCATCGACGACGATACCAAAGCCCTCTTCGAGATCGCGCGAAAGAACTACAACCTCCCGCTGATTGCCGCCATGACATTGTTGTGGCTCTGGCTGCTCAAACGCTTTGCCTTTCGGAGCATACGCCCGGTCACATCCACAGCCGTTCCGCTGTTTCAGGGGCTGTTTTTCGTTTTTGCGGTGACGGCCGTGTTTCTCGTGGGCCGGGGGAGTCTGGGGCTTTTTCCGCTGGCAAAGGATATCCCCGATATCAGCAGTGATCCGCTCATCAACGCCCTGCCTCAAAACGGGGCTTACGCGGCCATCGATGCCTACAAGCAGTACACCCGAAGCAAGCAGGGGCGTTACGACCTCATAAAAACCATGGGTTACAAGGGGCGCATCAAAGAGGCATTTGCCTTACATGTAAACCATGACGTGCATGAACCGCTGCTTGAGAATCTCGTTAAAACGACGCCGCAGAACCCGCAGCTCGAAGCGCATCCGCCCCATGTCGTCGTCGTCATGGTAGAGAGTTTCGGCGCGCCCATTCTCAAACATCAGTCGCCGCAGTTTGACATTATGGGACGGCTCAAACGCCATTTTGGCGAAGACACGCTCTTTACCCGTTTCATCTCCGCCGCCAACGGCACCATCGTCTCGCTCGAGCCGCTGCTTCTGGGTATTGCGGCGCGACCGGAGAGCACCTCCTTCGGTCAAAGCAATTATCTGGGTACGCCGTTTGTTCAGGCCGTGGCGCGCACCTATCAAAACGCCGGATATGAAACACACTTTGTCTACGGCGGCGACCTCTCATGGCGCAACGTGGGCAGCTTTATGAGCCGCCAGGGATTTGAGCATCAGGAGGGCAAAGGCGCGATTAGCGCGGCACTGAACCTCAGCGGCGCGAACATCGCTCACGACTGGGGATTGTTTGACCAATACGCTTACGACTTCGTCCTCAAGACTCTAAAAGAGGCCACCAAACCGCAGTTCATCTTTCTGCTCACCACCAACAACCACCCGCCCTACACCATTCCATCCGACTATCACGGCCCCTCTTTAGAGATTGACGCCAATCTCAAAGCGCAGATCACGGGTGATTTTGAGCTTGCGCAAAAGCGGCTGCACGACTACCAGTACGCCCTCGACATGGCCGGGCGTTTCATGGACGGCGTCAAGGACTCTCCGCTCGCGCAAAACACCGTCGTCGCCATCACCGCCGACAACAACACCATCGAGGGCATCATGCATTATGACGATTTCTATACCGATTCGAAGCGCATTCCTTTCTATCTTTATTTGCCACCTGCTTTACATGTAAACACCATCGACACCACCATACCGGGATCGCACAAAGACATTTTCCCCACGCTCTACAACCTGACGCTCTCCAGTCGCTCTTACATCAGTACCGGAACCGATCTGCGCGACCCGAATGTTCTGCACTGCGGTTTCAACGAAGCAGGCATCATTATGAGCAAAGACGGCGGCTTTAAAAGCGGCGCGCCCGCGACAGAGGCACAGAAGCGCTGCGACGCCTACTACAGGGCAACGCTGAGTGTCGGGGAATACCTCATCACCCACCAGAGCGAGGCACCCAGAGTGGAACAACAGGCTATAATACGCCCATGAAACGCACTTTCAAACGCTACTGGCCCTTTTTAAAAGATTACAAGCCGCAGTTTTTTCTCGTCGCCATCGGTATTATTCTCACCGTCGCCGCAACCGCTGCCACCGCGCACATCATGCAGCCGCTGATGGACGAGATGTTCATCAACAAGGACGAGCGGATGCTCTATCTCATTCCGCTCGCACTCATTGGCATCTACGTTATCAAATCGCTCGGGCGCTACATCCAGTCGGTCTATACCAAATACATCGGGCTGCACATCGTCAGTAGATTGCGCGAGATCATGCTCGATAAAATCATCCATCTCGACATGGCGTTTCTCTACGCCAACCGCAGCGGCGAGCTGATTTCGCGCATCACCAACGACATCAACCGGGTGCAGTACTTCGTCTCCAACATGCTGCCCGAGCTCATCCGCGAAAGCCTCACTGTGGTCACGCTGGTGGGCTATGTCATCTTTCTCAATCCCGAACTCGCTTTTTACGCCTACATCGTCATGCCGCTGGTAATCTATCCGCTCATTCTCATTGCCAAACGCCTTAAAAGGCTCTCCCACCGTTCGCAGGAGAAAAATGCCGACGTCGTCACGCGCCTCACGGAAGTCTTCAACAACTCCGAAGTCATCAAGGCCAACGCCACCGAAGCCTACGAAATGGAGCGCTTTGCCAATGAGAACTGGAAATTTTTCCGCATCAACATGAAAGCGGTCTACACCAACGAACTGGTCTCGCCGCTCATGGAGGTCATTGCCGCATCGGGACTGGCCGCCATCATCTTCGTGGGGGGGCAGAAGGTTTATTCGGGGAGCATGAGCGTCGGAGAGTTCACGGCGTTTCTCACCGCCGTGGGTCTGGTCTTTCAGCCGGTACGGCGCATTGGCTCCATCTACGGCAAAATCCAGGACGCCATCGCCGCAAGCGAGCGAATCTTCCACGTGCTGGACAAAAAAGTGAAAATCATCGACGGAACCGCCGAACTGACATCGGATATCGCCCATATCCGCTTTGACAGGGTCGCCATGCATTACGGCGACAAAGCGGCGTTGCAGGAGGTCACGCTCGAACTCAGGGCGGGAGAGACCATCGCGCTTGTGGGTGACAGCGGCGGCGGAAAAAGCTCGCTTATCAACCTGCTGATGCGCTTTTACGACATCTCCGAAGGCGCTTTACATGTAAACGGCGTGCCGATTGGCGACTACACCCAACACTCGCTGCGCCATCACATTGCCATTGTCACGCAGCGGGTCTATATGTTTCAGGACACGCTCGCAGCCAACGTTGCCTACGGCGAGAGCGTCGATGAAGAGCGGGTCATGCGCGCGCTTGAACTCGCCGATGCGCTCGAATTTGTAAAAAGCCTTCCCGAGGGCATCCACACCCAGATGGAGGAGTTCGGCTCCAACCTCTCCGGCGGCCAGCGCCAGCGCATCGCCATTGCCCGCGCCATCTACAAACACGCCTCGCTGCTGATTCTCGACGAGGCCACCAGCGCACTCGACAACGCCAGCGAACTGCGCATTCAAAAGGCGCTCGAAGCCTACGCCAAAGACAAAATCACCATCATCATCGCCCACCGGCTTGACACCATCAAACATGCCGACACTATTTTAGTCTTCAAAGAGGGGCGCATTGTCGATTCGGGCAATTACGAGACACTCGTGGCCCATTCGCAGGAGTTTCAAAAACTCCTCAAATAGTTAAGAACCCCTTGAGACAATGTAAAAATCGCGCTGGATCCGCTCCAGCTCTTTCGTCTTCCAGTACTGGAGGAAACGGCGCTCTCCGGATGCGGCTTTGCCGTGAATCAGCCACCGTTTCCATGGCATTACATGTAACGCTTTGCTACCGAATTCCGAAGCGGTTATCGCGTTAAATTCCCCAAGATGACGTGCTCCCGGAATAATAAGTGGATGCCCCGCTTCAAGCCATGACAGAAGCTTCTCGCGGGTATGAATTCCGGTAACCGGATGCGCGACCCAGAAGTTCAGATATCCGTATTCGCTCCAGACATTATGGTTCAGGTTGTAATAGCCGATCGGCCCCTCCGCCTGCGCAAGGTAATGTTCAAGCCCCGCCATGTCGGCCTTTCCAAACGACTCGAGCACCATCCCCAGCATTCCGTAAAAGGGAAGAAAAGCAACAATCAGCAGCAGCGGCCCGCGACGCAAAATACGGGTGCTTTCAACAAAGACAAAAACCAGACTTGCCGCTCCGCCAAAAAGTGCGAGCGGCGCAAGCGTTGCGCTCCACCATGAGGGCATCGGAGCGAAGTGCCACGCCATCAGCAAAACGCCAAGAGGCGGCAGGGTCAGAACAATGGCAGAGAGACGCAGCATCCAGATAAAAAGAGCGGGATAACGGTGCAGCAGGGCACGGAAATAGACAACACCCAGCAGCAGGGAAGCACTCACCGCAGGCAGGGCGTAAATATCGCCGCGATAGGGATGCAGCGTAAAAAACAGCAGCGTCGGAGCAATCAATGCGAGCGCGAGCCGAACCAGACGCCCCTCCACAGGTGAGAGCTGCAGCCACGAAGGCTGCGCCAATGTCCGCAGCGCCATCACGAATGCGGCGAGAAACGCAAACATCCAGGGTGCGAGAAAATAGCTAAAAAGCGGAAAGACGGCTGCAGTCCACCCCACCCCGTTAGCGCCTTTGTTCAGGGACTCCCGAATGAGATAGCTGTCAATAAATGTCTGAGCATCAAGCAGCAGCATTGGCAGGTATCCGGCCACGCCCAGCGAGACGCCCCAGATAAAACTCCACCACGTCTTTAGCATTTTCAGACGCTCCTGCCATTGCGACGTCACCATCCAGTACAGCAGCACGCTTATCGAGAGAAAAACGCTGTGCGCCGGAGATTTCAGCCATCCGCAGAGCGCAATGACGCTCCATAGCAGCAGGTGAATACGCCAGCGGTTATCGCTATCAAGCCGCCACAATAACGCCATGGCAACCGCATAGCCAATCACCAGTTCCGCCTCCATCTGCGAGGCGAACATGTGCGAATAGAGCGTTATCGACGTGGCGAAGCTCCCGGCATAAAAGAGCGCCCACGACGGCTCATTCAGCGCCTGATTGAACATCTGATGCAGCAGCAGCGTCGCCAGAATCAGTCCGAAAAAATTCATATAAAGCGTAGCAAAAATATGCTCATGCCCAAAGAGCGCAAAACCGATACGCAGCAGAATAAAATGCAGCGGCCCCTTGTAATAATCGTTCTGATCCGCGAAAGTCTGCACAAACCATGAGCCGTCACGCTCCATCTCCAGCGCCTGCGATACATACGTCTTTTCATCTCCGGTCGTACGCAGCATCATAACGTCCATAAACGGCAGATAGACCAGTGCAATGAGAGCGATGAGGGTCATACGCGGGTAACGGAGAAAAAGCTGCGCGATACGTTGCATTCCAAACTCTCTTTTTGGCGTATCCTACTGTGCGTGCATGTCACTGCGGTTACAAAGCGGTATCGTTTCTGTAATGGATGCGCGTTAGCATTTGCCTTATGAAAACGTTTGCTACGACCATCTCACCCGGACTCTGGCTTCTTTTCGGAGCAACCTCGCTGCTCTGGGTCATCTACCCGCAGATCGACCTCGAAGTGTCGGCACTTTTTTATCTTCCTCCGGAAGGGTTTTATCTCAAGGGGGTTTGGTGGGAAACGCTGCTTTATCGAAGTGTCGCGGTGCTGCTGGTACTTTTTAATGCAAGCGCCCTGCTCTTAGCACTTTACAACTACCACTACAAAAAGAATATTGCCGCTTTCAACGGCCGGAAGGTGCTTTATACGCTGCTGGTACTCGCTCTGGGTTCGGGGCTGTTTGTCAATGCAATGCTCAAAGAGCACTGGGGCCGCGCCCGGCCCGTACAGATTTGCGAGTTCGGAGGCAACCGCACTTTCACGCCCGCGTTTGTACGGAGTGATCAGAAAGGCAACTCCTTTAGCTGCGGCCACGCTTCCGGCGCCTTCGCCCTGATGGCGTTTGCACTCCTGACACAGCGGCGGCGAAACTTCTGGATGGGTCTCGCCCTCACCTACGGCGTGCTCGTAAGCTATGCCCGCCTCGCTGCAGGCGGCCACTTTTTGAGTGACATCGTCGTTTCGTTTTTTATTATGTTTCTGGTTAGTAAATTGCTGTACTTTTTTCTATTTGAGCGTAAAGAGACGGAAGTACTGGAACATCTCTAATTTTCTACTTTTTCATCATAAATAATGCCCCCTTATTCAAGACTCACGTTAACTTAATGGTAAAATGTAACAATTTCTACTTTCATAGGTTGAATCATGAAGATACTCTCATTAGACTTGGGTGTAACCTCTTGCGGTTATGCGGTAATGAATGAAAACGAAAAGAACAGTTATACCCTCATGGATTATGGTGTTGTCATGCGCGACAATCCATACGATGGCGGTACTCAAAAAGATCGCCGGGAGCACCATCAATCCCGAAGTTTGATTGAAAAGAAAAAAGAGCGTCTTAAAGACGTGAAAAAACTGTTTGAAACTTCCGGCTTGCCATATGATGATAAAAAACTTTACGACATTTGGAAACTAAGAGCCGTCGATGCGTTTGAACGCCGTCTTGAAAACGACGAGCTCTTTGCACTGTTTCGTTTTCTGGCAAAACATCGGGGATACAAATCGCTGAAAATTGAAGATTTGATTGCTGAAATCGAAGCCAAAGAAAAAATTGGAAACTGTGAAAGCGGAGAAATTAAAACTCCTGAAGATACGCAGAAATTTACCGAAACTCTGGCTTACCTTGATGCCATGGTTTGTAAGTATCCCGACAAAACGGCGGCTCAGGTGATCTGGGAGCTTGAAAGTGATGGTAACAATCCAACTTTTAGAAATCACGGCGACTATCGTTATATGATTCGCAGGGAGTATGTAGCCAAAGAGATTGACAAAATTGTACGCGCACAGCACGAATTTGGTTTGTTTGGTGATGCGGCTCAGAGCGAAACATTTATTGAAAACCTTCAAACAATTATAATAGAACAAGATCCTGTGACGCTCAACCCCGACAATATCAACAACTGCCTGATCTACAAAGAGGAGAAATGTGCTCCTGTATTCTCGTACTCTTTTGATCTGTTTCAGGTGTATAAACTGATAAATGATCTACACATTAATGGTGTCAAAATAACGCCAGATCAACGCGAAGAGCTGAGAGATATCCTGCTAAAAAGCATTAACACCTTTACATGTAAGGCTTCGTACAGTGTTAAAGATATTAAAAAGATGCTGGGTATTGATGATGTTGCCGTCAAACTCAACAATCAGGGCGAGAACAGAAAGGTTAAAGGCAAAGAGACGCCAAATGTTTTGCTGAAGTTTAATTTTGTGCATCTGCTAAAGAAACTGGATACGCAAATTGTCAAAGCAATTTTTGAAAATCCTTTACATGTAACGATCCTAGATGCGCTGGCAACACACATTCATTTGAATGTCAACCCCGAGATGCTTATTAAAGAAGTTATTGATACGTTCCAAAATTATCATCTGGATTTTGAAGCCGAGCAGATCAAAACATTTGTATTGCAACTGCATAAAAATAAAACAAGTGGCACGGCTAGCTACTCATTTAAAGCGCTGAATGATCTGATTGCACAAATGATCGAAGGTAAAAATGAAAGCGATGCGAAAGAGCTATTGGGTGTTAGTAAATCAGAAGATTACTCCCATTTTGTCAAGGGCATTAAATTTCTAAAGCCTCAAAACAAAGAAGGAGAACTACGATACGAACAGGATGAAAACCGTATCTCAAATCATGTCGTAAAATCGCTGGTGTCATGGGCGCTTCGTGTTATTACCGACTTACATGTAAAGCATGGGCCGTTTGATGTGATTAAGCTTGAATCCACGCGGGAACTCTCGCAACCCGATGAGGTGAAACGGCAGATCAAATCGGCTAACGATAAAAACGAACAGGAGTGGCAGGCACTCAAACAAAAATATGCCAAACATTTTGAAGCCAAAGGCCTCAACGCTGGGAACTCAAAAGAGTATCTGCTTAAACTCAAACTGTGGGAGCAACAAAACGAGCTGGGTATCTATTCGCATAAAGTGCTTGGTATTGATGAAGTATTAAGTCCCATGACGGAGATTGAACATATTGTTCCCAAAACCAGTGGCGGAAGCAATGCCGAATACAACAAAGCGATTGATTTAAAAACTGAAAATGCCAAAAAAGGCAATAAGCTTCCGCTGGATTATTTAAGCGGTGAACGAAGAACGGTATATCTGGATTTTGTGAATACCCTAAAAGAGACCCACAAAATCAACTTCAAAAAGTTCAAAAATCTCACTGCCGAATCACTTAAAGATGCGTTTAAAGAAGCAAGTGACGATGTATCGCTGCATGCCACGAGCTATACCGAAAAACTTCTGGGCGAAATACTCAAACGCTACTACCCCTTTACAACCATGCTCAAAGAGAATCAGCGTGTTATGCATATTTCAGGACGTGCCACAAGCTATTTGCGCCGCATTTTAAGCATTGACAATAAATCGCGCGATACCAATTTTCACCACGCTGAAGATGCCATTTTGCTTGGCGTGATGAGCAAGTCCTATTTACAAAATATCTCTACCAATTTTGAAAAAAATTATGAGCTTACAGAGCAAAACGCCAAAGAGAACTTTAAGAAAATTGTGCCGCATATTGACGGCGCCGTGCCTAATGAAATATTGGCCCATCTTCGCCAAAGCTATCTGCACAATATGGACACAAACCCTTTTTATGTTGGTGTGGACGGCACGCTAAAAACACCCGCTTTTTGGGTTTCTAAAAAGCCAATCGGCACCAAGGCTCATAACGAAACCATACAATCCAAGAAAAATCTGGCCTATTATGTTGCAGTTGATAGTTTGCTGGGAAGCATAAAACCAAACCACAAAATGAGTGCCGATGAATTTGTTAAAAAATACAACAAAGAGGTGTATGACAAAGTACAGGTAGTGCATGATAATCCTAACGATCATACGGCAAAAGCATTTGCCGCAAAACGTGATGCGGTAGCACACATGTTTAATAAAGCCGCTTTTGCAACAACCAAAGAAGAGCGTGCCGAGTTGGACAAAGCATTGCGTGAGGAGATGGCACAACCGCTGCTTGATGTTAATGGTAATCTAATGCGCAGGGTTAAACGGGTTGGGGAAGATGCTTCTATTGCTGTAAGAGGCGGACTCGCCTATACGGCTCCCTCGTTGGTGTGTTTGCGTTGCAGTTTTGAAGGCAATACAAAACTACGCCTTCAAAGAATGGATATTCGCACCCATGCAAAAAACAAAGAAAGCGAGCATACTCAGATGGATGTTTTTAATAATGATCTGGTTGAACTATTTGTTGAAAAAGCAAAAGAGTTACAAAAAAATTGCTTTGGTGTCCTAAAAGGTTTTACCGAAAGTGGAATGAGGATTTATTTAAGGCATCCAAAATATCCGTTGTTAAAAGAAAAGCAACCTAAAGTATTTAAAAGTACATTTTCTATAGGGGCTTCTTGCGGCATCAAAAAATACAAAACCGATGCCACCGGCACGGTTTTGGGCTTTTATTATCTGGGCAGAGTATTAGAGAATGACAAAGAACTTTTTTCCAAAGTCCTGGCGTATCAGGCGCTCTGATGAGCTGGCGCTCCATTTTTATTACCAAGCCCTGTAAACTACATGTAGAGCATAATAATCTCATAGTTAGTAATGAAGATGGCGACAATCTGGTAACACTCGATAGTATCGCCTCGATTGTCATAGAAACCACACGCGCCACCATTACAACCTACGCCATTTCAAAACTTGCCGAATCCGGCGTTGCGGTGCTGTATGTGGATAAAAAGTACAACCTCAACGCACTGACCCTTCCGTTTCATACCCACTCGATGTTTTCAAAAATCGTGCATTCTCAGGTTGCCATAGCCAAACCGCTCAAAAAACAGCTCTGGCAGGAGCTGGTACGTGCCAAAGTGAGCAATCAGGCCGATGTACTTGCGTATTTTAACCGTACGCAATCAGCCAATATTCTCTATGCATACGCCAAAAGTGTGCGCTCGAATGATGAAGAAAACATCGAAGCCAAAGCCGCAAAAATTTACTGGAGTGAACTGTTTGATAATTTTGCACGTATTCAAAAAGGTGCGGAAGACGTGCGAAACGCTTCGCTAAACTACTGCTATGCCATTGTGCGCAGTGCGGTAATGCGTTCACTAACCAACGCGGGGCTGATGCCCGCTTTTGGCGTGCACCATCAAAACTACTTCAACGCATTCAATCTGGCTGATGACATCATAGAGCCGTTTCGTGCTTTTGTGGACTTACATGTAAAGCTCACACTTTTAAAATATGACGACAAGGTGCTCACTACTGCCATAAAAGCCGAGTATGTCAATATTTTAAATCTCGAATACGCCACAATCGATGGCGGTCTTAGCGGCTTACGAACGGCTATTGATACCACGGTACAGTCGCTGCAAAAATGCATACTTGAAAAAAACGTGTCGTTTCTGAAACTGCCTTCAATCAATTTTGAAAAGTACGAAAATGAGTGCGTATAGATTTATGTGGCTGATGATAATGTTTGACATGCCCACCGATACCAAAAAAGCCAGAAAAAAATACCGCTACCTCAGAAACGAACTGCTTAAAGAGGGGTATATGATGATGCAGTTTTCTATCTATATTCGCTCGTTTCACTCCTACGAAGCGGCTCTTGGCGGGAAAAAACGTATTAAGGATTTTATTGCTTCCAATATTGCAAAAGGCAGTATTCGAATGCTAATGTTTACCGACAAACAGTTTGGAAGTATGGATATTATTGTAGGCGTAAAAGATAAAAACGAAGAAAATGCACCAAAACAGCTACTGCTGTTTTGAAACATTCAAAATCCCGATAAAAATATCGGTTATTTTAAGTCCCCTAACACAAACCCCTTTGCGTTAAAACATACAGATTCTACTAAAAATTGCTCTTTAAAGTCAATTTTTTGAGCCTCATTTAGCTCAAAGTTCCCCAACACAGGGCATCTGGATAAGACCTATTTTAACGCAATGGGGTTTGCAGGGGTCTTAAAACCGATGATGTCAACTGTGTTGTCCTTCGTCTATTTTAACGCAATGGGGTTTGCAGGGGTCTTAAAACACATCGGACAGACGCCCCACCGGCGCGCTTATTTTAACGCAATGGGGTTTGCAGGGGTCTTAAAACACCTTAATCCATGTCTTGATGCTCTCAGGCATTTTAACGCAATGGGGTTTGCAGGGGTCTTAAAACGTTCCGGATGGTTTTTGGTCGCTTGTTGCCATTTTAACGCAATGGGGTTTGCAGGGGTCTTAAAACAGCCCATGGCTCTGGCCAGTGATGATTGCTATTTTAACGCAATGGGGTT
>JBNLFL010000004.1:0-117598 GCA_050305515.1 Sulfurimonadaceae bacterium
AAGCACAACTTTCGTCTTAAACTCTGCCGAATACTGCTTCCTCTTTCTGCTCATAATCTTCACTCCTAAATGCTCTGTAGATTGTAACATTTAGGAAGATGCCCCTTTAAATCGCTGTCCTGATTTTTGGTGGCAGTATAATCCATACCCTGCCGCCCCTTGCTTCACTGCGTTTCGATTTCGAGATCAACGGCGTCAAAGCCGTGATTCCCTATGAGAGCAGCCATCCCCTCGATCAGCGCAACAAAAATATTGAGCGTCTGGTGGTGGCCGTACACAGCTCCAATCATGATGCCGTGATGTATCTGCAAAATACAGGTGCCCTTGCTCGTGAGACGGGTCAGGATGCCGCAACGCTGATTGTGGCACCTCAGATGCTGATCCCATCATTAATGGCTCAAGGCGGTGATCCTGATTATCTCTATTGGGAAGTCTATCCGTTTTGGGGAAGTTCCAAAGCGCGTTACCGGGGAAAAAAAGCTGATGTCAGTGCCTTTGAAGTGACCGATGCACTCATCGGGTCGATTATCGGGAGTCAAAACTTTCCCAATCTGCGAAGTGTGGTGATTTTTGGACACTCCGCAGAAGGGCAGTTTGTCAACCGTTATGCCGCATGCAGCCGTTTTGAAAGGCACGGTGTTGCCGTGAAGTATGTTGTGATGGCACCTTCGTCATATCTTTACTTCAATAACGAACGCGTTGTCAGGGGAACCGTGGATCGTTTCGCCGTCCCGGGTATCGCTTCGGAGCGTTACAACCGCTGGGGAGCGGGAACGGAGTATCTTTACAGTGTCCATCGCCGTCATGCAATAACGCCGCAAAGTATGCAGGCGCAATATGCGCAAAGTGATGTTACCTATCTTATCGGCGCGCAGGACAACGACCCTGAAAATGCCTCGCTGTCAAAAACGGAAGCTTCCATGTTGCAGGGAAGAGAGCGGCTTGAACGGGCACGGATCTATCACAACTATCTAAAGCACTATTTTGGTGAAAATGTCGCCGCGCATCATCCCCTGTTTGTTATACCCGCCGCCGGGCATAGCAGTAAGGCGTTGATGTACTCAAAAGAGGGCAGAGCGGCTCTGTTTTTATAAATCACGTTCTGATGTGTCAGAACGTGAGAACTTTTCTTATGCTATCGGGTTGCACGCTTTGCAGGTTTTTCAGATACCGTCCGCTTCCGGATGGCTTGGCGGCGGTGTCTTGGTCTTCCACTGCGGCTGCACCGATTCACGCGCCTTTGCGCGCTGTCTCGCTCCGTAGATGACGCCCCCGATCAGCAGCACCAAAACGGCCGTCATCCACGGGCGGTGGGCAAACCATGCAATCATGATGATGCCGCCTCCGAAAATCAGCGTGAGAATGGCAGAAACAAGCGCGCTGCCCGCTCCGACAATATTCCCCAGAAAAGGAATCACGGAGGCCAGTGTGGCAAGCGGCCCCATAATGAGCAAAAAGCCGATGAACATCAAAAAGAGTCCCAGAACGCGCAATCCCCATGCCAGAAGCGTATTTTCGTGTTCCGCCTGGGCAAAAATCGCATCTACCGTGTGCAATCCCGATTTGACAAAGGCAATTTCATTACGGTTGGGCAGGGTGTGATAGCCGAGTGTCTTCTGCGCACTCTGATCGGCGACGATACTGAAAAGTCCGTCGGGAACAACCGTATAGGTGATACGGACATCGCCCACCTGCGGCGAAGCGGGATCTTTGCCGACGTAGAGCGCATTGCCCTGCAGCGTAGCAGCGGTTGCGGTCTGAATGCTTTGGGGCTCAAAATCCCTCCATCCGTCGGCTTCTTTGAGAAGTTCGGGTGCGAGCGTAAAGTCGCCAATCGTTGCCGCAGCGTTGAAACGCTCATCCGAATAGGGAAAGGACGGGTTCCTGTGGTCTGAGGATTTTTTGAAACCGGCGGAGTTGATGTGCGAACTGCTCCATACGGTATCGTAGCGGTAGGTTTTGATCTCCGTCTCCTTGCCGCCGAGTTCCTGCCTGGTCTCTTCGCTTACCTGCTCGCGCCACTGATACATGGCAACGTCGCGTTTTAGCATAATCCCCTCTGCGTGTACACCAAACAGCGGATCAACCAGAGTGCCGCCCTGCAGCGTTCCGCTTAGGTACACCAGCTTGCCGTTGTTCACGGGGTTAAACACAGGCTCGGGAAGGATGATGGTGGCGCTAAGACCCGCATCAAGGGTTTCGGTACGTTCGACGGTACGCCCTTCGTTCCACCAGATCAGCACCGCAGAGCCGGCGAGCAGCAGCAATCCGAAGAGAATTCCCTTCAGCGACTCGCCCAGACGCGAGCCGTAGGAACGGGTAATCGTTTCCGTGTAGATATCGTCGCTCATGCTCAGCGCTCAAACATGCTGGCGATGCCGCCGAGAACCGAGCCTTCGCCCTGATCGTGTCCGCCGGTGGAAGGTGCGCTGCGGATGACGCGTTCGGCCAGACGCGAGAACGGCAGGCTTTGCAGATAGACCGTGCCGTGACCGCGAAGCGTGGCCAGAAAGAGCCCCTCGCCGCCGAAGATCATCGACTTGAGGTTGCCCGCCTGCTTGACATCGAAGTCGATGCCCGGCGTGTAGGCGACGAGGCAGCCGGTATCGACGAAAATTGTTTCGCCTTTGAGCTCTTTTTTCACGATGGTGCCGCCCGCGTGCAAAAAGGCCATGCCGTCCCCGCGCAGCCGCTCCATAATGAACCCTTCACCGCCGAAGAATCCGCGACCGAGCTTGCGGCTGAACGAGATGTCAAGCTGGGTTCCCAGCGCCGCGCACAAAAAGGCGTCTTTCTGGCAGATGATTTCGTTTTCGTGCTCGGCCATGTCAAGCGCTATAATTTTGCCCGGAAACGGCGCACCGAAGGCAATACGTTTTTTGCCGCTTCCCTTGTTGGTAAAGTGGGTCATAAAGAGCGATTCGCCCGTAATGACGCGTTTTCCGGCGCTGAGCAGCGTGTCAAAAAAACCGCTGTTGGTGTTGGAACCGTCCCCCATTTTCGCTTCAAACGCGATACCATCATCCATCCACGACATGGCCCCCGCTTCCGCGATGACCGTTTCGCCCGGATCAAGCTCCACCTCGACAACCTGAAGGTCGTCTCCCATAATCTCGTAATCGACTTCATGACATACCATAACAGACTCCTTTAAATTTTGATTTATTGTAACGAAAAATATGACACATAATTGAACCTCGCTATTGCAGAAGGTAGTGGATTACCGGAATAAGCGTTGCATTGGCAGATTCCACGGTGACTGTGACAGTTTGAAAATCTTCTTGAGTGGCACCCTGGGCAATAAGCTGTACCCGATAAACAGTATCTGCGTTTGGTGCGCTTTTGAAGCGCAGCACGCCGTTGACGATTTCAAAAAGATTACCATCTGCGATATCGGGCATAACGTTGAGAGCATACGCATTCGAACTGCTGACAACCGGGCTTAAAACGTTACGCTGGCCGCTTTTTATTGTCACCGTATTGGCTGATGTAAAGCGCATACGTTCGCAATCTTTGCCAAGGTCATAAATTGTCCAGTCATAAACGACGTTGTCTGTCAATCTTTGACGTGCGCTTTCACCGGTGCAGTAGTAGCTGTTTCCGGCATCGAAACTGAGCCCGCTTTGGGGCGGAAGCTGGCTCCATGCGATCAGCATGGCGTCGTAATTGCTGATAGGAATGGAAGTCCCGTAAAACATGCTTTCAATATCCTCAACTTTGGAAATATTCCATTGGCTGATATCCTGTCTGAATCCGATAGCTTCATAGAACATGTCATACATGTTAATAACATTGGAAACATTCCACTCTCCAATGTCCTGATTAAACATTGACGCACCCCAGAACATGCCGCAGGTATCGGTCACGTTTGATAGATCCCAACTGCTGATATCCTGATTGAAAACCGCCGCGTCCTTAAACATATAGGCCATGTTGGTTACGTTTGACACGTTCCAGTCGCCAAGATCCTGATTGAATGCGGAAGCGCCATTGAACATGGCACTCATGTCGGTTACGGAGGAGACGTTCCAGTCGCCAATATCCGAATTCATATAAGTAGCGTTGTAAAACATGGAACGCATGTTATTAACGAAAGTGAGATCAGGCATGTCGGTCGCGTTGATCTCCATATTGCTACAGCCATAAAACGCCATTTCCATGGAGCTCCAAATCTGATCGCCCCACTGATCGACGCTGAGCAGTTTCGGGGCATCAGACTTGTCTTTGAAAGAAATTTGGGGAAAGGTACCGCGAATGGTTATCTGGTAGGTTCCTGCTTCAGGATAGTCGCAGGTATAATCTGTTCCTATCCAGGTATTGCCGGAGTCGGTAATACCATCGCTATTGCAATCTACTTCATAATTGTAGTAGAGGTTCGAAACAATCGGAATGGTAAAGGTATATGAGGACGGAGTATATCTAAGCAGAGGTGCCGCCGCGCTTCTGGGTGTTTTGGAGGTGCTTACCGTGATTTTAAAAGAGCTGGTGTCGTCTGCCGCTGCGGCGCTATAAAAAAACAGACTGCATAAAAGCAATCCTATCGCCTTACATGTAAAAGATTTCATTGCGTCTCCTTAATTGAGCAGATACATTATAAGTGCCGGCGAGGTTGTTGATTTTTTTATCTCTGCCTTATACAAAGAGACACTATTGTCATAGCCACCCATCAGTATATCACCTTTAATCGCAAAGCCCTGAAACGCATTGCTGTCGGTGTGTAGTATTTTATGGACTTCGGCGGATTGGGTCGCATCAAAGAGATAGAGATCACCGCCGGCAGTTGTAAGGGCGGTACCGTTGCTAAAGGCAACGCTTTTTCCAAATCCATCCCAATTTTGAGGCGAAGAATTTTTGTAGATTGTCCCGTTTTGCATGGTTGCACCCCAGCCATAAAGCGGTTTTTTAAATACAAAGAGCGCTGCATCAACATCGGCACCAAAGACCTGAGGCGCTCCCACAGCCAGGGAATCTCCTTCAAGAGCAACACTCCATCCAAACGCACGGTAATCACTGGAGACGGGAGCTCCCTGCAGGGCCGTTTCGCTCATACTGACCCAACCGGATTCCGGCTTTTCATAGATAAAAACCGCTCCTTGACCTCCAGCAAAGTAGGGTGCACCGATGGCAACGGTATTGCCATCAATAGCAAGGCTTTCTCCAAAATCAGAACCTCCGGCTGAATTTTTTCTGTCGATGGAGGCATAAAGCAGGGCGGTCTCATAGTGATCTGCATAAACTTCCCAACCTGCTTTTGGGTCGTAGAGATAGACATAGTCCGTCGCATCAACCAGACTGTTTGGTGCACTGACAATAATAGTATTTCCCGAGATTGCTATACCCTTACCATACTCTTCATTAGCACGATTGTCATGACGAAGAAGATGATGTGTCGGCATCATATCGCTCCAGCCATTTTCAGGCTTGACATAGACATAGACATCACCTGCTTCACCGTTACGCTCATCCGCAGCAGCGACGACAATAATATCGCCGCTGATAGCGACACTGCTACCGAGGTATTCACTCGTTTGGGCACTGTAAGTACTCAAAATGGCTCTCTGCTCAAAGAGCTGTGTTGTGGCATTGCGTTCAAAAACAAACGCGGCACCGACTTGCTCTGAGCCGTTGTTGTAGATGGTATCGCCAATAACCAGGGTATCTCCATCCATGGCCATGCTGGTTCCAAAATAGAGCGTTTGACCCGTGCTTACCGAAGCGTTAAGAAGTTGTTGTTGCGTAAAACTCTCTGTCTTGATGGCTCCGGCTTCATAAGAGAGATCACTCACACGGATACTGATAGGATATTGCGTGCTTTGTGTGCCATTGCTTACATGTAAGCGCAGTTTGTAGTGGTTATCTGCCTCGGCATCGTGTGGAGATTCAAAATCGGGCGCGGCTTTAAAAGAGAGTGCTCCAGTGCTGCTATTGAGGTTAAAGAGTGCTTTATCCGAGCTGTTTAAAAGGGTATAGGTCTGAGTGGCTTCATCTGCCGTTTGCAAATCGACAACGTCTTTGGAATTTTCGACATGCGACAGTGCCAACCCCTCTTTGAAAACATAGGCGGCATTGTCGGTTTTGATCAGCATAGCAGTATCATTACACACAGCCAAAGAGCCAAAACTCACACTCCCGGAGCTATTGGTATCGTGTATTTGCGTCGTTTGATTCATATCAACCCAGCCATAGTAGGGTTTGTCATAAAGATAAACGGTTTTGTTGTAAGAGCCGATGGACAGGGTGTCGTTACAGAAGGTGATGCTGTTTCCAAAAGCGGGTGGCGGCGTTCCATCGAGAGCAGATCGGATATCAGAACCTCTCAACACGGCAGTCGGAGTTGAAGCATCAACCCATAAACCGCCGCTTTGTTCATACAGATAGACTTCCCCGCCATAGCGAAAAGTGGCGCTTGCTGCAATGGTGGTGCCTTTAATGGCAACTCTGGTTCCGAGTCTGAGACTACCTCCTGTTTTTGTCAATTTGGCAAGTTGTATAAAATTGTAAAATTCATATTTATAAACATAGACGGCTCCGTTATTAGAGTCGGTTCTTGATGCACCGATGACTAAGATATCGTTTTCAAAGGCAAGAGAAGATCCGAAAAAATCACCTGACATGCCGTTGGAGGGTTCAATAACACGTGCCGGATCACCATCGTCAGCCCAGGAATCGCCAGGTTTCAGATAGCAATAGACGGTGCCTGTGCTAGAGTATCCGCCCTCTTGATCTCCTACAAAAATATAGTTATTGCTGATGGTCAGGCTTCTTGCGAAACTCCCGGATGCACCATTGATAGACAATTTCGCCTGTTCGGTCATATCGCTCCATGCCACACCCTGCTTTTCATAAACATAGGCATAAGAGAGGGCTGAGAGATCTTTTTTTGGGGCGCCGACGACAATGGTGTCACCTAAAATGGCAACGGCTGAAGCGAAGTAGCGCTTTGAGGCGTTGGTGTCGGAAGGCGTGAGTTTCGCCTGATAATCATACTGCATCGTTGCCGCGTTATACTCATAAATATAGACTGCTCCAAGTGCATCACTACCGTTTCCCTGTGAAGCGATAAGTGCCGTCGTGCCTTCCATAGCGATGTGATAGGCGAAGCTATTCTCCTGCGGCGCTGCCACATCGGAAGCCGCGATGTTTTGAATCTCCTGATAACTCAGGGTATTGGTTAGTTTGGGTGCTGCAACGCCAAACAGGCTTACATGTAAGAGTAGGACAAGTGGTACTATCATTAGTTTTTGTAACATTATTTCTCCTCAATTAAAAATCGAATTTCATACGTGCCGTCATACCCGTTAATCCGCCCATAGACGTGTTTTCCATCACCGCGGTCGGGGATTTCAAACGAGAGGTTATTGCTGTAGTTGCCCACATTTTTGGCGCAGTAAAGCTCCAGCACGTTTTCATAGTTTTTATCGATGCCAAGAATAAATAGTGATTTCATTTAATCAGGGTAAATGTTGTTGCGAATGCATCGATGTATTTGGCATAAACACCGGGGCGATCGTTGATCATCCATGCTTTAATCACTTCGCCATCAGCATCAAGATTTAAAATAGTACATGTAAAGGTTCCGGTCGGGGTGGTGATGCGCTCTGTGCCTTCTAGGGTGTAGGTAATTTTATCCGCATTTTTTTGAGGGACATGGTTAGGCACAAAGGGTGAGAATTGTGACCAACGGTAGAGTCCGCCGTCTTCCTCTTTGGAGCTAAATGTGTACATGCTGCCAATGGGATTATCAAAAAACGCTTTAGGGTAATCTTCTAGCGTGAATGTAATGTCATCGTCAATTTTTTTTTGCTCAAATGGGTCAAACCCTTTGCGATGATAGGTGAGTTTCGGATGTTTGAGTGCGTAGGCTTTGATGGATTCTTGCGTCCACGGATAGTCACTTGCAGCCGCGAGAGAAGGGTTTTTATAGGTAGCGAGGACAAAGCGGGTCTCCCCCATCGTGGCGTGAGCAAGCGTTAGGTGTATGTTATCTTCACTTATTATAATGCTGCCGCGTTCGGCATCAAGCAGTAATTTAGGCAAGGTGCCTGAAAACGCTGCTGTTTTTTCGGTGATGATGGCCGGATCAACGGTTCTCTCACTACTGCCGTAATACTCATAAAGCGTGCCCTCTTTAGAGAGTTTGATAAAACGGTATTTACCCTCTCCCATGCTTAGCTCCGAGCGATAGGCTTGATCGTAATAGGGAAAGTCTTGCGGTAGAACACGCGCCGCTTTTACAACACTGCCTTTGGGAACAAAACTGAGAATAACCGCAGCGTCACTCTCTCCAACGGCAAAAGCAAGATCAAGATGCGTGGCATCTTTTAGTGTTGCGCTAATGCCTCTTCTTCCATCTTCAAGACGAAAAGAGCTCTTGGAAATTTGTGTCCAAGTGTTTTTTCTACCTTCTAAAACATAGTTGTGATCTTCGCCAATTTCAAGTGCTCCAATCTCATCAACAAAACCTAAAACCATACGGCGCTCTTGCGGATTGAGCTCGCCATTCGCCTCTAGTGAGAGCTGCGGGTCCGGCTCCCATGAGCCAGTGGGCGGTGTTGCAAACAAGCTTACATGTAAGGCCAATATTGGAAGTAGTAATCGTAGTGTCATGGGGTTTCCTTATTTTTCTTCAATTAAAAATCGAATTTCATACGTGCCGTCATACCCGTTAATCCGCCCATAGACGTGTTTTCCATCACCGCGGTCGGGAATCTCGAACGAGAGGGTGTCACCGTAGTGTCCTACGATTTTGGCATTGTAAAGCTCCAGCACGTTTTCATAGTTTTTGATAATTGCCTTACGTGAAAAGGCTTCATTCTTTTTGCCCTCTTTCATAATGGTGTAGCCAATGACATCGAGATGGCCTTTGTAGGTCTGATAGGCACGCTTTTGGCTGTAGGGCTGCGTGTAATCGATACCCTGTTCATCATCTTCATAAGAGCGCTTTTCAGAAATGATGGAACCTTCTATGGGCTTGATAAAGTCGATGGTAATCACGGATGACTTGTTGCCGCCGCGCTCCTTGTGCAGCTCCACGCGGCGGTTTTGCGCACGCCCTTCGTCGGTGTCATTAGTGGTGACAGGCTCCGCTTCGCCGTGTCCTTTGTAGCTCAGACGCCGCGCTTCGATGCCCTCGGCAATGATGGCATCCATGACCGCTTTGGCGCGCGCAACCGAGAGGGTCGCGTTATAGGTGTCATCGCCTTTGGAATCGGTGTAGCCGTGAATGGAGAGTTCCAGATCGCCATAACGCTGCATCAGCGCCGCAGCGGAGAGAATCGCCTTGTGTGATTCGGGTTTAAGTGTGGCTTTGTCGAAGTCAAAAAAGATGCCCTCAAGCGTGATCTTGCCGCTTTTGTCCAGCTCGGTTTTGATAGCATCGGGGCTGAGGATGAGCGATTGCACAAACGCCTCTTCCTCGATGATTTCAAGCGAAAACGTGTTTTCGTAGCTGTTAAAAGAGGCGACATTGTTGCCCATTTTGAAGTAAAAACTCTCATCTTTGTCCTGAAGCATTTCTGCGCCCATGGAAGTCAGATCTGTTTTGTAATCGTGAGCAAGCATGTAGCGGTAACTATTGGTATCTTTGACAGTTTTGGCAAAATCGATTTTCCAGTGTCGGCCCTTGTGTATATGCTTGCTCTTGCCGTTATGTTTGTAATACCAGGTGACTTCGTCGTAATCCACATATTTGGCACGTCTGATGGCAAAGCCTGCAGCATCGGGAATCAGCGGATTCTCTGGAATATCAAAGACTCTTTTTTCCATGCGGTAAGGTGCTTTGGCGGGAAGGGTGATTACTTTGGGAGTGGGGCTTACATGTAAGAGCACGTAACTGTAGCTGTTGGCATAAGCGTCGAGTTTGAGATAGTAAGTGCCATCGGGCTTTTCAAACTGCGCGTAATTTTTGGTAAAAGCCGCCGCGTCAATGCCGAACGCTGTGGCAAAAAAGCTCCGGAGTTTTTGTTCATGAGCGTCAAGCGGCGCGGCAAAACGATAGCTCTGTGCCCAGGTTTCACCGTAGTGGCTGACATAGCCCTGTTTGCTCCAGAGTTCGAGCTTGTTGTAACGTTCGTGCTTGAGTTTTTCTGGCGTGGCACCGTTGTAGGTCAGGTCGGGGAGTTCGAAGGCTCCCAGCAGCAGCGGGAGCAGCAGAACTATGAATTTGGAGCGCATTGACATCCTTTTTACTTATTGACACAACGCTTGGGTGCAGGGTTTAAACTCGAGGCTACACGATGCACCATTGCCACTGATGGCTATGTTAAATGCGGTGCCGCTCTCAAGGTTCTGGGTATAACTCGCTTTCCACACGCCGAGACAGCCGTCATTTGTAGCGTAGTCTCCCCCAACGAGTAGATTCAAATCAACGCCACCCTGCCAGTCAACACGTTCCCCGTCTATGTAGGGGTACAGAACACTTAACTGCAAGCCGTTTTCAAAAATATACAGCGGTGTCAGGTTAGGATCATAAGCGAGGACTCCACTATAGGTAATTGACGTATCGGGTGTGTCGGTATCCACTTCCGAGCAGGTTTTGCCATAGACGTCGCTACTGTAACCTTCACACTCATAGGTGAAGTTTTTGACAATCATGGTGCCGCTTCCAAAACCCGGTGAGCTGACGCTGTATTTGAGATACCAGGTGCTGTTTAAAACAATGGTTTCTCTGGAGTTTTCACACACATGGATGGTTCTGACATATTCGCCATCAACACTGACTTTGTAATCACCAAATGCCATATTCTCAAAAACAGCTTCACCCAGATCATCGGTTGCGATCGTTTTGCCAAAAAACAGCGAGCTTCCTCCGGTGCCCTGATCCAGACAGCTGTCGGCTTCGATACTCACATTTTTGCCGGAGAGGGGAACATTCTCGGCATCAACAACATCGATGGTAATCGTTCCTTTGACGGCGCTTTCACTCACACTGAAATTGGCCTGTGCCGAAGGGGAATCATAGATAATATTGCCCAGAGTCAGCGGGCATTGGCAGGCGGTGTTCATGGTGGCGGTGTATTCGCCTAACGGAATGTTTTTGACCTCAACATCATTTTGGGTGACACTGCCTTTAAAGGTATCTTCTTGCGGAGATGGCCCGATACGATCTAGCGTGATGTCGCCATCAAGCGTCACGTCGGCGTTGACTTTGCCACCAAGGGTGTTGCTGGCGGCACTCTCATAGAGTACGGATGCCGCATGGACGATGCGTTTAATGGTGACCGTATCGCCATCAAGCGTGTAGGAGCTGGCATAGGTGAGGTTGTTGGCATTGACTTCATTGCGCTCACCCCCGGTGGAGCCGATGTGATAAACATACTCGGTCAGGGTCTGTGCAACACTGCCGGGCACACCCATGTTGGTTTTCATAAAATGGCTGTCAATTTTATTTTTGGCTTCGGCGAGGAACATGGCAAATTGATCAATTCCCGTTTCGCCAAAACCGTCAAAGGTTCCGGTTTCCACATATGAAACACTCAAATGCCATCCTGTCAGATAGGGCGAAACCTCCATATTGGTGACGGCGCGCACGCAGTCACGCACCATGACCGAAGCGGCAATACGCAAGGCAGGGGCTGATGCGGGGTTGCTTTCATAAAGCAGCTCGCTATCACTATAAGTCCAACCGCTTTTTTTATACCAGACGTCACTACTATCGCTTAGGGTGTCTTCAAATCCACTGGCACCGTTTGAATCTTTTGCAACCACAATCACTTCGCTAACATTGCCATCATAAGAGAGTGTTTTAGAGTCGTCAAACATGCGTTTGGCGATGGGAAGTTTTGTATAGGAGGTATCGTAAAAATCAAAAGAGGCAATTTCGGTGTTTAGGCGCGCTAAGGCATACACCACATCTTTAATATCCATCACGCCATCATGATTCACATCATAAGAAGCCGCACTGCTATAAAGCGCATCTCCAAGAATTTCAATGTCTTTAAAATCCACACTGCCGTCGTTGTTGGCATCGCCATCAAGCCTATAGCTGCTGTAGTCGATGGTGCCGTCTTTAACACTAACGCTCATACTTTTGTTGTTGCCGCGCGGCGCATAGGAGGGAATGCTATCTAGCGGGGTAAGCTGTTGTAAAATCTCTGCGGTAAACTTTGCCAATTGAGTATCAAATGCCGCCTTGTCGTTTTTAAGTCCATCAAGCGTTGTCTGTACTGCAGCGTAGGTATTGACGGCCTCGTTATTGAGCGTGCGCACTGCCGTACCGTCGCTGTTGTAGTTGTAGGTGGCTACTACATTATTGGCAGAGCTGCTACTGGTGTTGGTTGGACTCTCAGAGCTGCCGCCTCCGCCTCCGCCACAGCCAATAAAAAGTGCTGTTGTTGCAGCAAGTGAGAGCGTGGTTGTGATGATACGTTTCATTGTAGATATCCTATTTAATGTTAAATGTAACGCTCGAAAGCCTTACATGTAAGACTAAAGTTTCTCAAGCGTGAGCTTGAGAGATGTGCATACACTATTTATAAAACGCGGCATTCGCGTTTCCGGATATGGAGCCGTTTTCATTGTCGATTTCAAAACAGCTACGCCCGCCCTCCATGTAGCTCAGGGAGTGGACACCTTTGTCCGTATCATCGATAATTGGAGAGGTGAATCCGTAATCGATGCAGTGCAGGGGAGTGTTGCTGTCGTATCGCGTAAAATCGCTATAGGAGAATGTCGGTTCGGTCTTGTCAATTTCGGTTTTCGAGCTGTTATTATAGATGGTAATGCTGGTCGCCGTGGCGAGCGGCGAATTTGAATCAGCCGATGATGAAGATGATGAGACATTGATATTCGTCACGCTGTTTTCATCGATACCGTTCTCCTCATTGCCGAGAATCGCCGTTACCGTGTAGGGGAATGCCGTCGATTCGCCAACAGTGATAAGGTCGATCCCGCCGGGTGAGGAGATGCCTGCGGCAATGATGATGCCGAAGCTTTCTCCATCGTCAAATTCCAGATTCAGCAGTGCGACATTATTGCCGTCAGATTCATAATAGTGACTGTCACGCGCTACTTTACGCGAACCGTCAAAAAGGTCAAAGACAACAATCGCTTCACTGTTTGGCAGAAAAATGTAAGAAACTTTCTCGATATTCTGAATGATAGGCCCGCTCTGATACTCCGCGACGACGGTCATATTGGCAAGATTGGAGCTGCTGATGCGCTCTTGTGACGTACCGCTTTGGCCGACACTGCTCGAACTTGACGTAGCGGTTGTTCCCGTACTGGAGGTTGATACTGAATCTTCCGGCGTATTTCCACCGCCACCACCACCGCCGCAGCCGATCAAAAGGGCAGTCATTGCCGCAAAAGAGAGTGTTGTTATAAGTTTCATAAAGATCTCCTATGGAATATTTGATGTCATCATAGGACAACGCCGTTGCAGTGTCGTTGCAATGTTGTTAAAAAATAACAGTGATTTTCGGATGGACTTATCATTTTTCATATAAAATGCCTGATATGAATGCAAATATCATGAACTATCTTGCCAATGTCACGCTGCTGTATGCCGAAGACGATCTGACGGTAAGAAAAAATGTTTTGGGCTATCTGGAGTTGCTTTTTAATAACATTCTGTTAGCCGGAGACGGTGAAGAGGCTTTCGATATCTATTATGAGAAACGTCCCGACATTATTTTGACGGACATTGACATGCCTAAAATGAGCGGCATCGATTTTATTAAAAAAGTTCGTGAACATGACAGGACAACCCCGGCAGTGATTCTCTCGGCGCACACGGACACCGCCTATCTTCTCGATGCAGTCGAGTTACATGTAACAAAATACATTCTCAAACCCTTTGTGGGCGATGATTTTATGAAGGCGCTTAAAAATATTTATGAAGCGAGTGATAAAACGGTAAAACTCTCTGATGGCTGGAGTTATTCCTACCTTAATAAAACACTTCTCGGCGAGCAGTCCAAAAGCGCGCTTTCAAAAAAGGAGTCCCGCCTTTTTGAACTTTTACTCGATCATGCCGAAACAATGGTGACCTACAGCGAGATAGAAAATCATGTCTGGTGCGATTTTGAAGATGTGATGACCTCGGAAAACCTCAGAACCCTGATGAAAAGCCTTCGAAAGAAACTCCCCTCCGATATGATTAGAAATGTGTCGGGAACGGGGTATGTTCTTGAACTAAAGCGGTAGTTTCAGTTCAAATCGCACTCCGCCGTTTTCATTACAGGCGTGCAGTTCTCCGTGATGCCGCTCTTCGACGATTTTTTTGCTCATGTAGAGTCCCAGCCCCGTTCCTTCATCGCCCTTTGTAGAGAAATATTCATCAAAGATTCGGGGGAGTTTCTGCGCATCGATACCGCCGGCGCCGTCGCTGACGTTTAAAACGGCGTGGTTTCGCTCCCGCAGGACCGAAATACGGATAAACGGATTCTCAGCCTGCTGCCGTGCATAGGCATCAACGGCATTTTTAATCAGGTTGATGATGACGTGAACGATTTCATTTTTATTGACGGTGACTTCAATCGGTTCCATTTCCGTTTCAACGGCGATATTTTTTGTCATCAGCAGATGGGAGGTAAAACGCAGGCTGGTTGCGACAATGTCGCAAAGGTCCACCGTCTCCCGTTTCTGATCGGGCTTGAGATAATTTTTGAAGTCATCGATGGTTTGGGAGAGGTAGCGTGTCAGGCCCACTACTTCATCCATACTCTCTTCAACCCGATCCAGTTTTCCAAGCTGGCTCTGGAGTTTCACTTTGGACGATATGGCCGACACGGAACTCAGGGGCTGGCGCCACTGATGGGCGATCATTCCGACCATCTCCCCCATTGCGGCGCTTTTGGATTGCACGAACATGAGCTCATTGGCCGCGCTGAGTTCGTGCTCTTTCTCAATGACCCTGACCGCTTCAAAAACATAGTCGATCAATAACGCGGCAATAACGCCCAGAAAAAACGCAAGCAGCGGAAAGAGGATGTTCAGCACGATACCGAACGTAAAAAGCATGCTATAGAAAAAATAGCATAGCCCCGAAAGCAGTATGACAAAGCCCGCCGCCATATATTTCCGATGCAGAAAAGAAAACAGGGCGATGGTTACAAACACGGTTGCGAAGATAATGATGATGTTATGGACAAGATTGTCTATGGGAGCATGAATGAAATCATTTTCGATGATGTTGTCGATAACGTTGGCATGCACTTCCACCCCTGCCATGGTGCTCTCGTAGGGAGTCGCGTGAATGTCTCCCAAACCGAGTGCCGCGCTGCCCAAAAGCACAAACTTTCCTTTGAGCATATCGTCCGGGAGCCTTTTTTCCATCACATCAACGGCGCTGACATAGTTGAAATGTTTTGAGCCTCCCCTGAAGTTTACATGTAATTTTCCGAACCGGTCGGTCGGGATGCTCTTTTCTCCCATGACAACCGTAGTGACGCCCGCATCGGTATTATAGATCTCGACCACGGATGCGTTGTAGTAAATCCGGAGCATCTCCATGCTGAGGGAAAGGTAGTTCTGACCCTGATAATTCATGAGCAGGGGAACGCTTCTGACGATTCCGTCGTTATCGGGGATGTTATTCAAAAAACCGCTGGAATAGTAGGCGTCTTGCAAAACGGGAATATTTAACAGCACGCTTTGGGGGTTTGGAATGAAATCTTCACTGCGTCCGCCTCTTTGGACGATGACCGAAGCAATCATGGGGGCAGGGGTGTCGGACGCGCCTTCAAACAAAAACAGGTAACCGCCGATAACGGGAGTGTTTTTAAGCGTCTCTGCCAGCGTTTTATCGTAGTCGGGAAGTGCCTCTTGTGACACATTCAAAGCATTGGCAATACGATGCGGCGAGGTGTTGTCGGCTTCGGGAAAGATGACGTCCATGCCGATAATACCGGGCTGATAAGCAGTAATCGCATCCAGCAAAGCCGCAACTTTATGACGGGGCCAGGGCCATCTTCCGCAGGCGTTCAAACTCTTTTCATCGATATTGACAATGATGACGTGATTGTTGTGGGGAAGCTCGCCGCGGAGGATAAAAAGAAAATCGCGAAGCCTGTCATCGAGCGCATAGAAGTTTTGCGGTAAAAAAAGGTATCCCAGCGATAAAAAAATGCCAAGTCCCGCAGCTGCAACGAGTTGCCAGAGGGTTTTACCTGTCATTTACGGTACGAATGCGGGCGGAGGGGGCGTTTTGACATCATAGCCCGGCGTGATTTTAAAGTTGGAATTTTGCAGCCGTTCCTGTTGGGAAAGCGTGTCGATTACCGCAGGCGCGACCGGGGGTTTTATCTCCTGTTGATCCTGAGGTTCCCGTTTGTTGGAAATGAGCACGGGAAAAAATTTCTGAATATCGAGAGGAAGTTTGTGCCACGTATCGCCAACGAGTGAAAGCATCATGCGCGCATCAATGTCAAAATCCTGATTTCCGGTACTAACGGTGATGGCACCGTTAAAGCAGCCGATGTATTCGTTCTTGTCATCGACATAGGCGGCGAAGTCGGTTCCCCTGACGCCGATAGTTGCGGATTTTGTATGGATTTTAAAACGTTCCGGAGCCACTTTTCCTATTTTTCCGGTAATGCTTCTGAAAAATCCCCGTTGCAGACGGAAGCTGAGACTGTTTTTCCTGTCGGGTTCAAACTGGTAGGTATCAATTTCAAAGTGCGACAGGGGCCCGATGGTGATAATGGTTTCATCTTCCATGATGAGCTGCACTTTTGATTTGGCGTTTGTGACGATATTGTCATGCGGCTGCAGCACAAGTCCGCTGTAAATCTCGGAAATGACCCCCTTGCGAACCAGTTTGGCACTTCCGGAGAAGGCACCGACATGGCCGATATCCGCAATCAGTGACGAAAGCACCAGAATCATGAAAAATACAATGCGCATGTCGGCTCCTAATAACTGTATTGCACGCCGGTCATGATGACGTGCTTGCTGTAGGGGGCATATCTGTAATTGGAATCATTTTTTGTATAGCCGTATTCAAGAGTGAGATGCCAGTGTTCATACAGAAGCATGTCGGCTTTCATATCGATGCGGTGGTAGGTGTCGGTGCGTTTTTCCTGCTTGCTACCGGATTGGAACGTATCGTCATAATATGCCTGCTGAAAATGGTAATCCGCGCTGAAAAGGTAGTCGCCGAACGTTTTTCCGATACCCGCATCGGTATGGAAAATCTGTTTTTCCGTAAAATAAAGCGGTGTCGCCTCCTGCGCGTCGTAGCGGTCGTAGCCGCCTTTCACAGAGACATAGCCGCGCTCAATGGTATAAAAGAGTCCTGCACCCGAACCAAGAACGGTGTCGTTCCTGGGACGGTCAACCGGATCGACAAAGCGTCTTTGCAGGTATTTGAAACCCAGATTTAAAGTCATGTGCGGCGTGAGGGCTATATTGCAATAGGGGTAGGTTCCGTATTGTGCAAGAAAATCACGTTCAAGGTAATACATTCTTGTGTAGGAGAGCGGTACATAGAACACGGCATCATCAGTGCGATATCCCATTCCCATGCTTGCGGCAGCGTCATACAGATTGTAAAGCGGCGTGTCGCTGTTGGTCTGGGCTTCGGCGCCGAGCGTTGCCTGAGCGAACCAGTGCGCGTCAAAATGGCGGGTATAGCTGACCTGTGCATTCGCCCTTGCAAAGAGGGTGTCTTCGACGTCATCTCTGAGCGTATCGGAGCGTTGAAGATCGCTGTTGGCCCCGATATTGCTGTCATAGCCGAGCGAAAGTTTCGCGTCAAGACGAAGTGCGCGGCTGTTTGTTGCTACGGTTGATTCCCGGCGGAAGAGGTTGGCATACAGCGCATCGGAGAGCATGCCGCGATGCAGCCTTTTATAGACGGCAACAAGGGCGATTTGCGCTTGGGTATGTTTCGAATCGAGAAGCAGAACCCGTTCATACGCGCTCATGGCGGCGATATCGTCACCGAGCGCTTCGGCGCTCTTCGCCCACAAAAAGTGCAGCTGCGGGTCGTTGTAGTGCGGGTAATCCTGACTGGCTTCGAGAATGACGTTCTGATAATCACCGTGATCGTAGAGCGCCTGAAGTGCCGTCATCTCTGCGCAGAAAAGCTGCGTGCCTGCAAGCACTAGTGCGGATAGGAGTCTTTTTGTCATGGGTTAATGGTCACCAGTGCTTCATTTGAAGTTGCCCCTTCAGTATCTTTAACGGTATATTTAAACGTATCGGGATACGTCAGCGCTGAGTAAAGGGAAAAGGTAATGACACCGGTTGTCGGATTGACGCTTAGTGATCCTGATGATGGGTTACTAAGCTCTTGTGTAATCGTAACGGTAGCAGGGTCAATGGTGCCATCGGGATCGGTGTCATTGCCCAGAACATCAATGTCAGTCGAGGATTTGGAATAAACCGTGATGTTATCGTCATTGGCGACAGGCGGCTGATTGAGCGGCGGATCGTACACGTCGAAAATCGTAATGCTGACCGTTGCAATATTCGAGGTCAGCCCTCCGGTGTCGCGTACGGTGTAGGCAAAGGTATCGCTCCCGAAATAATTGCTGTAGGGCGTATAGGTCACAACGCCCAGACTGTCGATTGAGACACTCCCGTGAAGCGGGAAGGTTGTAATATGTACGGAAGTCCTCTCAAGCGTATCGTTGCCGTTGGCATCGACATCGTTGTCCAACACGGCAATGGCAAGGCTCGTATCTTCATTCATGCTCCGTGCATCGTCAAAGGCCTGCGGCGTTATGTTCTCCGTATAGTTGGCGTCAAAGTTCAGTACGAAAGGCGCGATCATGGCGTTGCCGTAAAGATCCTCGATACCAGTAACGGCGATGCGGTACTGATGGCTTACATGTAAAGCCGTCTCAGGTGTGAGCGTGAGCGTTTTTTCATTATCGAAGTCGAGCCGGTAGGAGACGGGTGTCAGGGTCTCATCGGTAAAGGTGATGTTCTCTTTTATGACACCGGCGGCGCGAACCGGTTCATCGAAATTTAAAACGATGCCCTGCTTTCCGGTCGTGACGGATCCGTTTTGGGAAGGGGTGCTTGCCGCGACATAGGGCGCGAAGATGTCCACCGATTTCAGGTCGCCGTTTTCATACCCCAAAAAGGTACAGGTGTCGGTAGCAATCGCATTGAAAAGCCCCTCTTTGTAGGAGATGAATACCTGACTCTCTCCAAGGACGTCATAACGTGTCAGCCCCCGGTTTTTATCAATCAAAAGGGTGTAAGGGCGTTGATGCTTGAGCGGAACGACTTTACCGACAAACGAACGGGCCGCGTAGCGCTTGCCCTGAGAGAGCGTTCCGAAACCGTTTAGTCCCATAGCGAGGTAAAGCTCCGGATCGTCATACACCAGATCATAGATGTTTCCGCCTGCGCCAGTCTGCTCGACATAGGCCCCCTCCGCGGTAAAAGCCAACAGCGCTTGAAGGGTATTGTCGGCAACGTAAAGACGCGTATCGGCCTGTACGATTTCGGTTGCCATGTTGATGTTCGGAAAATCAAAAAGCGTGAACGGCTGCGAAACCTGCGATATATCAATCGCCCGGGCACCGGCCGTCGTTTGCGCCAGAAATGCGGTATCGTCGTTAACGGCAATATCATAAACGGGCGCATCGGTTTCATAAAAAGCGCTTTGCTCTATTTCACCCGAAGTGGCCATCGACAAAATGGAAACACCCTCTAAACTGCCGACAAGCAAATGATTTTCCCTGTTTTTTATGACATACGCCGGTGCGTTGAGCGTGAGGGTCTGAAGCTTTGAGAGTTTACATGTAAGCGGGTTGATGAGGTAGGTGCTTATGCTTTCGTCCCCGCCCGTTATCAGCGTGTCGTGTACCAGCGCCATGGATAAAAGCGGGCTTTGTGTCTCAAGCGTGTTCACGACCCTTTCATCAAGAGGTTGCGAGTGATCATCCGCAGCCGTCGTGAAGTGCCATGAAGCGGTGCCGTTGTATTCATTGCCGTAAAGATCGCTGACCTTTTGGGTAAGCGAGACTGTATATGCGGCATTCAGAGCCAGAGGTGAGAGCGGCGAGAATCGAAGCAGGTCATACTCCAGAGAGACTTTTCCGGAAACCGGGGTATCGGATGCGTCCCGCACTTCCAGTGCCGTAGTCTGGTTGTTTTCCACGTGTATCTGCTCGTCAAACTGCAGCGCAATCTCGGTATGAACCGAGGCGTTGTCTTCAGGCAGGAGATTGCGTAGAACCGGGGCGTCCGTGTCGGCATGCTGCATGGAAGCAAAATGCCACTGATACTCCTGCAGCAGGCCGTACCCCTCCGTGCTCAGGAGATCTTTGGTCACGATGAGGGTGTACGCCTGCAGGGGGTCGAGGTAGCGGGCGGGCAGGAGGGTGACGCGATTTAATGCGACCGTGCGTGTTCCGTCAACTTTTTCGCCGGCGCTGTCGAGAAGATAAAAGGTGTTTTCAGTCACCGTAGCGGCATCGATGTTTTTGGAAAATTCAAGATACAAACGGGCATTCGTCGGGACATTGGAACTGTTTTGAATGTTTCGAAGGGTCAAATGCGGAACGGGTGCCGACTTTGAGGTATCGCCGCAACCGGCGATGAGTAACGGTAATAGCAGGAAAAAACGTAAATAGTAGTGTGCTATTTTTTTCATGTTGTTATGATATCAAAATAGCGGGGATAAGCGAAAAAGTAGCGTGGAATCCCGTAGCCAAAAAATTCCCATCGTGTTACAGGTGCGATATCAAAAACTGAGACGGTAGCCAATTCCGGGAACGGTCTCGATGCCCTGATGGTTGAGTTTTGCCCGCAGGCGGCTCACCAAAGCGCGCCGGGTACTCTCTGCCGGAGGCATGTCCGGCCAGAGGATATTTTCCATGTTGTAGGTACTCAGAACCGAGTGACGCGTCTCCACAAGCAGGTTCAGAAGTTCGTTTTCGCGTGCGGTCAGGTGAACGGGCGTGGAGAAATGGAAGAGTTGACGTTGTGTCTTGCTGTAACGAAACGCTTCATTCAGGACGACATCATCCTGCTTTACATGTAAGGTGGCTGCATGTTTTTTGTATCGGAGCAGCGCCATTTTGAAAGCAACAAGAATTTTTCCGGATGTCAAAGGTTTCATCAGATAAGTGGCGGGATTGGTTCGTACCGAACGCTCTATGCCTGTGCTCTCATCGCCGGTTGTAATGTAGATGATGGTGGTCTGAAGGTTCTGAAGAATAGTATGAGCAAGGGTGACACCATCCATGCCTTCTCCAAGCTCAATCGCTATGAAGATGACATGCGGTTTATGTCGAAGCGCCTGCATGCAGGCATGATGGGCATCAGTTGTGACGGCAACGACCCCGTAGGGCTGCTTCTCGATGAGGGTGGCAATTTCCGCCGCTGTCCTTATCTCGTTTTCAACAATTAATACAGGTGTTTTCATCAGATAGCCTTTCGCAGTTCATGGGGTGAGTATAAAGGCATTTTGTGAGGTGTCCGTGAGCTGTGGAAGCGCGAGGCGCTTAACATGAAACAACACTGTTGCAACGTTTTTGCAACGTCAGGAGAGGATACTGTGCCGATAAATGCAATAATGGAGGAATGTCGTATGAATGGAGTGTTTCGTATGGGACTGATCGGCGCGGTTTGCGCATCATGGGCGTATGGCGACTGGGAACGCGTTCAAACGGTGCTTTCCGATCACTTGGGAAGCCAGTATGGCTACAGTATCGCCGTTGACGGTAATTTTGCCGTTGTCGGGGCGCCGAATGAATATTCCGGCGGTGGAGCCGTCTATATTTTAAAAGCCGAAGATAACGGCACATGGTCGCCGTTTCAGAAAATTGAGAATATCGAGATTGTTTCTTCCGAAAGCAATCTGGTCAAGTATGAGTTTAAAACACTCGGTTGGGATGTTGATATCGCCGAAAATGATATGGGCGGCATGAATGCGGTGCTGGCGATCGGTGCTCCGCAGTCAACACGATGGGATTATAAAAATTCGGGAGCGCCCAGTTACAGCTTTTATTGGGATGATTCTCCCGAGAGCGGCATTCTCATCTATAACCTTAATGCAGAGGGGACGGCGTTTGAGTACACCAGATACTATCTGGGCAACGATCATAATGATACGGGGCTTGCGGTGAGTGTCGCACAAACTTCGACCATTGTCGGTTATGAAGCAGGAGGTGGGTTTGTCATGCCTGTTTTCGGATTGCTTAACGCTGTTGTCGCCGGACATCCCGATGATAACAATGTTACTACATATCTCAACAGGAACGGGACGAATGAATGGCGTGAACTTACGCTCAGTCATGTCGGTACGGGCGACGGATTCGGAACAAGCCTCTCCATTGACAGGGATATGTCGCATCTGCTTGTCGGTGCGCCGTACCGTGACATTGAAGCGTATGCCGACAAGGGCAGCGTCTATTTTTACAAACTCTCCGGCAGCTGGGCCGACAATAACATCGCATGGGGCGAAGAACGGGTTTTTAGCCATAACGTCTCCCTGCCCATACTCTTTAACTGTCAGTACAATGAGCAATCGCATTTCGGTATTAGCGTCAATCTGCGCAACGACAAAGCCATCGTAGGGGCGGAACGCGAGAATGTTTCATGTCGTGCAGGCTCATTCTCTCCCTATGTCATCCAGGGTGCGGCGACACCGTATATGCTGAGTGATAGTTCCGGTAACAACTGGGCGCAGATGGGTTCACTACCGACAGGAAGTGGCGTCGATGCAATGGATGACGGATTCGGTCTGGCCGTTGCCGTCGCGGGCAATCGCGCGATAGTGGGCGCTCCGGGATTTGGCGACTCCAAACGGACCGGGGCGGCATTTATTTATGATTACAACGGAACCGCATGGAGTGAAAGCCTGTCGATTGTCTCCGAAGAGGACGGCACGTTCGGTCAGGATGTCGCACTCTTTGGAAATCAGCTTTTTATTACCGACGAAGCAAATGGTGAAACCGCTATTTATGAGTATAAAACGCCGGTGCGCACGGGCATTGACCCTGCACTTATCATGTACCTTCTGAACTAGAAAATAAAGCGGTATCCCACGCCCGGAACGGTTTCGATAAAGCGGTGCGCGAGTTTGCTGCGTAACCGGCTTATGAGTGCGCGACGGGTACTTTCCATCGGGGGCCTCTCCGGCCAGAGCGCGTTTTCAATATCATAAATGCTAACAAGGGCACGCTGTGCGCCTATGAACAGTTCGAGCAGTTCGCGTTCGCGTGAGGTCAGGTGCACGGGCTCGGAGTAGCAATGAAGCTCTTTGGTGCGAAGATTGAAGCTGAACGCGTCATCAAGAATCAGCGCTTCACGGCTTACATGTAAGGATTGCGTGGTATCGCTCTGACGTATCAGCGCAATCTTGATGGCACTGAGCAGGTCCTTGCGGTGATAGGGTTTGTTAAGGTAGGCGGCGGGATCGGTCTCTATGGCCCGTTCAATGGTCGCATCGTCATCAAAGGCGGTGAGGTAAACGATGCCGGTCCGTATCTGGCTCAGGATGCTTGCTGCCGTTTCGATACCGTCATCGTTGCCTTTGAGATTGATATCCATCAAAATGACATGCGGTTCGTAGCGCAGAGCCTGAATGTAAGCATCGTGACCGTTGGTGGCGATGGCGACAACATGGTAGCCTTCCTGGGTAAGCGTTTGTGCAATCTCCATGGCGACGATGCTTTCATCCTCAACGATGAGTATGGGGGTTTTCATGTCTGAAACCTTATATCGTAGCGGCTCCCGTTTTGCGTCAGGGCCGTGATGGTACCGCCAAGCTGATCCTGAACAAGGGTGGTTACCAGTTTGAGTCCCAAAGCATCCGGCGCAATGTCGCGGCTCTTATAACCGGTGCCGTCATCGCTTACATGTAAGTGGCAGGCACCCTTCTCATCACGTTTTAAAGCAATATGGATCGTATGGGCCGTCGCGGCGTATTTTATGGCGTTGGATACGAGTTCGTTGATGATGAGGCCGACATAAACCGCTTCGCGCAGTGCGAGATCCGTGTCAATGTTACAGTGGAAGCGCAGCGTCCCTGAGCCGAGTGAGGTGCCGATATCGTCACAAAGACTCTCGACATATTCGCGCATATCGATGATTTCAAGGGCATTGTTCTGGTAGAGCAGTTCATGCGTCTTGGCAATGGATCGGATGCGGTTTTCCAAATGGATAAACGGTTCGCGGAGTGCCTCACTCTCAAGACGATCCGACTGGAGCCGTATAATGGAAAGAATGATCTGAAGATTGTTCTTGACACGGTGATGGAGTTCGCGGTAGAGACTTTTAAGCGTTTGTGTCTGCTCATCAACCTCGGCTTCGATAATACGGTTACGCAGTTCGAGTTCGGTAATCAATTTTGTTTCATAGGCATCTTTCTGCTGCCGCAGGATGCTTAGCTTGTCCACAAAGGCCAGCAGCAAGAAGAGCGCTTCAAGAACGGTCAGCCAGAGAATGAGATTGGGAAAGTGATACATAATGGTAATCAGACCGAGCGCATCGATGATAAGAAGGAAAAATCCCACAATCAGCACGACCCAGCCGACAATAAAAAAGCGCGCCTGCTTGTTGCCGCGGCTGTACATGTAAAGCCCTGCTCCCAGATTGAAGACAATGAAAAACAGGCCCGTAAGGATGGTGATTTCTGGGTAATAAAACCACGGCGTGCCAAAAAGCGGAATCTGAACAAGCAAAATAATGATAAAGGCGCGGTAGCCCTTATAGATGAAGGGAATCTCGCGCGATTTTAAAAAATCCTGTGCAAAGAGTGCCGCGGTCATAATCATGGCAGCGATCTTCGGCACGACGATGTTATTGTCGATGGCGCTAAACCATGCCGGAGCGTAAAGCGGCAAAAAGCCGATGTAGGTGAGCTGGTGAAACAGCAGCGTGGCGAGATAGAGCGCGTAAAGCAGATAGCTGCGGTCGCGTGTGTAAAGGTAGAGCAGCAGGGCGTAAATGAGGAGTCCCGCGAGCAGTCCCGCAAACAGGACAATGTTCATCTGCTGCTCTCTGTCGCGCAGCATGTAAGATGTTTCATCGTGGAGCGTCACACCACCTGAAAGCATGGTGGTACTGCTGCGAACTTCGATATAACAGGTCGTGACGCCTTGCGGCGTCAGATGAACGTTGAAAACGGGATGCAGATAGATGCTTCGGGAACGCTCCATCAGCCCGGCCTGAGTAGGATGACCCCGAGAGTCGTAAAACGTTACCGTTTCCAGCAGCGGATTGTCGATTGCCAGCAGTTTTTCGACAGCGGTATCACTACCGTTACGAAGCGTCACTTTCAGCCAGACGGTAAGATCCGCATTGAAGCTGAAATTGAAATGACCGTTTGGCAGAGGCGCAAACTTCTGGTCTGCGATCTTCTCATAGGCAATCGGTTCGGCTGTGACAAACATTTCAAAACTCTCGGAAGAAGGCTCCGCGCGGGCATGAAGCACTGTCATAAGCGTAAGCAAAAGAAACGTGAAAATTCGGAGCAAATCAATAACTTTGTGAGCTTTAGTGAAGCACTATTATAGCAGAAGCGGATCGGCGAGGTGTATAAATACAAAAAATAAGTTGAAGTGCCAAAATTAACGAAGAAATTAAGAAATTTACGCAAAATTAAGAAAACTAATATTTCTCTAAGCTTTGCAGGCGTAGTATTGTGAATGACTATTCACTAAAAATTCGGAGGGGTATTATGACGGATCGCAGAGAAGCAGTGACAAAACTGTTCACAGCACAAAGTGCCCAGGTGGAAACCAATCGGGGCGAAGCCTATTATGAAGATCTCTACAAACGCTGTCGTACGCGGCTTGACGAGCTGCGTGCCATGGCGCCTGCAAATCGCATGGATTTACAGGAGATTCTGGCTGATGACGGCTTTGACCGCCGTGATTTCATGAAGTGGGCGAGTGCGACGACAGCCGCATTGATGCTTCCGGCTTCATTTACGCCGCTCGTTGCCGAAGCGGCCGAACTGATGACCCGCGTGCCGGTCATCTGGATCGAGCTGCAGGACTGTGCCGGAAACTCCGAAGCGCTGCTGCGTAGTGACGGACCGAAAATCGATGAGATCGTTCTGGACATTATCTCGCTCGAGTTTCATGAAACGCTGATGGCACCTTCAGGCCATCAGGCAGAAAAACAGCTCGAAGAGGCGGTTGAACACTTTAAAGGCAAATACCTTCTCTTCGTCGAAGGCGCCATTCCCGTAGGCGCCGGCAAGGATTGGTGTACTATCGGTGCGGCGGGCGAGACGTTTGAAGAGCACCTTGTCAGACTGGCAAAAGATGCGGCAGCAGTAGTAGCTGTCGGCAGCTGTGCGACTTACGGCGGCATTCCGGCAGCGGCTCCAAACCCTACCGGTGCCGTGGGCGTTATGGATGTCGTTAAAGGCAAACCTATTATCAACATTCCCGCGTGTCCGGCTAACCCGGCCAATATGGTCGGTGTGGTGCTGCATTTCGTTCTGACGGGTCAGGTGCCCGAGCTTGACTCCCTGCTGCGACCGAAATTCGCTTTTGGTTACCGCATTCACGACAACTGCGAACGCCGCGCACACTTCGATGCGGGTGAATTCGTTCAGGAGTGGGGCGATGACGGTGCGAAAAACAACTTCTGTCTTTACAAAATGGGATGTAAAGGTCCGATGACGTTTAATAACTGCTCCATCGTCCGCTACAACGAAGGGGTCAACTGGCCTATCGGCGTCGGACGCGGCTGTATCGGCTGTTCGGAGCCTGATTTCTGGGATAAATATGCGTATGAACGCCCAATGGCCAATGCCGACATCAAGGCACCGACCGGCGGTGTCGAGAGAAGTGTTGACGAATTCGGTCTGGGGCTGCTGAGCGCCACGGCTGTGGGTATCGGTATCCATGCGGCGGCAAGCGCTCTGGCGGGTAAAAAATCTGATGATGGAGAGACAAAATGAGCAAACATATTGTAATTGACCCGATTACACGGATTGAAGGGCACCTGCGCATCGAAGCGGTGATTGACGACAATAATACAGTCGTGGATGCTTACAGCGCCTCCACCATGTTCCGCGGGATTGAAACGATTCTCAAAGGGCGTGACCCGCGTGACTGCGGTCTGCTGGCCATGCGTATCTGTGGGGTTTGTACCGGAACCCACTATCAACGTTCCATCGAAGCGGTCGAACATGCGTTTGGCGTGACCATTCCCAAAAACGCGCGCATCGTGCGCAACCTGATTCAGGGCTCGCTCTACACCCACGACCACGTGGTGCATTTCTATCATCTGCATGCACTTGACTGGGTTGACATTACCAAAGCGTTAGAAGCAGATCCTGCCGCTACGGTCAAAGAGGCCTATAAATGGGCCGGTGTCGCCGGTGTTGAGCCGTACATGGCCAACGAGGGCGAGTTCAGAGAGATCAAAGAACGCGTCGCCAAATTTGTCAAGCAGGGACGTCTGGGCATTTTCGGAAACGGTTACTGGGGTAACAAACACTACAAACTGACACCGGAGCAGAACCTTCTGGCGGTTGCACACTACCTTAAAGCACTCGACCTTCAGCGCGAAGCAGCGAAACAGATGGCGATCTTCGGCGGTAAAAACCCGCATCCGCAATCCATCGTCGTCGGCGGCGTCACCTGTGTTCAGGACATTCAGAACCCGGCGCGCATCGCCCTGTTTAAACAGCTGCACAAAGAGTTTACGGCGTTTATCAAAAAAGCGTACCTTCCCGATGTCTATATGGCGGGAACCATGTATGCCGACGAAGCGCTTGACGGCACCGGCGGCGGTCTGAAAAACTATATGAGCTACGGTGATTTCCGTCTTGATGACACCGGTTTTTACAATGCGGCGCTGCTCTTTCCCAGCGGTACCGTCACGAATGGCGACCTCGGCAGCTATCAGGCAATCGATCAGTCGAAAATCGCCGAGGATGTCACGCACTCCTGGTACGAAGGCGGCAAACCGCTTCATCCGTATGACGGCATGACCATTCCCAACTATACGGGATTCGGCAAGAAAGAGGGTGGCATTGCGTACCTTGATACCGAGAAGAAATACAGCTGGATCAAGTCGCCGATCTATGACGATACCCGCATGGAAGTCGGACCGCTGGCCCGTATGGTCGTCGGTGTGGCTGCCAAAGACGAGCGTATTACCAAATATGTCATGAACTTCCTCAAGCGCGGCAACCTGCCGGTAGGCGTGCTCTTCTCAACAGTCGGTCGTACGGCGGCGCGTGCTATTGAGACGGAACTGATGGCGGATGTGATGTTTGAATGGATTGACGAACTCGCAGCCAACGTGGCAAGCGGCGATCTCTCCACATGGACGGAGTTTGACTTTGACAAAGTGAGTAAAAACGCCAAAGGTTACGGCATGGCGGAAGCGCCCCGCGGCAGCCTTGGTCACTGGGTGCGCATTGAAAACGGCAAGGTCGCCAACTATCAGGCGATTGTTCCTTCTACATGGAATGCGGCGCCGCGCGACTATCAGGGACGCAAAGGCGCGTACGAATCAAGTCTGATTGGTACGAAAGTGGCCAATCCGGACGAGCCGCTTGAAATTCTGCGCACCATTCACAGTTTTGACCCCTGTATCGCCTGTGCGGTGCATCTGGTCGACACGAAGGGACGTGAGCTTGGCGTTTACAAGATCGATACGAGCTGCAGCATCTAAAGGAGCGCACCATGAAACCAGGATATCAGAAAGTCCGCCGCATGACGGGCGCGATGCGCATCATCCACTGGGTGAATGCCATCTCCATTGTGGCTGCGGTGATTACGGGGCTCTACATCGGGCACCCCTATTATGAGACCTACATCGCCGATCCGGCGGTAGACAAATATGTGATGGCGTGGAACCGCTGGGTACACTTTATGGGAGCGATCATTCTTGATGTGACCTCGATTGTGATTGCGTACCTCTACTTTTTCAGCCGTTTTGAGAAGCCCTACAAAAAGCTTGTTCCAAACGGGAGAAACATTGCAGAGTTTTTCGCGGTACTTGTTAACCTGCTGACGCTCAACCGTGTCAAGAAGTTCGATTCGACGCACAGCGACAGCTTTAATACGGTTTACTTTACCATCTTGCACCTGCTGCTTGCATGGATGCTCTTTAGCGGTCTGCAGCTCTATGTGCACGGTCTGGAATCGGGCATCAGTTCTATTGGTGCGTGGTGGCCGGCACTGTTGCATCTGGTGACAGACTGGACAATCGCCTTCACCGGCGGCAGCCTGATGGATGTGCGCTACTGGCACCATATCGGCATGTGGTTTACCCTTGCGTGGGTGATGTTCCACATCTACTACCAGATCTGGCGCACCATTTTCTGGCGCGAGGGTGACATCGCCATCGTCTTTGGCGGTGACAAGTTCGTCAAGGCGGAAAAAGAGTGACATCCGTAGCAGTCGTCGGTATTGGCAACATTCTCTTTCAGGATGAAGGCATCGGCTGTTATGCCGGGAAACTTCTGGAAGAGAATTACGACTTTTCGCAGGCAGTCGAGTTTGTTGACGGCGGTACGCTGGGCTTCAAACTGATGACCTATTTTCAAAGTTTTGACAAGGTGCTGATTATCGATACGGTCTCCATCGAGGCCGCTGCCGGGTCGGTGCATACGCTTGATACCGAGGGAATCATGAACGTCAGCCGCAACCGTCAGACCGCCCATGAAGTTGAAGTGGTCGAGATGCTTGAAATCTGCTCCATTCTCGATCATATGGCTGAAGTCAGCATGGTGGGGATGGTGCCTGAAGATATCATCAGCGTCAATATCGATTTGACAGCTACCGTGAAACAGGCGTTTCCCGCCCTGATGGCCGAAGTGATTGCACAACTGCAACGCTGCGGCGTTACCGCTCAGCCCAAAGTGCTTCAAAAGAGCCTCGATGAGGTGATTGAAGCCTACAGCTCTCCATCCCACGCCGATATCTGCGCATGATTTTCGAACTGCGCATCGGGTGGGACTCCCATCATACCTACATTCGTGACTTTCTGGAAGACTTTTTTCAGACTCAGGGCGTCAATGCCAATGTCATTCAGACCCGCGATGCCATTGTCATTGAAACCGATGCGGCTGACGGCGGCCTTGAAAATGTGCTTAACCTTTTGGGCACTTCCATGCCGTACTCCTGTTTTATGGGTTCTACGTCACACCGTTTTGTCGAAGATGCCTTTACATGTAAAGAAAAAAGTCCCAGATTGCCGCTTGAGCTGAATCTGGGGCTTTGCCCCTCATGTGAAAAAAAACTCTTTCAAAGCTATGACCCCATGACGTGTTGTGAGCATTGCGGGCCGCACTATACGCAACTCTCAGGCTTACATGTAAAGCCTGACGTGACGTTGGCGCAGCGCATGGCGGAAGCGGCTGCGTCTCTTGTCGAAGGTAAAAGCGTCGCCATCAAGACGCTCTTTGGCTGGCGCAGGTTTTCACCCCTTGAAGAGGTTTCCGGCGACGGCTTCGTTATGCAGGTGAATCCCGCCATGCTGGGCGAGGACTTCGTGCTCACTCCCGATGAAAACGCCGCGCTGCTGAGCCTTGAAAAACCGATGATGCTCATTAGTACCCGAAGCGAAACACTTAAAAAGCTCTGTGGCAATGCCATAGCGTGCCAGTGCCCTGATGAGGCCTTCACGCACCTCTTCGCGTATGAGCTGCGCCGTCTAGGGGTGGCTTCTCTCTGGTGCGAGAACGCGCGCAGCGATGCCGACGTCGTCATTGCTTTTGAGGGCGATGTCACAGAACAGAAGCCGCTGCGTCTGGCCCGTTTCAAGGAGCGGCGTTTTGTCGTCAGCGGTGAGCGCGCCATTTTTCCATCACGCATCAAAAGCCGCGGCGATACACTGGTCTGCGCGGAGCCTCTGGCGGCAGTCGGCAGCAACGGCAGCCACAGGATTGACCGCATGGAGTGTTTTGACGAGGCGGTGAGTTCCAGGCTGAATATTCTCGAAGGGAGCGCGTGCGACCTGACCCACTCCAACACCCACACCTTTACGGCAGCCGATGGTGCGATTTTGGGAGCGCTGGCCTCGCATGAGCGCATCGGCGAGAGTGCCGTGGCGTTCTGGTTCGAAGGCGACGCGGTGAGTTTTCACTACTACAACGGCACGCATGTGACCACCGTGGTACCGCCGCTCGCTTTTGAACCCTCCGTGCTGCTCGAGCGCATCCGCACCCTCAAGGAAGGAAGCGATCGGCTGCTGGACAACGTCAAGGCGCAAAACACCGAACTTTATGCACAGATCGAGCTTATTCAAAACGAAAACCTCGGATTTTTTGAAGCGGTCTCACTGCTGTGCGACATTGGTGATGGCGGATTTGAAGCCCTCAACAAAGAGGCGCTGAAATTTATGGGTAAAGGCGGCACGCAGGTGGATTGCCATCGGGATGAAAACCGCTTTCACCCCTATGCGTTTTTAGGCAGCATCATCAGCTACCGCATGGCCGGAGTCGAACCGACGATGCTGGCTTACTCGGTGTTCGAGTCGCTCGGAGATTACGCCGTGGATATTCTGACCCAGTTAAAACAGCGCTCCAAAGCTGCGCATACCGTGCTTTGCGGCTCGCAGATTGCACAGGCATCGCTTTTTGCCAGAATTGACTCCAAACTTGCCGGAACACTGACCAACCGCAGCTTTCCGATAGGGCGTGACGGGGCGGTTGTCGGGGGCATTTGGCTCTAAAATATTCTGTTTTGTATACTGGATTTTTTTGTGTTACATGTAAACGACCTCAGTGAAATGTAGCTTTTCTTCTCGTTTTTCCCCTAAAAAAGCTGTGCAGCTTTATTGACATGTTTAACCAATATGGTTAATATGGCGATATTAATATCAAGAAAATACTTTACAAGGATGGCTGTATGTCAGGTATCAATACATATCCAAAATACAGCCTTGATGAGATTCAACAGCTTGTGAAAGATGGAAAGCGGTTTATTTCGAAGCAGGCTACCATAGACGCAGATTACATCGGATTTAAGAGTGACCATATTTACGCTGTGGTACTTAAATTGAAAGCGTCTGATTTTTATAAATCGATGCAATCAGAAAAAAATGCGCTGCTATGGCAAGACGTTTATCACTACCATCACGATGAAGATACGGTTTTGTATGTAAAACTACAAATTACCAACAAAGCAGTTGTTGTTTCCTTTAAAGAGAAGTGAGGAGGTAAAAATGGAGAGGTTGGAATTGTGCCCATACTGTGGCGGCAAACTTGAATACGGCACGAGCGCCGAGAAGATGACCTACAAAGGAAAAACCCTGACTATTGAAATGGCCGGTGAGCATTGTCCAACATGTCAGGAGGGATTCCAAAACGATGATGATGCGAAAAAAAATGAGCATACAATCCAACTTGCAAAGGTCGCTGCCGACAAAAAGATTGCAGCAGATATAGCGCGAATCAGAAAGAGCCTTAATCTGACACAGACAGAAGCATCAGAAGTATTCGGAGGCGGAGTAAGGGCTTTTCACAAATATGAAAAGGGTGAAGTAAGCCCGCCGACACCGCTTGTCATCCTTTTTGACCTGATTGACAGCGGCGACGTCACACTGGATACCATCAAGGATAATGTTCAGACCAAGACTGCTTAAAGGGGACGAAGGCTATTTTAGGCTTGTTTGTAGGGAATACAGATGGTAGATTATTATGTTTATGTCTATTCAGGTTTTTATAGGTGGGAGCTTGGAATGAGGAAAAGTCAATAAAAAGGGTATAGAAACATGGAAGCCGTGCAAAACTTTTCTCTTTTTGTAACGTTGTCAATCATCTCAGGCATTTTTTTCGGCGCATTTTTTATTTTTGTTGATACGCTTAACTGGAAAGATGATACCAGGTTGGCAACCGCATTTCTATGGGCATCATGGGTGTCCGCTCCTGTTTTTATCGCGTACTATGCTTTTTTTAGCGATCAAAATGGCAAGCTAACATTAACCCCATTGGGGATGATGATCGCTGCGTTTATTGCTTCGGCTTCCGTTATGAAATCCATTGTATCACAACGTCAAATAGAACATGAAAAAGTAAAACGAGAAAAAGAGGCTAGTGACAAAAAAGCACGAATTGATAAATTTAAATGGGAGCAGCAAGAGCTGCGTCATAGCGATGAAGTTACGCGACAGAATGTGATGGCACATGAGAGAGAAAGATTTGAACGTGACCTTGAAAAACAGAGAGTAGCACATAATCTGAAGCTCGAAGAAAAAAGAGAACGACGCGAAATGTTTGATCGTCGTATGGCTCTTTACGATAATGTCAGAACACTCATGATTAAAATCATTCAGCATGTTGATTTCGAAATAATTGACATTTTCAAATACCTTGAAATAGAACGGATCAAGCTGATATATCCGCATGATGAAGCGTTTTTTAAACTGCTAAAAGAATTGGAAGATCAGGCAATAGATTATGTGGCTTGCTGGGAACAGATTCGCACGATCGATTCAATAATACAAAAGGATGATGAAAAGATGTCATCATCTAGCAAGGTCCCAACAAACATTGAGTCTGCCATTGGGTCAGTCATACGGAAAGAAGAACGAGACAAGCAAATTGATAAGATGTCTACACATAGCAGATGGGTAATCGAAAACAAGAATAACATTGATCAGGCATTTATTTCGAGTTTACAGCTTGAATTGAATTGACCAATATAACAGCAAAAATAGGAAATGGAACGAGACTACTTTTTCCCGCATTCCCAAGCGCTCGCTTGGGAATGCATAAAACGACTGAAAAACCTTTACATGTAAACCGAACCTCATGTCTGTAGTGGGTGAGATACACTCGAAAGTGCTGTATGACAACGGTGAGGTAGTCCGCAGTTGCTGGTATGTTCCAGATCAGTCCAGGGAGTGTTATTGAACGAAGGAGATCTGTATTAAGCAAAGCCCGCATTCATAATCACTTAGAGTTGGCAAAAAAAGGGTGTGTCTCTATGATAGAATATCTCCATTCCAACACAAGGATTCATCATGGAAGTGCTCTCCCTCTCCGGCGTATTGATTCTCTTTGCCATCATTCTGGCGATCAAAGGTATTACCATTGTCCCGCAGTCAAGCATTTATGTGGTGGAGCGGCTGGGCAAGTTCCACCGCGAGCTGACCGGGGGCTTTCATATCATCATCCCCGTCATCGACTCCATCCGCAACCGTCTGACCATTCAGGAACAGATCATCGACATTGACAAACAGCATGTTATTACGCGTGATAACGTTGTTATTGCGATTGACGGGATCGTTTTCATTAAAATCGCCGACGGCAAAGAGGCGACCTATAATGTGGTCGATGTCAAAACGGCCATTTCCAACCTTGCCATGACGACGCTGCGTTCCGAGATCGGGCAGCTCTCTCTGGATGATTCGCTCAGTTCCCGCGAAAAACTCAACGCCAAGCTCCTCACCGAGCTCGATCATGCCGTAGCCAACTGGGGCGTCAAGGTGATGCGTGTCGAGATTGCCGATATTTCGGTGCCGCAGGAGATCGAGCAGGCCATGCAGGCGCAACTGCGGGCGGAGCGTGAAAAACGGGCCATCGAGCTTAACGCACTGGCGAAAAAAGAGGCGGTCATCCGCGATGCCGAAGCGCAGAAGCAGAAGGTGGTGCTCGAAGCCGAAGCCATCGAGCGGATGGCGGATGCCAAGCGTTACGAGCAGGTGGCCGTTGCCGACGGGCAGCGTCAGGCTATCGAGATGATTAACGCAGCGATGGCGAACAACGGCCACGCCGCAGAATTTCTTCTGGCCAAAGACCGTATTGCGGCGTTTGGCGGCATTGCGGCATCAGACAGCCAGAACAAGATTGTCGTGCCGTATGAAGCCGCAGAACTTGCCGGAAGCCTGGCGATGATTCAGGAACTGCTGAGTAAAAAAGCCTCGGCAGTTTCGGGAGAGCTGTGATGCTGCTGCCTCCGATTGAGCCGGTTTACCTGCTCTCTGCCGGAGTGGCTCTGACTGCTATAGAGATTGTTACGGCATCGTTCGTGCTGTTCTGGTTTGGTATTGGTTTCGTGCTGATTGCGGGAATCTCGCTGCTGTATGATTTTGAAGACGGCATGGTGCAGCTGGCATGGGCCTTTTCCATCGGTGTAGTCTTGATGTATCTGCTGCGTGCGAAGTTCGTGCAGTATGTCATGGCCTCCAAAGAGCGCCATCACGACAGTTTCGAAGGCGGCGGTGAGGGCGTGGTGCAAAACGGCCGCGTCTTTTTCCGCGGAACGTACTGGGACGCGGATGTCGAAGGTTATGAAGAGGGCGCGAAGGTTACGGTACTGCGGCTGGAACACGGGCGCGCGGTGATTGAAAAAGATGGCGCATCGTCATAGAAGGGATGCTACAATTGCGTATTCATGAAAAGGAGCAGTAGATGCTAAAAGAGTTTAAAGATTTTTTGATCAAGGGAAATGTGGTTGACATGGCGGTCGGCTTTATTTTCGGTGCGGCATTTGCCACGGTGGTCAAGTCGCTGGTAGCCAATGTCATGATGCCTCCTATCGGGCTGCTGATGGGTCGGGTGGACTTCTCTTCACTTTTCATTGCACTTGACGGCAACGAATACGCTTCTTTGGCAGAGCTTGACAAGGCGGGTGCTCCGGCTATCAAGATCGGTCTTTTTGTCAACGACCTGATCTCCTTTGTGATTCTGGGTCTCGTGATGTTCTTTCTGGTACGTACCTATAACCGTCTCAAGGCGAAAGAGGAAGCCGCTCCGGCTCCGGAACCGACAACCAAGGCCTGTCCCGAGTGTGCCATGGAAATTCCGCTTGCTGCAAAAACCTGCCCTTACTGCCATAAAGCGCAGTAACACTCCGGCCACCGTTTCGGTGGCTCTGTCGCTTTACATGTAATCCATATTTTCTCAAGGTCCGTTAATGCCGATGCTGTTATTGATGATTATTGCCATGGTAATTTGGGGCATCGGCTGGCCTGCACTCAAGATTGTTACCGAATCCGTGGATGTCGTTGTTGTCACCTTCTGGCGTTTTGCCATTATGATGGCAGCCTTTATTCCTATTCTCATTCTCTGGAAAAAGCCTTTACATGTAAGCAAAAAAGCACTGGGAATCGTTGCTTCGAGTGCGCTGCTCAACATTGCGTTCATGTTTGTCTCGTTCTGGGGTGTTAAGGTTGGCAGCGCCGGCGCGGGCGGTGTTGTCATCACCACCATCAGTCCGGTTCTGACGGTTTTGCTTGCCATCTGGTTTCTGGGCGCAAAAGTACAGCGCCGTCACTGGTGGGGACTGGGCATCGGCTTTTTGGGCGGCATGGTCATGCTGGAGCTGTGGCGTGCAGACATTATGGTGCAGGGCAATCTGCTCTTTGTTCTGAGTGCGCTCATCTGGGCAGTGCTGACGCTCTTTAGCCAGAAATCGCACGCGCATCTTGAACCCGTTCACTACAGTTTTCTGCTTTCGGTGGTGGCGACGGTAATTATGCTGTTCGTCGCATTGCCCTACCATCTGGCCACCGTCTTTGATCAGGACGCACGCTTCTGGTGGGCCATGCTCTTCTTGGCGGTGATGGGGCAGAGTGTCGCTTCGACCATCTATTTCATTGCATCGGGAAAACTGGGTTCGGGAGTGGCAAGCAGCTACATGTTTCTGGTGCCGCTAAGCGCACTGGTAGCAAGCTACCTGATTTTAGGGGAGATCCCCTCGTTATGGCTGCTTGCGGGCGGTATCATTGCTACGGTTGCACTTTATATCATCAACTCGGGGCGTAACGCTGCCTAACATTTATAACATTCTATAGTTGTTCATATACCCTATTTGCGCTATTATTAGGTATTTCCACGTAAGGCGGACATGATGGACTTTGGTTGTAAAATTCTTGTAGTCGATGACGTTTTGGAAAATATTCAGGTAGTGATGAACATCCTTAAGGAAGAGCACTGCGAACTTTCGTTTGCCACTAACGGCTAGAGTGCCCTGAATCTGATTCAAAGCGAGCATTTCGACATGGTTCTGCTTGATATCATGATGCCCGGAATGGATGGGCTGGAAGTGTGCCGGCGTATGCGGGCCCAAAAAGAGTTTGAAGATATACCGGTTGTTTTCCTGACGGCGAAGACCGATATCGACTCCATTACCGAAGGCTTTGATGTCGGCGGTATGGACTACATCATCAAACCGTTTCATGCCAGTGAACTGCTCGCAAGGGTGCGGACGCACCTCGAACTCTACCGTTCGCGTCTGCTGCTTCGCCACATGAACGTATCGCTTGAAACCAAAATGCAGTTTCGGGAGTCCCGGCTGCTGAGCGAACTCGAATCGAGTCAGAAAGAGCTGATCTATCTGCTGATGGAGCTGATGGAAGCAACATCGGACGAGACCGGCAAACACATTCGAAGGGTTGCAGAACACACCCGCTTGCTGGCGCATTATCATCCCAGCATCAGCGAAACGGATTCGGAGCTGCTTTTTCATGCCGCTCCCATGCACGATATCGGAAAGATTATCATTCCCCATCACATTCTGCACAAACCCGGCCGCCTGACTCCTGAAGAGTTTGAAGTGATGAAAACACATACCAGCCGGGCGCACGAATTTTTCAGAATTTCGCAGCGCAAAGTTATCCGCATGGCTGACATTATCGCTTATGAACACCATGAAAAATGGGATGGCAGCGGATACCCACGGGGTTTGAAGGGTGATGAAATTCATATTTATGGCCGGATTGTCGCTTTGGCGGACACCTTTGACGCGTTGACGCACAAGCGGGTCTATAAAGAAGCCTGGAGCCTTGATGACTCCATTAATTATATTTACGAGAATAGTGGAAAACACTTTGATCCGGAGCTGGTTGCGATCTTCCGGGAACATATCGATGAGTTTATTTCCATTTCGCATCTTTAGGGCGTTAACACTCCTGATTTTACTGTTTTCCGTCCTCCACGGAAGCGAGACACCGTACTACAGTGATGCCCAGCGTCAATGGATCAAGGAGCACCCTGTCATTACGGTCGGTGCCGAACGTGACTGGGCACCTTTTGATTTCGTGGATGCGTCGGGCGAATACCGCGGTTTTGCCAGAGAAATGCTTGAGCGTGTCGCGCGCTACAGCGGTCTGAAGTTTCGCTATGAAGCCGATCAATGGGATACATTGCTGGAGAAGGCCAAGGCGGGGAATATCGATCTGCTGCCCGCCATCAACTACAGCAACGAGCGCGCCAAGAGCCTCCATTTCAGCGATGCTTATTACAACACCTATGCCTATATCTTTTCCCACATTGACTCTGAAGTGACCTCGCTTGATGATCTCGAAGGCAAGACGGCCGCGATACCGAAATCCTATCAAATCAGCGAAGTGTTTCAGCGCCGGTTCCCAAAGAGCAGGATTCTGGAAGTTGAAACACTCGATGATGCCATTGAGGCGGTTTTACTCAAGCGCGCGGATCTGCTGGTGGACACCTACGCCGTACTGAATTACAAACTGCGCGAAAAAGGAATTCAGACCATCCGCCCGTTTCATCCGCTTTACAGTAACGCACTCTATATGGCCGCACCCCGCGCCAATGCGCAAAGCGCGATGCTGATCGGCATTATTAACGAGACGCTTGAAAGCATAACCGAGCAGCAGAAAGAGGAGATGCTTTCGCAATGGATTGTACTAAGGCCGAACCAGCAAAAAGCGCTGGGGTTAAGCAAAGCAGAAATGGCATGGATTGCGGCACATCCCAAGGTGATACTCGGCAGTGACAGGGCATGGCCTCCGTTTGAATTTCTGGACGAGCAGGGTAGATATCAGGGAATCGCGGCAGATTTTATCCGTCTGATTGCACTGCGTAGCGGGCTTGATATCGAGGTAAAACCTAATATCTGGTCGACAACGCTCTCACAAATGCGGGAGGGAAAATTTGATGGCCTCTCCTGTGCCGTGAAAACTCCGCAGCGGAGTACCTTTCTGGATTTTACCACGCCGTATGTCAGCGTGGAGAGCGGACTGGTCGTTCGCCGCGACAGCGAATCAATCCGCAGCATTACCGATCTTGGGAAAAAAACGGTCGCCATCAATAAAGATTCCTACATGCATGAGTGGCTCAAAACGCGCTATCCGGAAATCAAAATTTTGGGTACCCGTTCGAACGAAGAGGCAATAGAAGCCGTTGCCTACGGAAAAGCCGATGCCTATATCGGAAATCTTGCCGTCTACTCTTATGTGATCGAAAAGAAGATGATTACGAACCTGAAGGTGGTAGCGCAGGTAACGGAACAGGTGACACAGCCCGCTTTTGCCGTTGATAAGTCACAACCTCTGCTTGCATCGATTTTGCAAAAGGCACTCGATTCCATTTCGCAGGCCGAACGACAGCAAATTATGAAAAAATGGTATTCCGAGTCTGTCGAGGCCGCGACCCTCTTACTCAGCGATGCCGAATCCAAATGGCTTTCGGAACATCCGGTCATTACATTTTCGGGACATCCCGACTGGCTTCCGTTTGAAGCGTTTCGGAGCGACGGCAGTTATGAGGGCATTGTGGCGCAGTACCTCAAAGAGATTGAAAAAAGTATTTTGTCCCGATTTGAACCTGTTGCATCCGGTAACGGGAGTGAAAAGGCGAAACGTTCGGAGCAGCGTGATGCCGATGTCATTTCCAGTGATTTTGACGATACGGCTTTGATGCGGAATTATCGGCCGGTGACGCCTTATCTGAAAACTCCGGTTGTCATTGTCATGCGCGGCGATCATGATTTTGTATCAGATGTCGATGCCATCGAATCGGATCGTATCGGAATTATTGAAGGGCACGGATATATTGAAAAACTCCATGAAAGGTATCCGCAGCGACGCTTTGTCCGTTTTGACACTGCAGCCGGAGCGCTTGAGAGCCTTTCTCTTGGAAAAATCGATGCTGTGCTGGTTTCAATGCCAAAGGCGGGATACCTGATACGCACCCGTGGCTATAGCAATCTCAAGATTGTCGGAAAAACGTCCGTCGAAATGCAGCTGACACTTTTTGTGCACCAAAGCAAACCCCTGCTTCATGCCATTCTTGAAAAGGCGCTTGAGAACATTCCCACAAACCGTCATAGCACGATTATCAGGGAGTGGATGGATGTCGAGTTTGCCAAAAAAACCGACTATACGCTGCTGCTTCAGGTGGGCGCACTTTTCCTTTTGTTTCTTCTTGCAACGCTCTACTGGAACCGCAAGCTTTCCCGGGAGATTCGTGAACGCCGGCATGTCGAAGAGGCACTGCTAATTGAAAAGGAGAATTTCAAACTCCTGTTTGAAAAAGGCTCGGACGGTACGTTCATTGTGCAGGGTGGAAAATTTGTTACATGTAATGCGGCAGCTTTGAAGATGCTGGGAGTGCAGGAGCCTTCAGAACTTGTCGGAACCTCTCCGCTGGATTGGTCCCCCGCATTGCAGCCTGACGGTTCGGATTCAAAAACGCGTATTACCGAGATGGCCAGGATGGGAAAAAAACAGGGGAGTTACCGTTTTGAATGGGTTTATTGTGACGCCAGCGGAAGAGAGTTTTGGGTGGATGTGATCCTGACGAAAATTATTTATCAGGGGAAAACATCATCTTATGTCGTGTGCCGCGAAATTACGCAGCAAAAGGAGCTGGAGGCCGAATTAACGGAGGCTACGCAGGCTGCCATTGCGGCCGATCGGTCTAAATCAGAGTTCCTGGCCAATATGAGCCATGAAATTCGTACGCCGATGAATGCCATCATAGGCTTTACCGATCTGCTGGGCGAGCAGCTTAAAGAACCGCGTCTGCGCTCTTATGTGAGCACGATCCAGACGGCAGGCAAGACGCTGCTTAATCTGATTAACGACATTCTGGATCTCTCAAAAATCGAGTCGGGAAAGATGACACTGCTCAAGAAACCGACACATCTGGAAGAGCTTTTTGAAGAGATCGGATCGATCTTTTCCATTACGGTACGCAATAAGGGGCTCTCCCTCATCATTGATATGGATGAAACGCTGCCGGAGAGTCTTTTGGTTGACAGTACCCGTTTGCGGCAGGTACTTTTCAATCTGCTCGGCAATGCGGTCAAATTTACGGAACATGGACACATTGCGCTGCGCCTGCATACGATGGCCGTTGATGAACACCGGAGCAAGGTTGATCTTGAGATCATTGTTGAAGATACCGGTATCGGGATCCCTGAAAATCAGGTGGAGCGCATCTTCAATATTTTCGAGCAGCAGGAGGGGCAGGACAGCAGGAAGTTCGGCGGCACCGGACTGGGATTGACCATTTCCAAACGGCTGTGTGAAATGATGGGCGGAAAAATCAGGGTTGAGAGCAGCGTGGGCAAAGGGTCGCGCTTTATTGTTTCGCTCTACGGCATTGATATCGCATCGGTACTCAGTGAACGCCGTCTTGACAAGGTGACGGGATTTGACGCCGAGCATATTGTATTTCGTCCGGGACGGCTGCTGGTTGTTGACGATGTTGAAGATAACCGTCAGCTTATAATGCAGTATTTTGAAGAGACGGCGCTTGAAACATTCAGTGCGGCTAACGGTGCCGAAGCCGTGGCCATGGTGGTGCAGCAGCCGATTGATCTGATTATTATGGATATTCGCATGCCGGTGATGGACGGCTATGAAGCGGCGCGGCGCATTAAGGCCTCATGGAATCTCCCCATTATCGCATTGACGGCATCCGTAATGCAGAGTGAGCTTGACAGGCTTCAAGATGCCAACTTCGACGGTTATCTGCGTAAACCGGTATTGCGCCGCGAGCTCTTTTATGAAGTCAGCCGTTTTCTGGCCCATGCGTTTATGCCGCATGTTGGTGAACGGGAAGAGAAAGTTCTTCTCTCTCAAAAAGCGATACTGAACCTTCCGGATATTCTTCAGGTCCTGACAACGACGATTACACAGACACATCAGCGGGCAAAATCTACTAACAGTATCTCAGAGATTACCGCATTGGCAAAACAGATTGAAGCGCTGGGCGGCCGTTATAATGTTGAGCCGCTTGAACAGTACGCGTCAAAACTCTTCGAAGCGCTTGACGCTTTTGACATAGCACTGTTGCAGCGTCTGCTCGGAACGTATGACGCACTTGTCGATACGCTCGCTTCCCATAGGAAGTAAGTACGGCGGCTAGTGCTTGTCGCGGTAGGTATGGGTGAGAGTAGCTCTGTAGTCGTCGTAAACTTTTTGAAGAGGGGTGTTTGTAGTAGCGGTACGCAGAATCTGGCGAATAAAATTGAGCGGATAATCTACTTTGTGCCCGCGGTCAAGGCGAATGATTTCATAGAGGGTATCATACATTTTTTCTAAAAGTTCAGGTTCCTCTTTCTCCAGACGCTCGAGCGTATCTTGAGCAAGCAGAAGTGTTTCGTTGTTGAATTCTCCGCGCGCATTGATAGTTTTGCGCACTTCAACATACTCCCGCAGGCTCTTCTTGTTGACAACATAATCCGAAAAGATCTCAATTAATGTCATGATGCTCCTTTGAACATTTCAATCTCGCAATGGTAACATACGATCGTAGCAATAGTCTAGCGGATCTTAATTTTTTTTGTCTTCCCGGATACATTTTAATTTTTAAGGGAAGCAATATCTACAGGCAGTGCAATACGAAAGCAGGCGCCATACGTTCCGTCTGAAACATTCAGTTTTCCCTGACAGTGTTCATCAATAATCGTTTTTGACATGTAAAGTCCAAGTCCTGTACCGTCACGGGACTCCTTGGTACTGAAATAGGGGTCAAAAATAGAACCCACGATCGATTCGGGAATACCTCCCCCGTTGTCTTCAATTTCAATAATTGCATAGCCGTCTTCACGACGTCCCCTGATATCAATGCGGGGGTGTTGCGGTTTTTTGTCAAGGAGTGCATCTTCGGCATTTTTCAAAATATTGAGCAAGACCTGCTTAAGTTCATTGGCATAGGTCTGTATGGTTACGTTATCTTCAATCGTAACCTGCAGAATGATCGCTTTTCCTTCAAGGGAAGGACCGATTATTTGCAAACTTCCCTGAATGACATCGGAGAGCGTGACGCTCACGCGCTCTTTGTGGGCACGAAAAAAATCCCTGAAGTCATTAATCGTCGACGAAAGGTGCTGGGCCAGCTCGGTAATGTTGCCCAGTTGGGCTTCAAAGGTCTCCTCTTTATAGGATCCGGTCAGAACATCGATGGTCAATGCTCCTGTAATGGCGGTAATTGAGGCAAGAGGCTGGCGCCATTGATGGGCGATCATACTCAGCATCTCCCCCATCTGGGCAAGACGGGATTGCTGCAGCATGAAAGAACTCTGTTCCCTGTTCTTTTCAACCTCCTGCGCAACCCGTTTTTCCAGAAAACTGTTAAGTGCTTCAAGCTCGTTTTTCAGATATTTCATTTCAGTGATGTCGTGCAGTGTTATATGATTTACCTGTCGATTGCTCAGCGTCAGCGGCGCATGCAGCAGCTCAACCCAGATCGGGGTGCCGTCGAGTTGCAGAAATTGCAATTCGAAACGGGTAATCTGCTTTTTGAGATAATGCATGAGCCGTTTCATGCTTTTGACGCCGTCGGGCTGGTACTCGGGTAAAAAATCAAACAGTGTGCGTCCAATCAGAATCTCTTTACTGGCAGCTTTCGCCATGATGACGGAGGCATCATTACAATCGACGATATGTCCGGCTTCAAGCAGGATGATACCGTTGGATGCTTTGTAAAACAGAGTCTCATAAATCTGCTTCTGTTCATCCAGTGCCTTGAGATGCGCCACCTCATTCAGAATGTGATAGACACGCGTGTAAAGTTCAGCACTACTGAATGGTTTGTGGAGGTAATCGTTGGCACCGCTTTTGAGGGCATCGACAATCGTTTCCGTTGCTTCGTTGGAAGAGACCAGAATGATGGGTATTGAAGTATGGCCGGGATCATTCCGAACATTCCGAATCAGTTCAATACCATTCATGCGGGGCATTTCAAAATCGGTGATGATCATATCGATTGTATGATGTTCGAGAAATTCAAGAGCCTCAATACCGTTGGCGGCTTCGAGCGTCTGAAAACGGTGGCGTTGCAGTGACGCTGACATGACATGACGGAAAAAAGAGGAGTCATCGATAATGAGAATGGTGGTGTTGACATTATTCTCAAGGCGCTGGATCAGCGCAGTTGCTTCGCATTTGCCTCCCGGAGACTGTTTGGCGACGTAATCGATGATTTCGTTTTCAATCAGGTGATGCCGAAGTTGGGCATCCTCAAGATCGCTGAGTAAAATAATCCCGATCCCTTTTGTCAATAACGTATCGACGATGGAAGTTACCTCGGGACCAAGGTCCATTGCAACCAGGGCGATAGAAACGGGTTCGTGTTCAAGTTGGAACAGTGTCGATTCAAGTGAGGTGGCGGTAACGGTCCGGTATCCCAGCGGTTGAAGCTGCGCGGCATAATAGTGCTGGAATGTTCTGCTGTTTTCGATAAGCAGGACGACTTTTTCAGATGACATAATCAGCCGAACCTGAGGATTGCTGCTCAATATCCATGCGTTTAAATTCGCGAATCAGTCCCATTTGACGATGCGCCAGATACTCTTTCAATTCCTGGCGTTTTGGCGGAGCGAGTTCAAACAGCAGCACCAGATGGAAAGAGTCGTTGAATTCATCAATACGATAGAGTGTTGCCGCTGTAAGCAGGGAGAGCTCCTTTCCACCGCTGTCGAGCGTGATGGAAAGTTTGAGTGGCATTCCCGGTTCGAGACGCGGTGGCAAGGCCTGGATGGAGACTTTGACGGAGACTTCAGAAATATCTATGATTCTCGGGTCCGGTGTAAGATGCAGCTCTTTAAAAAAGAGACTGCAGCGATGATCGCTTTCAGGTTCAAGGCGAATGAACTTTCGATCGGACGCACTGTTCTTTGCCGCACTCATCTGTTTGATGACGATTCTCTGCTGTTCCATGTCAACCGATTCAACGGCGCGGCATATAATGTGATAGGGAAAGATCTCCGAGCTGATGGTCAGATAGCGTTGAAGTTTGACGATTTTCAGCTGGGCATAGGCGGTTTTTAGCTGCACGATACCATCTTCTATAGAAACAATTTTGGCCGGGTTGACAATGGTCAGACCTTTGTAAAAATTGTGGATTTTTACTTCTGCGTTATTATCATGAACAATCTGAAGAAGTTTAAGAAGTCTGTTCTGATCCCCGACACTCTCTTCGGGAGATGCCGCATCGGCGGTATCGAAGAGATCCAGCAGGTTGAGTGCGGTAATATCGTCAAACGAGAGGACAAAATGCCCTTTTTTCTGCGGAATCGCTCTGGTATTCAAAATGAGGTGTCTGGGTGTAGCTTCGGGGGTATTGATTTTCGTATGGAACAGCGTACCCGTATGGGCGCACGCATGTTCCATCCAGCTTTCTTGGGGAGTGGAGCAGAGAAAATTCTCCTGAGGTTGCAAGAGTGATCCGATATCAGGATAGCGTGTTTGGAATGTCGCAAGGTCATCAACACCGAAAAATTCGAAAAAACGGCGGTTTGCCATGCGAATCCGGCCTTCCGAGAGCATCATGACCAGATTCGTCTGGTAATTGAGCATCGTTTGTATCTGGCTCAAAAAGAGCTGGCGTTCCGCTTCGGCTTCGATCTGTTGGAGTGCCGAGAGGAGTGCTTTGAGCAGGTCGGGAATCTGAGCCGGTTTTGTCAGATAGCGAAACACTCCAAGATCAATCGCCTGATGGAGGTGTTTTTTGTCATCAAAGGCACTCATGATGATGATTTTTGTTTCAGGTGCAACGGCTCTGATTTTTTGAATCATTACGAAACCGTTCATCTTGGGCATATTGAGATCGGTGATGACAATGTTGCAGTTGTGTTTGAGAAAGAGCTGATATCCCTCTTCTCCGTCAGCGGCCAGAATGACATGTTTGAAAAGACGGGCAAGCAGTTTTTCGGTATTTTCTCGAAGCCCGGTATTGTCTTCGACGTAAAGAGGGACGATATCCGCAGACATGGCCCTGATGTTTTCTATCATCTCTTTCATAGGTTAGATGCTTTATTGCCAGATATGTACATCACAGCATAGCAAAGTAGGTTTAGAAGAGTCTAAATCGGAGGGATTAGCATCCGCGCTACTCGAGCGCTGAAAGTTTGGCTTCAAAGGCCGCCATCAGCGTATCGAGTTCGTTTTGCGCACGCTCGAGTGCGGCAAAGTGTGTCTCTACCGTTTTCTCTTCGGCAGAGATTTTCTGCGAAAGCTCGCTGACTCTGGCATTGTCGTTGCGGTTTGACGCATCGAGCAGTTCGGCCTGAAGAAGTTTGAGCCGCTCTTCGCTTTTGATGACGGCGGCTTCGAGGTGTTCGACCTCCTCTTTGAGCGCTTTGGTCGCTTTGGAGCGCTCGGCGATGATGTCGGCACGCTGCTTCTTGGCCTCTTTTTTGTTGTTTCTGTTTTTGCCTTTGGGTTTGGCTTCCTCTTCGTCGTCCCAGCCGATCTTCTCAAGGAACTCATCATACGTGCCGTCAAAAAAGCTCGCTCCGTTGCGGTCGAAGACAATCAGCGCGTCGGCGATGCGGCGCAGGACCTCCTCGGCGTGGGTAACGATGATAACCGAGCCTTTAAAGCGCTCAATGGCTTCCATAAGCGCCTCGATGGAGTCCATGTCGAGGTGGTGGGTCGGCTCATCCAGAAAGAGCAGGTTCGAAGGGCGCGCGAGAATCTGCCCGAGCATGACGCGGCTCTTTTCGCCTCCCGAGAGCAGGCTTACCTTTTTCTTGGCACTGTCGCCGCTGAAAAGCATGGCCCCGCAGAGCGCACGCACGACGCTTTCACTAAGCTTGGGGTCGGCGTCATAGATGGCGTCCATAACCGTGTGTTCGGGATTGAGACGGTTGATGTTGGTCTGCCCGAAGTGCCCGAAGGTGGTCGAGGGGTGCATGGCGACGCTGCCGATCTGGGGCATCAGTTCTCCGGCAATAGTGTTGAGCAGGGTCGATTTACCCGAACCGTTTTTCCCGATGATGGCGAGCCTTCTGCCGCGCTCGAGTATAAATGAGACATCGGAAAAGAGCGGCTGCGTCGCGTCATAGCCGAAGGTAAGCTCTTTGGCTTCAAGGATGATTTTGGCCGGGGTGTCGCGGTAGTTGAAGTCGAAATCAAGCGTGGCATCGTGGGCGAGATGGTCCATACTGCCCATTTTCTCAAGTTGTTTGACTTTCGACTGCGCCTGCGCGGCGGTCGAGGCGCGCGCCCCGTTTCGGGCAATAAACTCCTCGAGCTCCTTGCGTTTTCTGTCCTGCGAAGCTTTCTCTTTTTCATAAAGCTCTTCGTTCTGCGCGATCTGGTCGTAGAACTTCTGCGTTCCGCCTTCGATCCAGAAAAGTCCGCGGCGCACGATGCCCATGGTGTGGGTGGTGATGGCGTCCATAAAGTCGCGGTCGTGGGTAATGAGGATCACTTCACCCTGAAAACTGCGCAAAAAGCCCTTGAGCCAGCGCAGGGAGAGGATATCAAGGTAGTTGGTGGGCTCATCAAGAAGCAGCAGATTCGGGTCACTCAGCAGCAGTTTGGCAAGGTTGATTCGGATCTGATACCCGCCCGAGAATTCGGAAGGAGCGCGGTAGAGGTCCTCCTGAGTAAAGCCAAGGCCAAAAAGCATCTTCTCGGCGCGGTAGATTTCATACTCATACTCCGGCGGCAGGGCGCTCGCCGCTTCATCCAGAACCGTATAATTTTCAAAATGCAGATACTGTTTGAGTGCTCCGATGCGGTAGCCTTTGGGGATGATGATGTCACCCTCGTCGGCATGTTCTTCGCCCAGAATGAGTTTGAAAAGTGTCGATTTTCCCGTACCGTTGCGCCCCACGAGTCCTACTTTGCTGCCTTTGCCCAGCGTGAAACCGAGGTTGCTGAAGAGCTCGCGGTCGGCAAAGCTTTTGGAGAGATTGGATATCTGGATCATAGGGGTGCCCTCTAGAGAAATTGAGGGCGTATTATAGCGTTACATGTAAGGCGGGGAGTGTATGTTGCGACATTCCCGTCTATACTTTACCTTACAGAAGTTCTTAAAAGAGCGGTATCACGACCGCTTTGGGTTTGATACCGCAGAGTTCCGGACTATCATGACAGTAGTCTATCGTTTCGGTGGTGCCTACACTGTAGCCTGTGGTATAACCGCTCGCATTGCCTTCGTCATAGCCCCGGTCATAACCGACCGCATCGCCGGAACTGAATCCGCTCTCTTCCATATATGCGGTAAACTCCTGAACCGTGGCGGTCGTGAGGTTGCCGTATTCGAGACTTTCCCACTCGTCCGGTACGCCGTCATTGTCACTGTCTGCGGCGAAGCGCACATCCTGCGGCCAGCGGTCGTAGATGTCGGGGATGCCGTCATGATCGCTGTCGACTCTGGCTTCGGTCGTGTAGCTGAAGGTTGTATTGTTCTCGTTGGTGCCGTCGTTCACGCTGAGTGCGACGGTAGTGTTGCCCGAGTTTTCTGAATCGGGGGTGAGTGTAAGCGCGGGGAGTCTGTAGGCGTGCAGTTTCGTATGAGAGCCTACCGCTACCGTGGAACCGTCGCCGCTGAACGTGACCGTGGCTCCGAAGGCACCCTCTTGCGCATCCCCTTCGAAACGGGCGCTGCGCTGCCATGTGCTGCCGTCCCAGTAGTGAACATCCACGGTACCCGGATGGGTATCGAGAATGTCATAAGTAAGCTGCGAGTTCATGGTCACCGAACCCAGCGCCAGCAGGTTGCCCGCTTCGTTCAGGCTCAAACCCTGATTTCCCATACCGTGCGACCGTGAGAGCACACCGCTCCCTTTTGGCACCCATGCGCTGCCGTTCCACGTAAAGATGCGGGCAAAGGTAGTGTATTTTTTTGTTGTATTTATCCCAAAAGCGGCTTCGGTGACGATCCCTACCGTCGTGCCGTCACCACTGAGGCTGATACCGTTGTAAAGCGGTAAATTGGTCATAATCTGAGGCTCTTCGTACGTGTAGTCATCCGGCAGCGTGATCTGCATGTCCTCTCCCAGCTTTTGCCAATCGCTGCCGTTGTAGCGGTAGACACGCGCCACACCAAACGCCGCTATTCCCATTGTCTCCTGATACGCATCATTCAGGGGTGCCGTGATGGCCACCGTCATGCCGTCGCTGCTCAGGCTGACGCCGGCACCGCTTCTTTCAAAGCTTCGTACGCCCACAATCGTGCTGCCCATCTGCTGCCACTCGTAGCCGCTCCAGCGGTACATCCGCGTCGTGCCGAGTTCCGCACTCGCATCTCTCGATCCGAGTGCCACAATAGTGCCGTCACTGCTCAGGCTGACGGCCCCGTTATAGGTATCGGAATAGGCTCCAAGCCCCTCACCCATCTGCTGCCACCCGTTTTCATGCCATCGATAGACGCGTGCGACGCGGCCGGTGGTATTTCCGACCGCCAGCGTCGTGCCGTCGGCACTCAGGCTGAGGCTGCAGAACGAGTCGACAGGCGTAAAATCCATCGTGTTCCCGATCTGTTCCCAGTTGCTGCCGTTATATTCATAAACGCGTACGCTCCAGCCATGGTCGGCATTATTGTAATAGATCGCCATACGCCTGCCGTCGCGGCTGAGACTCATGTGAAGATAAGGGTAATAGATCGACGCTGCTCCGTCAATTTCCAACGTGGCGTCGAGCTGGCGCTGTTGCGACACCTCCGGCACGGCCAGAGACGCATCGCCGGGAACGGCGCCGTAGGTCAGCGCCGTGGCATCAGGGTTTGAGGCCAACAGAGGCAGGGTCACGGGAGTGTCGTTGAAGACGCTGACATTATTCAAAGCGACGATTGCCGCGGGTTCATAAAGGTTGCCAATGGGCACGGTGACGACTTTTTCAAAGCTGGCACCGCCGCTGTCGGTCACTTTGATGCAGATGTCGGAGGAGACGAGCATGTCAAGGTCGAAAACAGCGGCTGCGCGAAGGGTGTTGCCGTCGATACTGTACTGGTATTCATGGCGGGTTGCGTTTTCCGGACTGCAGGAAAACGAAAAGGTGTGGGTATCGCCGCTATCGGCATCGACTGCACTGAGCGTGCCGACCGGATCATTGATACTGTTGTGTTCAACGATGGTGACGTTGGAGAGCAGAATATCGGTAGGGGCTGCACCATAGAGTATGGTTGAGGCCAGAAATAGTGATGCGATCAACTGGATCATGGGATAGCCTTTTGCATAGAGATTATGCTACAAAGATAGCCTGTCAGCGTTTGAAAAGTGTTTGTTGTAGCTGAGGGTTAACTTAATGTTTCGGCAGATATGAGAATTTGCATGCAGGCGCCGCCATTGTCATAGAATGTCGGCTTTACATGTAAGCGGTTATTACATAAAGCGGTGATGAGCTCGAGGCCGATTCCTGGCTTCGGTCCATCCGGTCCGAAGCCTTTTCCGTTGTCGCAGACGACGACGCTGACACGATTCTCCGCTTCCGTGATGCGAACGCTGAAGGTCGGATCGGTTGAGGTTGCATCGAAAGCGTATTTGAGGGTGTTGTTGTAGAACTCGGTGATAATGAGACCCAATGTGACGGCATGGTGAAGGTCGATCAGGCGCTTGGGTGCTTCGAATTGTCGGTGAAGATGCTCCGGGCCGAAACGCAGTGCACGCTCAAGCAGGGTTTCAAGATAGTCGTGCAGTTCAATTTGGTCGATGGATTCCGGGTAGATGAGCCGTTCATAGGCCAGTGCGATGGCGGCGATACTGTTCTCGGTCTCTTCAAGAACGGCCGGTACATCTTTTTTGCCCGCCTGTAGTGAGATGATACTCGAGATGATCTGAAGGTTGTTCTTGACGCGGTGGTTGAGTTCGCGCAGCAGCAGCTCTTTTTGCTCCACCTGCTCTTTGAGGGCATTCTGCGCGCGCTGGAGTTCGCTGTTGTGGGTTTTGAGAAGTCTGGTGCGATACCACAGCAGTCCGATGAGTGCCGCCACGCCCATAAGAATATAGAGAAGTGTTTGCAGCTCATAACCCTCCTGAGGTCCCATGATGAGCCATTTGCGCTGCAGGTCCATCATCTCGTCGCTTCCAATCGCATCGAGTCCTTTTTGCAGGATCGAAGCCAGAACGGGGTTCTCTTTGCGGGTTGCCAGATGCAGCGGAAGGCTGAAGCGCGGATCTTCGACAATTCTGCCGAAAACGACATTGCCGATACGGTGATCGTTGATGAGATTGTTGCCGACACCCACTTCATTGATGGCTGCATCGACTTTGCGCTCCGCGACCGCGAGAAGGCTCTCTGTGGAATTTTCGACCGGGTAGCGAAGGATTTTCGGGTAATAGGTACGCAGCAACTCTTCCTGATAGTAGTTCTTCACGACCGCAAGTGTCAATCCGTCATACGCTTTGAGCGCTCTGTTGAGCTGAGACTCTTTATGCACGAAGAGAGCATCTTTATAGGTAATGTAGGGGGTTGAAAAATGCATCCAGAGCTCGCGTTCGGGGGTTCTTGCCGTGTTGTGCAGCACGTCGATCTCCCCGTCATGAAGCATCTGCATGTAGGTATCCCACGTTCTGCCGGAGATGAACTTCGCTTTGAAGCCGACTTTGTTTGCAATAAGCTCCACCACGTCGATGCAGAAGCCTTTGGCAACGCCGTTTTCGGTGTAGTCGTAGGGTTTCCAGTCGTTTTCATTGTGAAAGGTGACAACGGGATGGGTTTTGAGATAGCTCTTTTCTTCGGGCGTCAGCTCCAGTGCGGCAAGCGTCAGAACGCAGGAGAGCAGCAGCCGTAGCAGCTTCACAGGTTCACCCTGCAGCCGTGGAGCGAATGGTATTCAAAGAGCTCTTTGCTCACTTTTTTTCCCAGTCTGTGAAAGAGGCCGCGCCGAGTGGAGTCGTTGATCTCCCGGTCGCTCCAGAGCGTTTGTTCGATAAGCGCCATGGGTACGTAGTGGCCCCTGTTGAGATAACAGAGATGAAAAAGTGCGGCCTCCTGCTGGCTGAGAAAGATCTCTGCATCGCCGCAGAACAGAATCCGGGTATCGGGATTGTAACGGCAGTGCTTGTTTTTATGCTGCTTTTTGAGTTTGGAGATGCAGAGCATGACCGCCGTAAAGATGTCGATCTCCTTGAAAGGTTTGGTAATGTAGTTGAACGGATTGGTGGAAAAGGCTTTCTCCAGCGTGTCGTAATCGCTGTAGGAGGTGAGGTAAAGCACCTCGAAAATCCCTAGTTTTCGGAACTCTTCAATGATCTTAATGCCGTTTTCGTCATTCTGTAACCGGATGTCGCAGATGATGATTTCGGGTTGGTACTGTTCAAAGAGGGCGTACGCCTCGCTGCGGTTTGCGGCGTAGCCGATGACATTCAGGCCTCTGCGTATGAGAAATGTTTTGATCTGAAGTGCGATGTGCGCTTCATCTTCGATGATAAGAATCTTTAGCACTTCAACTCTCTGGGTGAAATCGGGTAATGAAGAAAATTCTAGCGCAGAACGTTTGAGGCGTCAATAAGAATGCCGTCGTGCCTGCTGTACACTGATGTTTACTGTGTAACAACATTACATGTAAAACGATCAGGGGCACTCAAGCGTATGGGTTGAAGTGCCACTTTCAACGACAATTTCCCAGTGCCGGTTGGCAACGGTTTTGGAAAACCGGGCATCGTGCGAGGTGAAAAGCAGGGTGCCTTCATACGCGCACAGCGCCGATTCCAGCGCTTCGATGGCGACAATATCCATGTGATTGGTCGGCTCGTCCAGAATCATCAGCGCGGGATGGCGGAGTATTTCGAGCGAGAGCATCAGTTTTCGCGCTTCACCCGAGCTTGGCTGTGCGCTCTGGAGCAGTTTTTTGGCATCGCTTCCCAGACGCGTCATCAGCGTAAAGATGTTGCCTTTGGTCGCATCGTCAAGTGCGAGTACCGTTTTGAGAAGCGCTGAAATCTCGGCGGCCGTGAGCTCCTGTGGGATGTAGCAGACCCCTTCGGACGGCAGCTGTGCCACAAGATAGGCAAAGAAGGTGCTTTTGCCCGTGCCGTTGGCCCCTTCAAGGTGAATCTTCTCCCCGCTTTGAATGGTGATGCGCGGAACAAAGAGCACCTTGTCGCCCATGTCGAGCCGTGCGGGTTGCAGGGTAAGCGGAAAGAGGCGCTGAGGTGCCGTTTCGATGGTGACGCCGATGGCGTACTCTTTGGCAACGGCTTGCTGGCGTGTCTCAAGGTGCTGTTGGCGCGACTGCAGCCGTTTGAGGGCGCGGGTGTCGTTACGGTCGCGTCCGGTGAGTCTGGCGGCGTTGATCTTTTCTTTGGCATCATGATCCTGCGGAGAAATGTGGCGTTTGGAGAGACGGCCGGGCGTACGGCGGATCTGCTCATCAAGCTGTCGCATGGAAGACGTAAGCCGTTTCTGCTCCGTTTCAAGATGGCGCTGCTGCGTTTTTTGAAACGTCTTGACGTTGCGGTGCTGCAAAAGGGCTTCGGAGGGGCGGGCATGGTAGGTATGCAGGGTGCCGTGTTCCAGAATTGAGGTTGTGAAGCAGAGCGCATCCATGAAAGCGCGGTCGTGGCTTACCAGAACGCCGATGCCGTGAAAGGAGCGCAGCGCAACGAGCAGCAGCTGTTTGCCGCTCTCATCAAGATGGTTGCTCGGCTCATCGACAAGCAGGACATCGGGCGTTGTAAAAAGCGCCGCTCCCATCTGCAGCCGTTTTCTCTGGCCGTGGCTTAGCGTATCGAAACGGTAGAGCCAGTCATCTGCAATCTCAAGCATTCCCTTAATAGCATAGGCATCGGCCGTGCAGGCGGTTAAAAAAGCCTCCATGTCGGCATCCATGGCTTCTACGGTCTGTCTTGCCAGTGTGCAAAAACAGTGACGTTCGCGGGCTTTTTGCGCAATGAGCTCAAGCAGCGTGCTTTTGCCGCTGCCATTGGCGCCGACAATGGCGTGCCACCCCTCCGCAAGCGTCAGGGAAAGATGCTCAAATACCGGCAGATAGCTCTCCGGATAGACAAAGCTGACATCATCAAGAAACAGGGGTGCAATCATAAAGAGATTATAGCACCCGCTCTCAGCTTGAGCAGTTGCCATAGCAGAGTAACGTTTTCAGTTTTGGAAATGGCTTTTTGGAGCATGATTCAGTTAGATTTAGTCAGTAATTAATAAAATTACATATTTCTAATCAAATAAAGTGCTAAAATCACCCTTCGTTGAATTATGAAAGTCTCAATATTGAAATTGGAGAGAAAGCCATGTATGCAAAATTCTATAAAGTGCTCATATCGTTTTTATTAATAAATGCGGTGATCATGATGACCGGATGTGCAAATGATGGAAGCGAACCGCCTTGTTGCACTAATGATATTAACAATAGCGTCAATCCTTCGAATGCTTACGGATATTTTGGAGCAGAAGCCTATTTTGGTGTCGGTCTTATCAATGGTAAGTGGGCATTGAGTGCATTGGATGAAGATGCACCTGAAACATCTCAGAATGCAATGACGCTGTTTACAATGGAGTCTAACGGCACAGGCTATGAAGAAGGTGTGTACCTCTCTTACGGACACCCTGTTGAATGGGGTGTCAGTGAGGATGGTATGCGTCTTTACATGTATCGAAACGGTTGGCATGATGGAGAGAAAATAGTCGATACATTTGAATGTCTGGATATCGTTGAAGCTCAATGTTGTCATGTTGCTATCAACGGGATTGATAACGGAGAGTTGTTTTGTAAAGGTATTGTTACGTCAGGAGAAGCGAGTGGATCGGACTCATCGACGGTTGTCAGCGATTCCGGCAATAGCAGTGCGCAATCGTCATCTGCATCGATAGAAAGAGAAGCTTCCTATGTGTATGCGTATGATGACGGCGTTCACGGCACAGAGCTTTGGTGGAGCGATGCCAACGGGTCGCGGCTAATCACCGATCTTAGTACCGATACTCACGCTTCCAGACCATCGTATGTGACCCGCTTCCGGGATAAGTTCATATTTAATGCGGATGACGGAATTCATGGCTACGAACCCTATATCAGCGACGGTACGGTCGAGGGAACCCATCTTCTCAAGGATATCAATCCCGGCAGTGACGATTCGTACCCTTACAGTTTTACCACATTCAAAGACAGAGTCTATTTTGGAACAAGAGAGGGGCTCTATGTCAGCGACGGTACTGTTGAAGGTACCGTCAAGATTTTCGATATTTTTGAAGCGAATAATTTCACTGTTTTGGGGGATAAGCTCATTTTTATTGCTACGGATGCAGATCCGTTTCCACCCATTCCGACAAGAGAAGCGCAAAGTGCCTCATCGTCAAGCAGCAGTGTGTCACTAAGCGGACACTATGGATATGAGCTTTGGGTTACTGACGGTACTTCCATGGGGACGCACCTTCTCAAAGACATCAACCCCGGAGCCGGATGGGGATGTTTCAGTTCTATCCATGTTCTGAACGGTCATATCTATTTTGCCGCCGATGATGGCGCGCATGGTACCGAACTGTGGCAAAGCGATGGTACGAGTGAGGGGACGGTCATGCTAAAAGATATCAATCCCGGTGCCGGAACCTCAAACCTCTCTAATTTCAATGCCGTCGTCTTTAAAGACCATATCTATTTTAATGCTTTTGACGGAAAGGATACAAGCCTTTGGAGCAGCGATGGTACGGAAGCAGGCACACTTCGGTTTACCGGTATAGATTCAGGGCTTTATTTCGAGTTGTATGCCAATCATGTAGCCACCGATGATGATCATATCTATTTTTGCGGTTCCGGCGGTATCTACCGGAGTAACGGAACACCTGAAAGTCTGGAACTGCTGACCACCGCAACACCGGATGCCATATATCTGTTTGGAGATAAACTGTTTATGATTAACCGTTATTCTTCAGGCCACTATAGCCCAATACCTGGACCCTATGAAACCCAGGCAAAAATAGACGTATATGACATGACGAAAATGGCAACGAAGAGACTTATAGCGTTCGATCCCGGCAGTTACATTTCAGGCTGGATTGAACATAAAGATGATTTGTATTTTGTTGAAAGCAATAGTACGACCCAGCGACTTCATAGAACGGATGGCACAACAATCACCGCTGTTGCTCAGAACGAAGGAAAATTATTGGGTTGCTGTTTTTACAATGAACTGTTGTCTTATAATGATCAGCTCATCGTGAGTCTGCAAGATGACTCTTATGATGAAGAGCTTTGGTATTTTGATGAAGAGACGTCATCATTCGCGCTTCTCAAAGACATCAACGTTGTGACTAAAGATGCCTCTCCGAAACATATCACGTGGTGGAACGGCTCGTACTACTTTGTTGTTCATTCCGACACAAGATCAACACTGTATAAAACTGACGGTACGGAAGCTGGTACGAAAATCGTCACCTCTTTCGATATTGAACATGCCATTCAGAACATCTATACCGCCCGGGATTTCATGCTGATTCATACCATTAATGGATTATGGGCAGTGCAGGAGAGTGATAACAGTATAGAGTTGCTTTTCAATGAAAAAGGGAAAGCCCCTTTTCGTATTAGTAAGGTCACATCGGTTGGCAGCAAGCTGTTATTCAATACCTATGGCTCTGAAAACGCCTATTACGAAGGCTACAACCTCTGGTCAACCGATGGCACACCCTCCGGAACACAACTCGTCATCCCGCAAATGTATGTCGATACCATGACAGCAGTCGGCGACAGGGTTTTCTTTATTGGCAGGAGCGATACTTACGGTAAGGAACTTTTTGTCAGTGACGGCAGTGAAGTTGGGACACATCTGGTCAAAGACATCAATCCCGGAAACGCCAACGCCATGAATGAACCAATTCCAGATGATTTTGGCATGTCAATGTATCTTTATGAAACCGGACTTTATGGCATTAACGGTATGGTTTATTTTGGGGCATTTGACGGTACGGACTTTTCCCTTTGGAAATCTGATGGAAGCGAATCGGGAACCATTAAGATAAAAGATATCACTATCTCAAATTTTATCAATATACGAAATTTTAAAAACGATCTTTACTATATTGATGATTATGCGACATTGATGAAATTGAGTGCCGAGAATGACATGTCAATTCCTCTCCTCTATAAGGTAAGGCCATACAATACAATGCAGACGGATACGGCACTGTTTTATAGAAAAGTTTCCGAAACCAATAGTTCCGTTCTTTCTTTGTGGGCAACGGGAGGTGCGGTTTCAGATGCCGTAGAAGTGCATCCGTTACCGGATAATATATATTCTCCTCTTTGTAATTTGAAATCGCACCTCTTTTTTTACGCAGGAAAACCAAAAGAACTGTGGGCTTCGGACGGTACGGTTGAAGGAACGGAAAAACTGTTTGATGACAGCGTGAAGGTACAAAACTGCTATACGATTGACGGTATGATGATGTTGCGAACCTATGACAATGTTGTGTACCAAACGGACGGAACTTCCAGTGCTACAAAAAAGCTATAAGGGCGCCAAATAACGTGTGCGCGTCACACTGCGGAATAAGGGGTGGTGAGGTTCAGTTGTGTTAAAGTCATGAGGGTGTTATAAGGAGCAGATGCACATGGGAGTCAAAGTACGTGTCAGCGGTATCGTGCAGGGGGTTGGTTTCCGCCCTTACGTTTACACGCTGGCACGGGAACTGGGGCTTGTCGGCTCCGTGCGCAACGACGCGCAGGGCGTTGAAATCATTCTTGAAGGTGCGATGATTGAAACGTTTCTGGCGCGTTTTGAAACGGAGCTGCCGCCGCTCTCGCGTATTGACACCTTACATGTAACACCCTGTAAGACGCGGAACCTGCATACATTCGAGATTGTCGCTTCCGATGCATCGGGTGGAAAAAACGCTCCGGTCAGTCCCGACATTGCCCTGTGCGACAACTGCCGCGCTGAGCTTCAAGACCCGGCCGACCGACGTTACGGCTACGCCCTTATCAACTGCACCGATTGCGGCCCGCGCTACTCCATCACGGCGACGGTGCCTTATGACCGTCCCAACACCTCGATGGCGCGTTTTGAAATGTGTTCCAAATGTGCTGCGGAGTACGCCGACCCGCGTAACCGCCGTTACCATGCCCAACCCATTAGCTGCCATGAGTGCGGGCCGCAGCTTGAATATATCGAGGGGGCTTTACATGTAAAGGCGTCCGTAGCTGCGATCGACGCCGCGGCGGATGCCCTGAAAAAGGGGAAAATCATTGCCCTCAAGGGGCTTGGCGGTTTTCATCTCATGTGCGATGCCACCAGTGAAGCGGCCGTGCAGATGCTGCGTTCGCGCAAGCGCCGCCCCACGAAGCCGCTGGCGGTCATGTTTGCGACACTCCCGCAGCTGCACCGTTATGCCGACATCAGTGACGCCGAAGCCGCGCTTATCGACTCCAAAGAAAAACCCATCGTACTGGTACGAAAAAACGCACCGTGTACACTGGCGCCTTCGATAACGCCGGGAATCGACCGGCTGGGCGTTTTTCTGGCGTATACCCCGTTACATGTAATGCTCTTTGCGCGTCTGGAGATTCCGCTGGTCGCTACGAGCGCCAACCACAGCGATGCCCCGATTCTGCGGACGCTTGATGAACTTCAGAGTGATCTGGGCGGCGTGGTTGATGGCATTCTTACCCATGAACGAGACATTGTCAACGCCGTGGACGATTCCGTCGTGCAAATGCTCGACAGAAGGCCTTTGGTATTGCGTCTGGCACGCGGCTTCGCGCCGTTGACGCTGCCGCTGCCTCGGAGGGTTTCAAAGACGGTTCTGGCTGTGGGCGCGCAGCAGAAAAACGCTATTGCTCTGGCTTTTGGTTCAACACTGGTGCTGAGTCCGCATATCGGCGATCTGGGGAGCATTGAGGCGTTTGAATATTTTGAGCGTACGGTGGCGACATTCAAGCGTTTTTACGAGATTGAACCCGAGCTCATCGTCCATGATCTGCACCCGCATTATGACACGACGCGCTGGGCGCACGCTCAGGGGGTTGCGACGCTCGGCGTGCAGCACCATCATGCCCATATTGCTTCGGTCATGTTTGAACGCTCACTTGAAGGGGTGGTGCTGGGCTTTGCGTTTGACGGCACCGGATATGGCGCGGACGGCACCATCTGGGGCGGCGAAGTGCTGCGCTGCGAAAACGGTACGTATGAGCGGTTGTATCATCTGCGGCCGTTTCGGCTCCCCGGAGGAGATCGGGTCGCGCGCGAACCCCGCCGCAGTGCGTTGGGGTTGCTTTTAGAGTATTTTACCCATGAGGAGATCCGCGCTTTCGGTCTTGGGGGTTTTAGCGATTCGGAGCTTGAGGCGCTGTTTCGAAGCTGTGAAAATGGGGTGAATTCGCCTTATTGCTCTTCCATGGGACGGCTCTTTGATGCCGTCGCTTCATTGGCGGGACTCTGTGATAGCGTCAGTTACGAGGGGGAGAGCGGCTTGATGCTTGAAGCCTCTGCATCGCTCAAAGATGTCCAGCCGTTTGCGTTTTATCTTGATGCGGGCATGATTGACTTTGAACCGATGCTGCGCGAGATACTCGCGACACGTCCCGATGCCAAAACGGTTGCGTCGCGCTTTATAGTGACGCTAGGCGCGCTTATGGTTCAGATTGCCAAACAAGAGTCGTTACCCGTCGTACTTTCCGGAGGCGTGTTTCAAAACATAACGCTGCTCGAACAGGTAACGCAGGCGTTTGAAAAAGAGGGTATTGTCTGGTATCTGCCCGAACGTGTCAGTGTCAATGACGGCGGTCTGGCTCTGGGGCAGATCGCCCTCGCGCTGCGCCAATGAGTCAGGTGGGCACTCCGGAAACACAACGGCATCCGTATTAAATGGGAAGTATCGTAACAACTGTCGATTTGTTTTTTTATGGCTATAATAAATCAATCTTTTAACGTCAGGAGAAGTGATCGTGAAACAAACTATTGAAAATGTCAAAAGCTGCTTTTTGGATATCAAATCCATTCTGGGCAGCGGATCGGATGGCGGACGATTTGATGATGCCGTTTTTGTAGAGCGTCTGGGTGATGCGGTGTCTGCAACCTATGTAGCGCTCAATGATGGTATGTGCGAAGAGATGGCGATGTGCCACTCCTGCGCTGAAAACCGCGACAAACTTCATGATGTGATGGTGTTGCTCGAAGAAATTGGAAGCGGCAGCGCTGCGGATACGGCGGTTAAAACGCGACTGAATGCGTTTGGTAACGATGTTGATGTCGTTCTTGAACGGATAGACGGTGTCCTTGCTACATTGTAATGCATAAATAATAATCACTTATTTGTATATAAATTGGGATAGAATAGGGTTCTTAACAGAACGTCGGTAAAGGATTCCTATGATGCCGCTGGGTGATCTCGATCTGATATGGATCGTGTTGTGTGCCGCGCTAGTCTTTTTGATGCAGCTTGGTTTTGCCATGGTTGAGAGTGGTACCGTCAGGTCGAAAAATACCATCAACGTGGCCATGAAAAATCTTATCGACACGATCGTCGGTATCATCTTCTTCTGGATGATCGGATACGGATTGATGTTCGGGAGTGATTCCGGTGCGCTGATCGGTGTTTCCGACTTTTTTATAGACGGCACGGATACCACGCAAAACGCTTACTTCTTCTTCCAGGCGATGTTTGCCGCCACTGCGGTGACCATTGTCTCCGGCGGTGTCGCCGAGCGCATGAAGTTCAACGGCTACGTTCTTACGGCAATTGTCGTGACGGCACTGATCTATCCCGTGTTCGGCCACTGGGCGTGGGGTGAGGGCGGCTGGCTAAAAGCGGCCGGTTTCATTGATTTTGCCGGCTCGACCGTGGTTCACTCGGTCGGCGCCTGGATCGCTCTTGCCGGTGCTATTGTACTGGGGCCGCGACTGGGAAAGTTCCGCAGAGGGACGATTCACTATTTTGCTCCCAATAACCATAATTTTCTTGTATTCGGGGTTTTCATCCTCTGGTTCGCATGGTTTGGCTTCAATGCCGGAAGCCTGCTGCGTTTTGATGCGTCGGCAACGACTATTTTGCTCAATACCACGCTCTCAGCGGCGTTTGGAGGGTTCGGCGGCTATCTCATCAGCTTTTTTTTCCGGGCACGCGTCGGTGTGGAGATTTTCAGTTTCGGTATTTTGTCGGGACTGGTCGGCATTACGGCCGGATGTGCGAGCGTCAGTGCGAACGAAGCGGCGATTATCGGGTTTATTGCAGTCTTTTTGATGTTTGCGTTTGATCAGATGCTGCTGCGGCGTTTTCATGTGGATGACCCCCTGAGCGTCGTAGGCATTCACGGTGTTGCCGGTGCCTGGGGAACCCTCGCGGTCGGATTTTTTGCCGATCTGGAACCGGGATGGAGCCGTACGGAACTCATTGGGGTGCAGGTGACGGGTATTGTTACCGCGTTCGTTTTCGCGTTTGGTACGGGAATACTTTTTTTCCTTATGCTGCATGCATTCAAAGGCTTGCGGGTTTCCAAACGTCACGAAGTGATAGGGCTTAATGTCTCTGAACATAATGCCAGACTGCCATGGGTCGAGACAATCGAGAGCATCATCAAAATCATGAAGACCGGCAATACCGGTGCCCGGATTTATGAAGAACGTGATACGGAAGTAGGTGCTGTCGCCCGTTTCTTTAACTATCTTCTGGAGATGCTGCATCAAAAGCAGATTGCACTCTATCGCGCCAATTCCGAGCTTCAGACCCAGGCCGTGACCGATACTCTGACCGGCATTTTCAACCGACGCGGCGTTCTCGAACGATTCGGAGGGCGCAATCCCTACACATTCGGATACTCAATCATTATGTTTGATATCGACCATTTTAAGAATATCAACGATACCTACGGGCATGATGTCGGCGACCGGGTGCTCAAATCGCTTGCATCCCTGATAGCACAGCAGGTACGTCGTGACGATCTTGTCGGACGCTGGGGCGGTGAGGAGTTTATCGTCATGGTTCGCGGGATCGATCTGATGCGTGTGGAAGAGCTCGCGGAGAAATTGCGGGAGCGTGTCGCGGCTCAGCCGTTTGAAGGCATCGGACGCCTGACCTGCTCTTTTGGACTGAGCAGTCCCAAAGATGCCAAATGCGATTTCGACCGCCTTTTCAAGCAGGCCGACGAAGCGCTTTATCAGGCGAAAAAGCTGGGCCGTAACCGCGTTTGCAGCTGGTAGGCTAGTGCTGCGCGATCTGCGATCCAATTAAAATACCCAGTCCGATCGCAGCGACGACGGGCATGGCGTTGTGATGGCGTGATGGCTCGACACGGTAGGGCTGAGGCCGGTAATGGGGCTGATGTGCATTCACAAAGTGGTGTTTGGAACCACTGGTATAGCCATTGTGATGATGAAATGTATGTTTCATGTCGTAACGGGCATCATGACGGGGTGAAAAACGTGAATCGTGATGAAACTCTCCGGCATGGGCGCTGAGTGTGAGCAGCGCCGCAGCAAGCGTAATTTTAAGCGGTGACATGGTCGCCTCCTTGTTTGAATTGTGTCAGTGTGGCATCTGAATGTGGAGTGATTGTGGAAGGTATTTCCATGTTATTGAATTGTTGATACCATACTTTATAAAAACCTTGGGGAGGCCGTGGTGAAAATACGGATTAATCAGCAGGAACGCTCCCTGCCTCTTTCTCAAAAAGAACTCACTCAGCTCAGAGAGGCGTATGAAAAAGCGTCTCAAAACGGCGATATTCCGGCAATAAACGCGGCACTCTGTGAAGACCCCATGCTTGATGCGCTGTTGCAGATAGATGCGCTTAACACTGCCGCAAAGCGTCTGAAATCGCTCTCCAGAAACGATTACAAGGCAGTGCTGCTTCTGTTACGGCACAATCTGGCCTCCGGCGTGGACGAAGCGCTCGACATACTCGAACGTCTTGAGTGCACCGGCGTGAGCGAGATGAAGGATGTCGCCAGGCAGTATCTTAAAAAGAGCAGGGCGCTCGAGTCAGTAGAGGCCGAGGTGGCGGAACACTTCAATTATGACTCCTATGCCCGTAATATGGAGCAAAAGAGCGTCTATCTCAAAGACATTGAAGGCATTATCTGGCGCTACGACAAAGAACGAAAATGCTTCTGGTGCCGCCTGAAAAAGACCGGGCTCTTCACCGCCAAAACAATCTTTTACGGAATCTTCTTCATGATGATCCTCTACCTGCTGCTGGATTGGGGATTGGGAGTTTTGGTTAACTGAGCGGGGTAATGCCTGAAGTTGTGAAAACTATAGCTCGTTCCCAAGCGGGAACTTCAACTGTAATGATAGCGACACTGTGCGATCATTAAAGCATTATCTTCAACGGCATATACCAGCCGATGCTCACGATCAATCCGCCGAGACCAAAAACCGCTCCAGTTAAATCTCAGCGGTTCGGGATCACCAAGGCCTTTAAAGGGATCACGTTGAATCGCTTTAATAAGAGTAGTGATACGCTTAAGTGTTTTTTTGTCGTATTGCTGCCAGTAGAGATAATCTTCCCACCCTTTCTCCGCAAAGACGATCTTCACTGCAAAAGCTCTTTTTCCATTCCTTTGCCATCACGTAACTGGCTAATTGCCTCATTAAGACGCTGTGCATTGGCCATGCTTTGCATCAGGTACGCCGTCTCTTCATAAGAGCGGAAATCCTCTTCTGACATCAGCACGGCATTCTCCCCGTTTTGACGGGTAATAAGTATGGGAATATGATCTTCATTAACCCGATCAAGTGTTTTCGCCAGCGATGCCCGTACCGATGTGTAAGAGAGTGCTGTCATTGTTCCAGCTCCTTTTTTTTATAGCATAGTACATATTATAGTACACGTACAGATATCTGTCAATATATCTTTGTTGCAGCGTATGCGGGTTCTTTCGTTTGGGAATGCAGAGCGGATGTTTCTTTAGCGCGGGAGCTTGTAACGAGGAAAAAAAGTATAGCAAATGGTAAAGGTTTTGTCACATTCGGTGAAATTGTGCTGTAGTTCAAGCAGTCGGGGGTAGGAGGCCAGAGGGGATCGCTCCCCCTGGCACCGCTATGAGAGCGGCGGTGCAAGTATGCACATAAGTAATAGTGCGAATATCAACTTATCCATAAAGGCCTCCTTGTGTAGTTTTGCAACCGTTTCGCGCAAGGCAAAAAAAAAGGGCGAGAGGATAATTGCTCCTCTTGCCCTTCGGCTGCGTTAACTACACAAGCTGATATTCGCGCAACAATTATAGCATACTTATGTTTTGGGAGCTTACATGTAAAGTACGCATTCCTAAAATAAGGGAACCGCTCCGCGTAGCGGATGTTTCTTCAGGGCGGGAGCCTGGAAACGATGAGAATGGCACAAGAGATATATAAGGTATAATATTGGTATGAATTTTGAATATGATTCACACAAGAGTGCATTGAACCTGCAAAAACACGGCATTGACTTCGAATCAGCCAAAGTCTTGTGGGATGATGAGCGGCTACTCGAAATCAGACTTCAAAGTGAGCCGGAGGAGCGTTATATCTGTATTGGAAAAATTGCATCCAAATGCTGGAGTGCCATTATCACGTATCGCTCCAATACCATTCGCATTATATCTGTGCGACGATCTCGAAAAGAGGAGAAGAAACTCTATGATCAATAATAAAGAGCTTGAAGAGAAATTTGAAAATGGTGAGGATATTACCGAATATCTAGATTTATCTTCTGCAAAACGCCCCAATCTGGAACAAAAACGGGTTAATCTTGATCTTCCCGTCTGGATGATAGAACAGCTTGACCGTGAAGCCAAACGATTGGGTGTGGCGAGACAGGCTATTATGAAAATGTTTCTGGCTGATAAACTGGGGATGGGCCATCATTAGCTGAATAACACTTCGTTGGGAATGCAATGCGTATGGGAGCTTACATGTAACGTATGCATTCCCAAGCCCGGAGCTTGGGAACGAGGGAAGGTTTGGTTGGATGTCATGCGTTCACATCAACATCTGCATAAGTGTTTCGTGCCAACGCTCCAACGGAATTTCGCCCATTTTCTCCTGAAGCCTTCTTTTGTCCACACTGCGAAGCTGATCCAGCAGTATTTTTGCTTTTTTGCCATTGAAAACCACTTCAGGACGACATCCCAATGGTTGTCCTTTTGACGTGATGGGCGCGATGATGACACGGGGTAATGCGCTGTTCATGTCATTGGGAGAAATGATCAGACAGGGGCGCGTTTTTCTTATTTCACTCCCTATGGTCGGATCAAGTTCGATCCAGTAGACTTCTCCGCGTTTTACCATTCCCACTCATCCTGTTCGCTTTCCATCTCTACCAGCTCTGAAAGTGGCTCCTCGGTATCTTTTTCCTTGTCATAACCGTCAAACCAGCCTTTTCTAGGGGTTCCGGATGGCCGAAGAATCAGCGCGCCGTCTTTTACGATCATCTCGACTTCGTTCTCAATATGCAGCTGCTCGATGAAAGCAGACGGAATAATGACACCGCGAGAATTTCCTATTTTTCTGAGTGATGTTTGCATCTCTAACCCAAGCCTCTCTTGTGTAATAACATTGTTAAAACATTATAGCATCATACCAGAGAAGACGCAAGAAATGGAGTGCGTCATCTACTGTATAATGGCGCGCATGAAGAGCACCGAAAAATACCGCGTATTAAAAGAGCAGTTTGGGCACCATGCGTTTCGCCCTTTGCAAGAAGAGGCGGTGGATGCCATTGTATCGGGCCGTGATGTGATGATGATTCTGCCCACGGGCGGCGGCAAATCGCTCTGTTACCAGCTTCCTACATTGCTGATGGAGGGCACCACGGTGGTCATCTCACCGCTGCTGGCGCTGATGCACGATCAGGTCAGTGCCTTAAAGGCACAGGGAATGCAGGCCGAGATGCTCTCAAGCATGCAAAACGCCGATGAGAGTTCGCAGATTATTTCGCGTCTGCTTTCGGGGCAGCTGCATTTTCTTTATCTCTCTCCCGAACGCCTTAACACCGATGCCATGCGGGGTCTGCTTTCGCGCATTCTCATCAACTTTTTTGTGCTTGATGAAGCGCACTGTATTAGCGAATGGGGGCATGAGTTTCGTGATGACTACCGCGCGCTAGAGCAGCTGCGCCGCTATTTTCCAAACACGCCTATTGCCGCGTTTACCGCTACCGCCACGGCGCAGGTGCGCGAAGATATTATAGAGCACCTGCAGCTGCGCGACCCGCTGCTGCTACGTGGGGAAGTGTTTCGCTCCAACCTTACCATCAGTGCCGCACACCGCATCAAAGAGGGACACGATCAACTTTTTGGTTTTTTAAAAGCGCGTGAAAACGAAAGCGGCATCATCTATACCCTCTCAAGAAAAAGCACCGAAGCCACAGCGCTGTTTTTGCAAAAAAAGGGGCTTGCCGCCAAAGCCTACCATGCGGGACTCTCTGCAACTGAGCGCAATGGCATCTACCGCGAGTTTGTCAACGATGAAGTGCGCATCATTGTGGCCACCATCGCCTTTGGCATGGGGATCGACAAAAGCAACATCCGCTTTGTGGTACACATGAGCCTGCCTAAAACGTTGGAGAACTACTATCAGGAGATTGGCCGCGCGGGGCGTGATGGCGACGATGCCGATGTGCTGCTGCTCTTTGGTGCAAGCGACGTGGTGCAGCAGCGCCGCTTTATTGAAGATATTGAAAACCCTCATTACAAAGAGCATATTCTTCAAAAGCTCTCTGCCATTAACCGTTATGCCACTTCTGAAACCTGCCGCCATCAGAGCATTGCCCACTATTTTGGCGATACATTGGCACCTTGCGGTGATCGTTGCGACAACTGCCTGGAACATGACGCCCTACGCCGTGACATTAGCAAAGAGGCGCAGATGTTTCTCTCGGCTATTTACCGCTGCAATCAGCGTTTTGGCAAGGGTTACATCATCGATGTGCTGCATGGCTCAAACGATCAGCGAATCTTGCAAAACGGCCACGACAGCCTTTCGGTGTACGGCATTGGGCAGCATTTGAGCAAAAAGCAGTGGCTGGTGGTGTTTGAGCGTCTGTTTGAAGTTGGGGCGTTACATGTAGGAGAGTATCAGGTGCTTTTGCTTAACACTACGGGTGAAGCAATTCTTAGGGGAAAAGAGACGCTGCTTATTAAAGAAGAGCGTCTCAACGTTAAGGCGCCTGCGGCCAAAAAGCGCGATAGCGGCGGCGCTTATGATGAAGAGATTTTTGATGCCCTGCGCACACTGCGCCGCGAGATTGCCAAAGAAGAGAGTATTGCTCCGTATATGGTTTTTAGTGACAAGACCTTAAAAGAGCTCTCCATTGCGTTGCCGCAAGATGAAACGGCCATGCTGGAAGTAAACGGTGTGGGGGCAGCGAAGTTCGGGCGTTTCGGTACGGCATTTCTGGAAGTGTGCCAAAAGTTTGCGGATCTGCGGAGTTAGCGGTTGGCGAACCAGAGCATCTGCAAAATTTTGCGCTGCATTTTTGCATTGTAGTTGAACTTGAACTCCGCCTCTTTGAGATAGAGTCCGAAGTGTTCGGGACTGACACCTTTAAACGGCTTGATGAAATCTTCAAAATAGGTCCAGAAGCGTGTAATGGTATTTTCCCGGTGCCGGAGTTTGGCAATATGATGATCGCGCATAAAACTTTTGAACTCCCGGTAATAGGGTTCGTGGACACCGTCGCGGCTCATCGTGTTTTTAAAACGGCGCAGTGAGGGCAGCAGCACGTTGTAAACCTGCTCGCCGTAGCCGAAGGTAATGAAATTGTGGGCATCGAAGACCTCTTCGGGACGCTGCCGTTTGCTCGCTTCGAGGTAGATGTACTCTTCAAACTCTTCGGCTTCGGGGTGTTCGCTCTCGTAACGGTGCTCGAGGTAGCCTGCTGCAAGGCGGCGCAGCCGGTCATAGCGCGTTGCAACGCTCTGATAGCTAAGGTCGAGCCGTTCTGAAGCCTGCAAAACGGTCATGGAGGCGACAAACGCTTCGATGACACTGGCGTCGCGCGAAACCTTTTCCAGAGAGTATTTACGTTTACATGTAACGCATTTGACCATGCCGTTTTGAAGATGATACAGTCCGCTTTGGCAGTAGATGCAGTGTTCAAAATCCATAGGATCATTTTAGCTTATTTGTTCCATTTTCAGTGAAGAAAGCAATTTTTTTAGATCGCTTTTACATGAAACAGACCATAATGCGCACCATGTTACGAATACTCTTTCACTTTTTATGGATCACAACGGCGGCATGGGCGCACGACATCTGGATCGACGCCAATGCCACGGTACATTACGGACATGACCGCACAGGGGAGCAACACGGTGCGCAGCGCATTATCGGGGAGGACGAAGTGGCGCGGCGGCTTTGCAAACAGGGTGAACGTGTCGGTAACGAAGCATCGCCGAAGTGCGATGCCCTGCTGGTGACGCTAGAGGGCGTCTATTATGCAAAAACACCCTACGGAACGCAGAAGGTGCCAAAAAACGAGGCCAAAATGGTACTCAAAAGCTGGCAGAGCTTCGAGTCGGTAAAGCGCATTAACAACGATGCGGGGATCGCACCGCTTGGAGCGGGACTGGAGCTGAGTCTTACCGCAGCGCCCTCAACGTTACATGTAGGCGACAAACTGCGGCTGCTGGTTACGGTTGACGGCTTGCCAAAAGCAGATGTCGCGGTAGCGTATGGAGACCGGGTGATCGGCGCGAGCGATGCACAGGGGCATATCAACGTCAAAATCCGCGAGGCGGGGTTGCAGCATGTGCGCGCCTCGTACAGCGAAAAAGGCGACGGGGTGCTTTGTGACGAGATTGTCCATGCCACGGCGCTCAATCTGGAGATTGCAGAGTGAAATGGCTGCTTCTGGTACTCATTGGCGTCACATTGTGGGGACATGATCTGCATCACACGACGACGCACCAGGAAGCGGTTGTCGTGGCGTTCACTTTCGCGCAGGAAGATGACTTCTCGTTTCAGAGTTTTGAACTCTACGCGCCGGAAAAGAGTGATATTCCCTTTGCCGTGGGGCGTACCGATGCCAAAGGCCGCGCCGTGTTTCTACCCGATGTCCCCGGACACTGGACGCTCAAGGTATTTAGCGAGGATGGACACGGCGCCGTCGTGGATGTGGAGGTTAGCGAGGCGTTAGCCATCCGCACCGAAGGTGTGTCGCAGCAGTGTTCGCTCGGAAGCCGTCTCGCACTCGGTCTGGGTGCGCTCTTTGCGATATTTGCGCTGCTTTATTTCATAGCCAAAAGGAGGAAAAATGAAGCGTTATAGTCTGTTAGCATTGCTCACATCGGGTTTGTTTGCCCATCACGGGGTGCCTTCGGTCAGCGTTGCGGGTGTGGAAGGACCGGGCGCACCGCTTGAGACAACCAGTTCGGCGACATTGCCCGAAGGGTCGTGGCTGGGGTATCTCAAGCTTGATCATGCCGAGTATAAAACCTACACAAGTGAGCATGACGGCGAACTGAAGCGTTCGGACTACTGGATGTACGGTCTGGGTTACGGTATCACGCCGTGGATGAGCGCGTACGTTTTCCTGCCTTACTATACCAAGAGCCAGGACGACGCTTTTACTAACTCCGATTTTCACGACCTGACGTTTCAGGGTGTCGTGGGCTTTAAATATGATGAGGGTTTCAAACTGGTGCCATCGAGTGAAAGCCTTGACGATATGGAGGACTGGCACTTTACGCTCTCGCTGAGCATCACCGCGCCGACCGGAGAGAGCAACCGCCGCGACGCTTCGGGTGCGCTGATTGATCCGGGACTGCAAACCGGCTTTGGTGTGCCGTCGTTTATGGTAGACTTTTCTGTGACCAAATGGTTTGGCAACGACTGGACGCTCATTGGCGATGTCTCCTACAACACCTTTTTGGAAAACGAGTACAACGACGGCACCAAGTTGCGCTTCGGCGACGAGACGCGTCTTAACGCGGCGGTGACCTACAAAGTGTTGAGCATTCCCCAGAGCAAACTGCGTTTCGATCTGAATATGGAAGCCAACTACCTCGTGCTCGGGCGCGATGAAGAAGATGGCGTGGGCGCGGAAGCTACGGGCGGACAGATACTTTACCTGACACCGGGAGCCCGGCTTTTTTATAAAACGACGTCACTCGCCGCAGGTGTCAAACTGCCCAGCTGGACCGACCTCAATGAAGCGAGCGAACAGCAGGGTGCCGAGGGGAAAGAGGATTACCGCCTGATGGTGACGTTTAGTACGCTGTTTTAGAGGACGGTGTATCATGATGTGTTATAATCGATTCCAATAATGAACAGGTATGCAATTGGCATTGAACATTCAAAATGATGCTGTCGCGGAAAAACTGCTCTGGTTTTTGGAGCATTTCAAAAACGATGGCATTGAGAGAAACACCATTGAAGATCTTAAAATCATACAAGAGGCGAGACAAGAGCGTGAAAGCATCCCTCTTGAATCGTTTTTAGAAGATCATTGATGCGTTTTGAGATCGATAAAAAAGCGCAGAAAGATTTAAGCGTATTGACTCCGATCATCAGCTTGTACGTTACCGTAAAGAGGCTTACGGCAGGTAATTGTGAGTAAACAAAAAACATCTTATTTTTATGAGTACGAAACCATCACAGATGAAACACTCATCAATGCCGTAAAAGAGAACCCAAAACTCCAAAACTATTTTACGTCAGGCTTTAATGACATTAAGGCAACGCAGTATTGCGGCATCTTACATGTAAAGGGTGAAGATTATTACATTTTGCCCAAAATCGCCAAAAATGAGACCCGCAATCTCGATACGTTTATTTACATGCTCGCACACGCTTACGACATCAATCTAAAAAACGAAACCATGGCAGGCAGTGCCAACACACAGTTTAATCTTTTAGAAACGCTGATCAAGATTTTTACCCGCGAACTGCTGCATCAGCTCCAAGTTGGGCTGTATCGTGAATATGTCACCTTTAGCGAGAACCTCACCACGCTGCGTGGAAAATACCTGATTGATGAAAATCTCAAACACAATATGACCCACCATAAAATCTACTGCGAGTTTGACGAATTTAGCATGGATAACCCGCTAAACCGTTTTTTTCTTTTTGCCCTAAAAGCACTGATGCCCTTTACATGTAACAAAAAAGAGCTGCGGCTTATTGAAGCGATTTACGATGAAACGCAGTATCAAAGCATTGATATTCACCGCATTGAAACGATGAATTTCAACCGCATGAACGCGCGATATGAAAAGAGTTTTGATATGGCAATGTTACTGCTGCGCCGACTCACACCGCTCTTTTCGCACGACAAACAGAGCTTTGCTTTTTTGTTTGATATGAATGAGCTTTTTGAGAAGTTTATCGGAAAGATTTTTGAGCAGATCGAGCCAAAAACGCAGTTGCAAGTTGAGCGTAATTTTGGCAATCTCAAACTTAAACCCGATATTGTTTTGCCTGAAATGATTGTTGATACCAAATACAAAATCATCAACAGCCGCGAAGATATCAGCGCGGCAGACAAATACCAGATGTTCGCCTATGGCAAGAACTTCAAGGTTAAAAACACCATGTTGCTTTACCCCAAACATCTTTTACATGTAAGCGATGATTTGATGCTGGGAAGAGAGGAAGGTGTGGGGTTGCTGCTGCGGAGTGTGGATTTGGATTGTGATGGTGGGTATGAGGAGTTTTTGGATATTACATGTAAGAGAATTGAGGAGTTGATTGATGGGAAAAATTGAATTAGAACATATAAAAATTATATATGAAGAGTCTGTTAAAAACACTCAAAACTATGGGATGGTTTTAGACAATATTAAGCGTCGATTTAAAGAGAAAAATTTGATAATGAATGATAACTCATTATCTATGTATATTACTGCACTACAAAGTATGATAAGTGGTAGCACTTTTAATCGAGCTATAAATAGCAAAGCAAAAAATTATTTTTTAGAGCAGATTCGTATAGATTTTGGTGAGCAAAAATATTTAAGAGCTAAAGAAGCTATTCAGAAGCATGACGAATATATGAAAAGTACACAAAATACAGATAAGGTTCATGAAAAAACTAAACTCAACAATCCAAAGAAGAAAATAGAAAATATGAATGTCTTTGTTAAAAACATCATCCTCTACGGCCCTCCCGGAGTCGGAAAAACCTACAACCACAAAAAAATTGTATCGCTTATAGAAAATGCTGAATATTCACAAAAAGCGCTTTTTGACAGCGTCGTAAACAATACACCTGAAGAAAATATTACTGAAACGTTTGAGCAGGTCAAAAGTGAAGGGCGGGTTGCGTTTGTGACCTTTCACCAGAGCTTTTCTTATGAAGATTTTATAGAGGGCTTTCGTCCCAACGAAGAGGGAAAAATTGAACTTGAAGATGGCATTTTTAAAGTGATGGCTGATAAGGCAAGAGAAAATTTATTGGCCTCATCACAAACGCAAAAGTTGTCATTTAAAGCGGCATTAAACGCACTTTTGTCTGAGAAAATTGGAAACAATGAGACGGTTAAAATTGCGATGAAAAGAGAGAACAGCTTTTATACGATCTATGATTACAATGACAAAACAATTTTCTTTGAAAAGCAAAAAGGGGAAAGTGCACACAGCTTGTCTTTGAAAACTTTGGAAAATATGTATAACAAAGAGAGTGTTGATGAAATTAAAGGTGGAATGAAAAGTTATTATGACGGTACACTTCAAGCACTTTTGGAATTAGCTAAAAAAAGAGAGAAGTCTCAACCCCAAGAGTTGAAAAATCACTATCTCATCATCGACGAAATCAACCGCGGCAATATCTCCAAAATCTTCGGGGAGCTCATCACGCTCATCGAAGAGGAGAAGCGTGATGACTTACATGTAACGCTTCCATACTCCAAAGCGTCATTTAGTGTACCGAGCAATCTTTATATCATTGCTACCATGAACTCCACCGACAAATCGATTGCGCTGATTGACATTGCCCTACGCCGACGTTTTACATTTTTGAAAATGAAACCTGATAGTTCGTTAGTTAAAGAAGAGGCCAAAGATGTTTTTGAAAGTCTCAATGCATTTATTGTCAATAAGCTTGGAGCCGATTTTCAAATAGGACACAGCTATTTCATGAACTATGACGATCTTGGTTTTGTGCTTGAATATAAGATAAAACCACTGCTCGAAGAGTACTTTTTTGCCGATCCGCAGGGATTGGACGAAGCGTTGCAGATCATAGGACAAAACTAATGCACATTCCCGACGGTTTCATCTCGCCGCAAACCTACCTTCCCGCGCTGGCCGTTTGTGGGGTGCTCTGGGCGGTAGCGCGTAAAAAGATTGCGCTCGATGCTGAAAAAATTCCTTTCATTGCCGGAGTGAGTGCCATCAGTTTTACGCTGATGCTCATTGCCCTGCCGCTGCCGGGCGGCACAAGCGTGCATCTGGGCGGCGTGGCCATTGTGGCGCTGCTTTTTGGGCCGTGGGTGGGGTTTGCCGCCATTTCGCTGGTACTGTTGCTGCAGGCGCTGCTTTTTGGGGAAGGGGGCATCACGGCTTACAGTGTCAACGTGCTTGCCATCGCCTTTGCGGGGAGTTTCGCGGCGTCTGTGAGTTACCGGCTGCTGCGGCGCTACGAGAAGGCCGCGCTGCTGGTGGCGGGGTGGATGAGCACCGTCGTTCCCGCGCTGCTGGTTGCCGTGGCGCTGGGTATTCAGCCCCTCATTGCCAGCGACGCGGGCAAGCCGCTCTATTTTCCCTTTGGCTTACATGTAACGCTTTACGCCGTTGTGGTGCCGCATTTGCTGCTGGGTGTTGCCGAGGCGGTGGTGACGCTGCTCTCGGTGCGGTTTCTGCGTACGCGCTTCCTGGGAGTATTTGGTGCGTGAGCGTCTTTTTCTGGCAGGCTATGGCCTGTGGGTTGTAGGACTGGGGGTATGGCACAGCGAACTTCTTATGGTAATGTCACTGCTGGCGGGCCTGTTGCTCGGAGGGGCACTGTGCTGGCGCATTTTGTGGCGCGCCGTGAGCGCGGTGGCGATTTTTGTGGGATCGGTCTCGCTGGCTTATGCACTCTTTGGAGCGGCTCCGGAAGCACTGGTGCTCATTAACCTGCGCGCACTGGCCATTACACAGCTCACGTTTACGCTGGTCGCACGTGTCAATCTGCACCGCGCATTTGGCTTCAGTCCGATGCTCGGAATGCTCTATGGCCTGACCTACGCGCAGATACTCCTGCTTCGGGGATTGCTGAATGATTACTACGACGGGCTGCGCAGCCGCGGGGCAACCGTGAAAAATGTCGTAAAGACGACGCAGATTCAGCCGCTTCTGGCCACACTTTTCGGTACCATGCTGCATAAAAGCGCCGAGCAGACCATGGCGATGCGCTCACGGGGGTTGATAGATGATTGAGTGCGAGAGCCTCTTTTACACGCATGAAGATTTTTCGCTTCGCTCCAGTGAGGTGCTTCGCAATGTCAGCTTTCGCATTGAAGAGGGCGAAAAAGTTCTGTTGCTTGGCATTAACGGCAGCGGAAAATCGACGCTGCTAAAACTGCTTAACGGGCTGCTTGCGCCGAGCTCCGGGCGTATCCGTTTTCGGGGTGAAACTCTTGATAAGCGGTATCTCAAACAAAACGGACACCGGTTCCGGCGCGCCGTGGCGCTGCAGATGCAAGACCCCTCCGCAATGCTCTTTAATGCCACAGTCCATGACGAGATTGCTTTCGGACTGCGTCACTTCGGATTTGAAGGGGTGGAGGAGCGGGTACAGGAGTGGGCACACCGCTTTGGCATTGAGAAACTCTTACATGTAAGCCCGCTGAACCTCAGCGGCGGCCAGAAACAGAAGGTGCTGCTCGCATCATTGCTGGCCGTTGAACCGGAACTGCTTCTGCTCGATGAGCCCACCGCCCATCTCGACCCACCGAGTACCGGATGGCTGGTGGAATTTTTACAGGAGCTGCCGGTTGCGACACTCACCGCCACACACAACCTGAGTCTGGGGCGCGAACTCGGAAGCCGCGCACTGGTTATCGGGGCGAATCATGAACTTATTTTTGACGGCAGCGTGGAGGCACTGTTAGAGGATATGCCCAAGCTCATCGAAGCGCAGCTGGTGCATCGGCATCGCCACCGCCATGAGGACGGGGAGCATGAGCATTTTCATCTGCACAGCTGGGAGTGAGTGCGTTTAGAGACGGTGTTTCAAGAACGCGCTATAGAGCTCTTCAAACGCTTTTTCGCTTGACATTTCAACATTGTGCATACGCTCGACCGCTTCTTTGTATTTGGAATGTTTCTGCCACATCTCAATGGCTTCTTTTACGCCGACATGAACATTGCGGTGGTGCTGTTCAAGGGAGCTGATCGTTTGTGTTTCGCTTTTGATGGTATCGCGATTTTGTGTAAACCATTGTCCGAAACGGCACTGCGTTTCATCAAGCAGGTTTGGCTGGGAGTTGTTGAGAAAGGCGTTATAGCCTTCGAGTTTATAAAGAATATGATCCGCTTTACCGCTTCCGATGCCGGTTTCGTTGGTGATGTTTTGCGTAATATGGGAGATGCGTTCGGAGTTGCTGATGACAAATTCGAGTTGTTCGAAAAATGCGCTGAGCGTTTCGCCGATGGTAGCGGCATTCTCATTGAAGGTCTGTGACATCTCGGAGATTTCCGAGGCATGCTGCTTGAGCTGACCGATGTTAATCTCAACCTCCTGCGTTGCTTTTTGGGTGCGTTCGGCCAGTTTGCGTACTTCGTCCGCAACAACGGCAAAACCGCGGCCGTGCTCTCCGGCACGTGCCGCTTCGATGGCGGCGTTGAGTGCCAGAAGATTGGTCTGATCGGAGATGTCTTTAATGAGTCCGATGATCTGTCCGATGGCATCAACACTGTTGGAGAGTGAAGAAGCACCGTTTTGAAGGTTATCAGTCTCGCTGCTGATCATCTCGATTTTTTCGACAACCTCGTCACGGCGCTCCTTGACGGTGTCGATGCGACGGGAAGTCCTGCTGTTGAGATCGGTCGCCTCTTCAAGCGATTTGACATTGGCGAGCATGATGCGTTGCAAAAATCCGACGCCGCTGGCGTAGGATTCAACGATAATCTCAACCATGCGATCCAGAGTTGCTTTTTTCGGATCCTGTGGTGTTTTAAGGGTCTCTTCGAGCGCAGTGATGCGTTGTTTGAGCGTTTCATTCTCCTGTGAGAGTGACGTGTTGCGTGTTGTGAGTGATTCGACTTCTGCCTGAAGTGCGCGGTCGTTTCCAAAAAATCCCATACTGATCCTTTTTTTTAGATAGAGAGGTATGATAATATATTTTCACAATGATAACACTGAGATTTGAAGATGCATTTCGATTTTGTTGTCTTGACAAAGCCTAATGAAAAAGAGCGCTGCTTTCAACTCTTTTTTAGGCCGATAGCACTAATATAATGAATTGTTATTCAGAAAAAGGAATTTTTATGTGTAAAGACTGCGGTTGTTCCATTACCGACCATGTGCATGAGCACCATCATCACGAGCATGAACACCACTCCCACGAGCATCATCATGCACACGAGACGCTGCATCATAATCCACAGCTCAACGACAAAAAGACCATTGAGGTCATTACAAAGATTCTGGACAAGAACGACCATCAGGCGCATCATAACCGCGAGCATTTTGAAGAGCACGGTGTGCTTGCCATCAACCTGATGAGCTCTCCGGGCAGCGGCAAAACCAGCATGCTTGAGAAGATGGCGGATCTCGCCGGGTTTAAATTTTCCGTCATCGAGGGCGATCTTGAGACGAGCCGCGACGCCGAGCGCATCAAGGCCAAGGGAATCGCTGCGCACCAGATACAGACCGGCACGGCCTGCCATCTTGATGCCTTTATGGTGCATGAGGGGCTCCATCACCTGCCGATGGAAGGCGTGGATGTCTGCTTCATTGAAAACGTGGGCAACCTCGTCTGCCCGGCGAGTTACGACGTGGGTGCGCATCTTAATATTGTGCTGGTCTCCGTTCCCGAAGGCGAGGACAAGATCGAGAAGTACCCCGTGATGTTCCGCGCGGCGGATCTGGTGCTGCTTACCAAAACCGACCTGCTGCCTTATTTCGATTTCAGTGTTGATCGTGCCAAAGCGGCGGCGCGCAAACTCAAACCCAATGTGGACATTCTCGAACTCTCCACAAAAGACGACGCAAGCATCAAACGGGTCATCGAGTGGATCGATTTCAAACGAAAGATGAGGAGCTAAAGATGTGCCTTTCCATCCCCTCAAAAGTGGTCGAGATCGACGAGGAGAACATGGCTACGGTCGACACCATGGGCATCAAGCGCAAAGTCAGCCTTGATCTGATGGGCGATGAGGTCGGCATTGGCGATTATGTACTCATTCATGTAGGTTTTGTCATGAACAAGATCGACGAGGAGGACGCGCTCGCCTCGCTTGCCGTTTACAGAGAGATTCTGGAAAAGATGGACGAGGAAGAGCGGCGCGCAACGGTCGAAGCGGATGACAGTTGTGAAAAACGGGACCCTGCTATATGAAGGGTCTAAAAAATCGAGTAGCAGTATGTATTCTTTTTTTCGGGCTGAGTGGTTTTGCGCAAAGTGGTATATGGCCTTTTGAAGTGGATCATGACGTATCCGGGATTTCTCAAAATACACAGGGTATTAATGGCGAAAGGATAGCGGGTTTTAAAACACGCCAATCAGTACCACGAGATACAATCAATACGAAATACATAGATAAACTGCCGCCCGAAGATACGCCCTATCAGGTCATTTCATATAACGAAGGGAATATCACACACTCAGCGAATGTCTATTTCTGGAATGAAGATAATGAGGCCTATATACGTTTTGTTCCGCAGGGGCAGCATTTTTTTGTATCGCCTTATGACTTTATTTTTACGCAGGAGGGATTACAGCGTAGCGGTGTCTATTTTAATCCTACTCTTTATACCGGTTATCAGGGAAATATCTATCGGCCTATGACATTTGGTATTGGCGGATGGAGCTTCTGTAATGGTGGTGTTGATTTTAATCGACCTTTCGATGCGCAGTACGCAAACGTTCATTTCAGTTATGAGCCTGTCATTTCAGGGCCACTATCCGTTTGTGAAGAGAGCAGTTGCTATACGCTTGCCCGTCCGCAGGAGCTCACACCGGTTCATGTTACATTAGCAAGTGGTGAAGAGGCGGATATTTATGTCTGGAGAAGCGATGACGGGCATGCATACATGGATATCAAGCCCATAAACGGCGTATTTCATTTTAGCGAAGGCAAGTTTTCTGTTGTGCAAAACGGCATGGAAGTGGAAGTCTCATACCGTGCCTGTGGGTGGGGTGTCATAGGCGAAACCGGAGAGATAAAACAGGAGACAATAATTGAAATTAAAACGTCATCATATAGTAACTATGATCTCATTCCCTTTGATCCGACATCCGGATTTTCACTCTATGTTGTCAGCTATGAGATGTATGATTACAGCTCCATCCAGTTCCATCCATTATATGAACACGATGCGGTGATAGCCATGCCGGAACTTAATGACAAACTTCCGCCGGAAAATGCCGCGAGTATTGTTATACGGGAAGGTAGTGACTACGAAGTCAACGTGTCTCTGTGGAGTGAGCAGAACGAGGCTTTCATGAGGGTGGTTCCCACGCATGCGTTATCTTATCTCCCGGATCGGCAGATAATACAAGACGGCACGACAAAAGAGGTTGCAATACGTCGGGATGAGAATGAAACGTGGGGATATGATAAACATTTGATATCGCGTCCGATGACATTCAAGATTACTGCTCCAAGTTATGCAGAGTGTATCAAGTTTGATGCAACACGTCCGTTTGAGATGCGCATGGATTGGCTCTACCAATTAACTTATACTCCCTCTGCGCCGTCGCAGAATGCTCCAGCTGTCTCTACCGGGACAACATATTACGGAGACAAAGTGCCGCCACCGGAAATTGAACCTACCCGATATAAGGCTTTGATGCCCTGGTTCTCAGATGCCGACGTCTATATCTGGAGTGAAAACAATCTGCCATACATAAGGGTGGTGCCGCAGGGTGCTAATGTCGTTTGTATCAATACTTTTGGTGTATATTCGAGCTATATGTTTTTGATTCAGGATACACTGGCAATGAATGCATACGCACAGAAGTGTTCCAATTCCGGAAGCAGCCTAAAAACATTTTTTTCTCCGGAGACCGTGCGTCTGGATGTAGATACCTTTGCTGATACCGATGTCATTGCGGATATGGCCCGGTCGATGCAATTGATTGGAGACAATAAAACCTATGAGACGGACACTCCTGCACGGTACGAACCTTCATTTCCGCATGAGAGCAGCCCGGTAAGTACACTATTGCCTCCTGTGGGGGCGAGAAGTATGGAGTTTGAGGCACTAAAGGCATACTTCTGGCATGAGAACAATAACACTTATGTCCATTTCAAACCCAAAGAAGGGGTGGCGCGTTTTGAAATGCCTGCGATGGAATTTGTGCAAGACGGATCTGCAAAAGACATTGAATTTACGAGTCGTGAAACGGATGAAAGAGACTCTTATGATGACGCTTCTTATCGAGGTGCCTTCTATGGTCCGACGACACTGAGACTGTATACCTATGGTTCGTCGTATACATATGAATGGGATTATGTATACAAATTGAATTTACAGCAGCCGTTTCAGGTGTACAATCTAGAAAGTACGCGTGCCAGTTACCCTTCCGTTACCGTAGCACCGAAAAACGGTATGCTCCCGGTACTGATGTATCTGCTGAATTGACAGGAATGAGGCAAAAATGAGTTTGAAGTTATTGGATCTTTACGACGGTTTCCGCGACGCGGAGGTCATCAGGGCACTCGCGAAAACTATCAAAGAAGAGGCCGCTTCTTTATCCGAACCGCTCTACGTCATGGAGGTGTGCGGCGGGCATACGCACACCATCATGAAGTTCGGGCTTAAACAGCTTCTTCCCGAAACCATTCACTTTATTCACGGCCCCGGGTGTCCGGTCTGCATCATGCCAAAAGAGCGCATCGACCATGCCATTGACCTTGCGCGCATGGAGGGTGCCATTCTCTGTACGCTCGGCGATATGATCCGCGTGCCGGGTTCAAAGAGTTCGCTCGCACAGGAGCGTGCCGCGGGGCGTGACATCCGTCCGCTTTATACGCCCCTTGATGCGCTCAAAATTGCCAAAGAGAACCCGGATAAAAAGGTGATCTTCTTTGCCATCGGTTTTGAAACTACCACGCCTATGACTGCCGCGCTGATTGATGCGGCGATCAGGACGGGAGTGAAGAACCTTTTCTTACATGTAAACCATGTGCTCGTACCGCCCGCGGTCGATGCGATTATGGCAGACGGCCTCTCGAAGGTCAACGCCTTCATCGGCCCCAGTCATGTTTCCGTTATTACGGGGTCGAAAATTTATGAGCCGCTTCCGCAGAAGTACCATACTCCCGTCGTGGTGAGCGGGTTTGAGCCGGTGGACGTGATGCAGGGAATCCTGATGCTCGTACGTCAAAAAAATTCTCTCCGCTGCGAGGTTGAAACGCAGTACTCGCGTGCGGTCAACCGTGAGGGAAACCTCAAGGCCCAAGCACTGATAGAGAAGTATTTCGAACCGCGTGCGCATTTTCGCTGGCGGGGCATAGGCGACATTCCACAGAGCGCACTACGGCTGCGCGACGCCTACGCGGATTATGACGCTGAAAAAGTGTTTGCCGCATCTCTCTCCAACGTGCCGATCGACGATCACAAACTCTGCATCTGCGGGACCATCCTTAAAGGTCTCGCCGGACCCAAAGACTGTAAGGTTTTTGGCACCGCCTGCACGCCAAGCACGCCGCTTGGAAGCTGCATGGTAAGCAGTGAAGGGGCGTGCAACGCCTACTACCGTTTCGCGGAGGTGTGAATGAAACAGATCCAACTCTCTCACGGCGGTGGCGGCGAAGAGATGAACCGCCTCATCCACGAGCTTTTTTACGAAGCGTTCGGGAACGAGGCGCTGATCTCGGCTGAGGATGCGGCGGTCTTACATGTAGAGAGCCCCATCGCCTTTACAACGGACTCTTTTACGGTAAGCCCCATCTTCTTCAATGGCGGCGACATTGGGAAAATCGCTATTGCGGGAACCGTTAACGACCTTGCCATGATGGGGGCGAAACCGCTGTACTTAAGCAGTGCCTTCATTATTGAAGAGGGGCTCTCGTTTGAGGAGCTGCGTACCATCGTCATGTCGATGAAAACGGAGCTTGAAAAGAGCGGCGCGAAGATTGTCTGCGGCGATACCAAGGTAGTGCCCCGCGGGGCGTGCGACAAGATTTTTATCAACACATCGGGCATCGGTGCGATTGTCAAAACCGGTATTTCAGCGCACAACATCGCCGAGGGTGACGCCATTATTGTCTCGCGCGATATCGGGGCGCACGGGGCGACCATTCTTGCGGAGCGTGAGGGGATTGAACTCGAGGGCGATCTCAAAAGCGACTGTGCCACGCTTTGGCCGGCAATAGAAAAACTGCTGGATTCCGGGTTATCTATAAAAGCGCTGCGCGATGCGACACGCGGCGGCATTGCGGCGGTGCTCAACGAATGGGCCGTGGCTTCGAACGTCTGCATTGAAGTTGACGAAGCGGCGCTGCCGGTGGCTGATGAAGTACGGGGCCTGTGCGAACTGCTCGGTTTCGAGCCGTATGATTTCGCCAACGAGGGGACGTTTGTCCTTGCGCTTCCTGTGGAAGAAGCATCCAAAGCGCTCGAAATTCTGCATGGGCTCGATATAACATGTAACGCCGCGCTGATTGGCGAAGCCACGCAAAAACGCCCCGGCCGCGTTATTTTGAAAAGCCCCTGGGGAAGCAGTCGCTATCTGGAACTGCCCAAAGGCGAACTGCTGCCGAGAATCTGTTAAAAGGGATTGCCGATGCATGAATACTCCATAGTCCAGGCGCTGCTGAACCAGTGCGAAGAGCACGCAATTGCCAATGATGCGACGCACATTACGAAGGTTGAAGTCAAAATCGGCCGCCTCAGCGGTGTCGAACCGCATCTGCTTGAAATCGCATTTGACACTTTTAAAGAGAAGACGCTCTGCGACGGGGCCGAGTTTGTCATGAACATCCAGCCGGTGGTGATTACATGTAAGGCCTGCGGCGAAGTCACGACGCTTGAGGAGCTGCACTACCGCTGTCCCAAATGTGAAAGTCTTGAAGTCGAGACGACCGAGGGCGACGAGATGTATCTGATGCGCCTGGAGATGGAGTAGCGCTCGCCATGCAGATGCGTTTACTGGTAATTCTGGCTCTGTTGGCTCTCGGTACGGCGGCGTTCGCTGCCGCCAAACCCGCCTCTCCCTATTTTAAAAACAGAGCAACAGACCGTATCATCGTCAAATACAAAGACAAGCATCCGCTTAATGCTTCCCAGTCAAAGCTGCTTGCTTCGGAGCTCAGCTCTTCCATACAGATCAATGCGCAGCTTGAACCCGTGAGAGTGAACGCGCTTCTGGCAAATATCATCAAGATCCGTATCGACGGCAAAAAACCTTCGGCCGATGCGCTTGAGCGCATCGTGGCCGAACTCTCGAAACGCAGTGACGTCGCGTATGCCGAGCCGGATGCCATCATGCATCCGTTTATGGTTCCCAATGACACCAACTACTCGCTGAGCCAGTGGGATCTGCAAAACACGCCCGGCGGCGCCAACCTTGAAGGGGCGTGGGATATCACGACCGGAAGTGCCAGCGATGTTATTGCGGTCATCGACACGGGCATTCTGCCTCATGCGGAGCTTTCCGGGAAGATTCTTGACGGGTACGATTTTATCTCGGAGAGTGAAAGTGCGAATGATCTTGACGGTCGTGATGCCAATGCGAGTGATCCGGGTGACTGGTGTCACATTGGTGATGCCTGTTATGATCCCTATAACGGAGAATCCGACAGTACGTGGCACGGTACGCATGTCGCAGGGACAATTGCGGCGCTCTCAAACAACGCTTCGGGTATCGCCGGTATCAACTGGCAGGGCAAGATTCTGCCTGTACGGGTACTCGGGAAAGGCGGCGGGTACACCAGTGACGTGGTGGATGGCATGCTGTGGGCTGCGGGGTATCATATCGACGGTGTCCCCGACAATGCCCACCCGGCCAAGGTGCTTAACCTGAGTCTGGGGAGCAGTGCGATCTGTTCGCACACCTACCAGAACGCTATAGACCAGATCAATCAAAACGGCGCCATTGTCGTGGTGGCGGCGGGCAATGAAGACACGGACGCCACTTTTGCCAATCCTGCCAGCTGTAACGGTGTCATTACCGTGGCTTCGGTGGCGCGTGACGGCGGGAAAGCCTACTACAGCAACTACGGCTCCGTCGTCGAGATTGCCGCGCCCGGCGGCGACAAATACATTGACACCAAAATTCTCTCCACCCTTGACAGCGGGGCAACCTCGCCAAACTACGATAATACTCTGGTTGCGTATCAGGGTACGAGTATGGCGGCGCCGCATATTTCGGGTATCGTGTCGCTTGTCACCTCCCTTCTGCCCGATGCGGACGTGGGGAAAGTCACCTATATTTTGCAAAAAAGCGCCAAAGCTTTTCCGGATGCCAACCTTACATGTAATACCCAAATGTGTGGCGCCGGAATTGTCGATGCGGCTTCGGCGCTGGCAATGGCGAACAATCCGGCAACCTCGTATGACTCTCTATTTGAGCAGGCGGGCTACTTTGACCGCAACAGGGAGCTGCGTTATACCTTCGCTTCGGCTGCCGATATTGTCGATCTTTCGACGTCGTGGTATCTCGGTAGCGGACGTCTCTACTCCAACTTCATTGACGATAACGAGAGTACCGACTATAACATCAGTTTTGACCGAACCGACCTGTATGATCTCTCATTTGACTACGACGTCAGTTCGGAGAGCGGCTATGACGGTTTGCTACTCTCTCGCAACGGTGTGATGACGCTTGATGCCTCGGGATCAACCAATCTGCTCGACGACTATCTCTATTTCCGCTATAACGAAGAAAAAGTGCCTGTTTCAGGCAGCGCACTCGAGCTGATTTGGAGCTATATGAAAGATGAAGCGGTGACCTACGGGGCAGATCAGGCGTGGATCGACAATCTGCTTATCAATACCTATAAATATTCCGAAAAAGCGACATTCCCAAAAGGCATACGCACCAAACTGATTGCCATTGTCAATGACGGTGCGGCCCCTTTGTCAATTTCTAATGTCGTGCTGAGCAATACTGCGGAGTTCGCGGTCGTCAATGGCTGCTCCGAAGCACTTACGTACGGGGAGCGCTGTTACCTGACACTGACCTACTACGGTGATTATACGGCTACGGATGAGACGACGCTCAGCTTCAGCACCAACGACCCCCTGACCCCAACGGCAGCACAGCGCTTCACGATGGCGCCGTTCAATCTTGTACCTGTTTTGCAGTATCTGCTGTTTTAGAGGGATCTAGCCACATTGAAGAGGATGTTTACATGTAAGGTATTGCTATCTTACATGTAAAGAAAAAGCGTATTAAGATTTGATCCGTCTGAGACCGATAAATCCGAACAGCCCGATCAGCAGCGCATAACCGAATGCTCCGAAGAGCGGTACAGGGATGGTAGCCGCACGCATGATTGGTACGCCCGGATCGTCAATGATACCGTTGGCAGAGAGATCATAGTCTCCGCGTTTACCGTCTATCAGTGTCAGCGTCAGCGTTTTGCCATCCGCTGAAATACTGTAACCCGTTCCTTTGCGTCCTGTAATGGTGGCATTATCAGTCAGGGTTCCAAGATCATACCAGTGATCTGCATCGCTTGCCGTCTCTTTTCCGTATTTCCAGTATCCCGTAAAGACCATATCGGAATCTTGCGGAATTGTGAATGCCACCGTGACGGAATAACCGTATTCCGCCGTATCGCTGTTGGTGGCATGCACGGTTACCGGAGCTGCGGCACCGGCAGGCGGTGTCGGTTCTCCCGTCGCGGGTGCCGGAGGTTCCGTAGCCGGGGTAACGGTCAGTGTCGTTGAAGTAGAGACATGCGGTATCGAACCGTCGGTCGGATTGCTGCTTGCCGTAGTTGAGAGACTCAGGACGACAGTAGTTGATCCGGTCGTTGAACCGCCCGGTGTTACGCTAAACCCTTCGGAGACTTCGACACTCGGAGCCGTAGCGGTTTGCGATGTCGTATCGCAGACATCTCCTACGCCGTCACCGTCCACATCGGACTGATTCGGGTTGTAATCGTTGACACAGTTGTCATTTGCATCAGCAATGCCATCTTCATCCGCATCGGCAATTGGAGTGCCCGGAGGTATCGAGTTGTCTACGGTATCGCAGAGGTCTCCGATACTGTCATTGTCACGGTCACCCTGGAGCGGGTTGGCAATATTGGGACAGTTGTCATCGACATCATTGATGCCGTCGAAGTCAAGATCCTGCTCGTTGTCGGTGTTGACAAAGTTCTCGGTATGAGATGAAAGGGTATCGTAATCCGTATCTGTCGAACTCGGTACCAGAGAGACGCTGTAGGCGACAGTACCGTCAATCAGGTCGTCATCTACTCCGGTAACCGTTATGTTTTGGGGTACATTCCAGTTGGACTGGGTGAATGTCAGCGTTGCCGGTGACACGCTGCCTTCTGTGGTGTCCGTTGATGACACGGTGATTGTGACATCATCTGATGGCAGGGTGTTCAAAGCAACCGTGAAGGTACTGAAACCGCCGCTTTCGGTTGTTGTCGCACTGTTGGTCGGTGTGCTCACCGTGAGTCCCGCAACATCGTCATCGGCATTACTCATGGCGATTGGAGTGATTGATAGGGCATCATAGTTTGTATCGGACGAGACGGTTGTTACTGAAATTTCATAATTAATACTGCCATCGACAGCAGCGTCATCAACACCGGTCACCGTCACATTCTGGGGCGTATCCCAGTTGGCGGCAGTAAAGGTGAGTGTTGCGGGGGATACGGTACCTTCATCGGTGTTTGAGCTTTGCAGCGTTACCGTGACATCGCTTAGCGGCTCTGATTTGAGTACGATATTGAAAGCTCCCGTACCGCCGTCTTCGGATGTGGTTGCATCGGTTGTGCTGACTTCGAGACCGGCTGTTTCGTTATCGACGTTGGTCAGATTCGCATCAGCGGTTTTACCGTTGTATTCGGTATCGGTACTGCTGGCCGCGAGGTGAATGGTGTAGGCGATATCGCCGTCTTTGACGTCGTCATCCACACCTGTGACAGTAACGCCCTGCGCCTGATCCCAGTTTGATGGTGTAAAGGTCAGTGTCTTCGTTGCAGGATCGGTGACGTTCCCCTCGGTATCATCGTTGGTGAGCATGGTTATGGTGACATCGGCTGTTGGTTTGGAGTGCAGCACGACGGTGAAGCTGCCCTGATTGGGAAGCAGTCCGGTACGTTTGGGGCTGCCTTCCTCGGCAGTGGTATTGTCGGTTACGACTACGTCGATACTCTCATCAAGTGCGGTGATGTCGATATTCACGCTGCCGCCTGCAATATCACCGCTGCCGTCTTCATCGTTAAGGGTTACACTCAGTGTATCGGCATTGTCGCCACTAGCAGCATTAGCTCCGGTGTACTGAATGTTGCTGGCGGTGTTGAGGAAGGTATCGATATTCGCCATGGAGCCGCTCAGTGTCAGGGTCCCCGTTCCGGAACCTCCTACCGTGACGCCGCCGCCGCTTGTGGCCGCAAGGGTGCCGCTTCCGGCTGCGAGTTTCAGGGTAAAGTCACTATCGGCCACATCGGCATCGGAGAGTGTAGCGGCTGAGAGATCGACATTGCCGGCCGTCTCTTCCGTGACGGTGATATCGGTCGGCAGGGTAGCAATTGTCGGATTATCATTGATAGATGTCGAGATGACCGTAGTGGTACTATCTGTCAGAGAATTGCTATGGCTATCATTTGCTACAAGGCTAAATGTCGTTGTTTCTGTGCTGCCGACAACGACACGGTTGTCTGCCGGATTGAAGACGACAGCTTGTAAAATGGCCTGCACACTGCTTATGCTGCCGCTGGCTATGGTGTAAGGGCCGGTTCCGGTGAGCCCGGTAGCGCTCAGGGTGCCTTTGGCATTGTCATCAAGCGTAATGGTCAGCGAAACATTGTCGTCTTCATTGTCGGCAAGGGTTACTGAGCTAAATGGTGTTAGGGTTGCTGTATCATTGACGGTTTGTGAAGCTGCGGCGCCACTGATAGTTGGAGAAAGATTGTCAATTGTTGTAAAGCTCCAGCTCGTGGTATCGGAGATACCGGCGTAACTGTTGCCTGCCAAATCGGTCAGTACTCCTGATGGGATCTGAATATAATATTCCGTGTTCAGACTTAGAGTGACGGAAGGATTGATAGTTACGGTAGTGCCACTGATGGTGACTTGCCCGGAAGTCACATCGATCGCCTCGACCGTAGAATTGTCAGAACTTTTCTTAATCAGAATATTTCCACTGCCTTTACTGACATCTTCATTCATGCTCAGTACCAGATTGGTTGTTGTTGAGATACCCGTCGCATTGTCAAGGGGAGAAAGACTTGAAAAGGTTGGTGCGTTTGAATCAATGATATAAGATTGGGACGCAATAGGACCATCATTACCTGCGGCATCGCTGATTTTGAGTTTAATGGTATTGCTGCCAGAGAGGGTGACACCATCCCATGAAAGGGCAGTTCCTGAGAGTTTTGAACTGATATCGCTCCAGGAAGAACCATTGTCGATTGAGCCGTAAAGGATTTCTCCTCCTGCCAAACCAGCCCAGAGGGTTGCAGTAATGGTTTGTGAGCCTGTATTGGTTAAAAAGTCACTATCGCTGCTACCGTTATCATTTGAGATATCAATACTGGTAATGGTCGTGGTGGGTGCTGTATTGTCAACCGTATAGGATTGGTCGCCGGTATGACTTCCATCTCCGCTACCGGTAGTACCCGTACCGCCAAGACTGACACTATTACTGTTGATAATGCTGTCATTATCGACCAGATCGAGCCGAACCGTTGCATTTAAACTTGCCAGATTGCCGCCGGAGACAGTGATGTCGGTTGTCGTACCGCTGGCTGCACTGACATTGGTGACTGTTGCGGTTGAACCACTGACGGTGAAATCTGAACTGTCAATGCCACTGACGGATTCGGAGAAGGTAACTCGGAAGATTAAAGTATCGGCATTGGTATCACTTCCTGTAGGAGTTAAGCGATTGATTGACGTAACCTCAGGCGCATTGGCTACGGCGATGGTTAGTGTATCATCATCACTTCCGCCGTTTCCATCACTGGTCTGCATGCGAATCGTTGCATTACCGTTGAAGTTCGCAGCTGGTTTAAATGTAAGGGTATCCAGTGCTGTGTTTACATTTGCGAGCGTTCCGTTAAAGGCTATAACCGTGTCATCGGTTCCGTCACCGATAGTGATTGTAGTTCCGCTGGCAATGAGTGAAATTGTGCCGTTAGTTGCGGTCAGTATGACGCTTTGAGCATCTCCTTCAGCATCTGCTATGGCGATATCGTCCGCAATTGCTATATTTCCATCATCCTCTTTTACTGTAGGGACACTTGGGAGGGTGTTAACTGGTGCTGCATTTGAAGTTACTGTCAGATTACCACTGGTTACTGCTGGCAAATCGCCTTCAGTTCCACCTGCTACATCATCAGCGACAAGCTGGAATGTTTCATCTGTATTATGATTTAGAGTCAGTCCTGTAAATGTTGCTACACCGGCAACCGCGGCTACGGATTCATTAGTAAACACTCCGGTGCCTGCTCCATTTTCAGCCAGTGTGACTGTTTCTGTAAAATCTGTATCGATCTGTCCGTTTGCATTTTGGGCCTGGACTACCGGGTCTGTTGTAAAATCCATAGTGACAGAATTTTGGAGTGCTGTTGGATTCGGCTGGGTTGTGAATACGAGTTTGGTCGCTAAAATATCTGATGCTACCGAGTTTGAGGTTGCATCTGTCAGTGAGCCGTCTGTTGCTGTGAGTACAAAACTTTCACCGTCAGTTGTTGCGCTATAAACAACATCCGTAAATGTCGCAACTCCTGCCACGGCAGATAGGTTAAGGGTTCCGCTCAAAGTACCACTGCTTGATTCACTTAAAGTAATGCTACTAGTATAATCGATATCAACGTTGTTTGAAGCGTCTACCGCCTTGACTACTGGTTGTGTCATAGAAACACCACTCACACTTGAAGCGGGTTGTGTCGTGAAGATAAGTTTTGTAGCAGTAACATTTATTGCCGAACCTGTTCCGTTGGTAACCGCTGTGGTAGTTCCAAAAGTTGTTTTCGCGGTATTTACCGTAAGGTCCGTATCCCCATCGACACTTAGAATAAATGTCTGCCCTTCTGTGATTCCTGTTGCGTCATGAAAGTATCCATTGATTGTGTATGTTTCATTGCCTCCATCGGTGACAGAGATGGAAAGTCCACTGAATGTGATTGTATTTGTACCTGAATTATATGTTCCGGTTACATTTGAAGCATCAGGACCATTCAAACGCCAGGTAACTTTGGAGAAATTACCTGTTCCTGATGTATGTAATACGATCTGTGTTATATCAGTTGAAACTCCATCAGATGTCCCGCCGTCACTAATGGTAAAATCAAAAACGTTGACAGCTTCGCCTACTGTATCTGCAGTTGTTGCAATATTTACCGGTTCTGTAACAGTGGCACTTGCTGTTAATGACGCATCTGCATCGGTCGCAGCTGCTGCAGTTCCAAGTAACCATATATCCATATTATCTTCACCACTCTCTTGTGAAGAGATGGCCATTGCCAATTGACTGTCGGTTTGTTTAAACAACAAGGCTTTGGCAAATATTGTCTGGTATGTATAATAATATGCATAAAAACCTGTAGCCGGTTGTTTGTGATTATTCAAAGTCGGTATCTGATTTGTTAAATCTTCTGCGAAACTGCCATCGAAGTTATATTTTTTCATATAATTATATTTCGTGCCGCTCGATGTATAGTTATATTGAAGAATAAATCCGTCAGTCTGTACTATGGGGTCTTCAAAAGCACCATAGGTACCTAAGGTAGTGCTGCTTTGTACCGTGCTTCCCGTTGGGCCGATAACCGTATATTTTAAATCACTGCCGTCTCTATAGACTACCAGGAAATTTCCGTTTGGCAATCCGCTCATTTTAACAGAGTCATTCCCAATATCTCCTGTAGCTATATTGCCTGTATAGCTTGGAGTAGAAGAGCCACTGTTAAAAATACCCCATGTCATATTTGTGCTGTAATCCGTAGCTAAAACCATGTATTGGCCACTGTTATTGGCCGCTAATGAATGCCTGTATTGGGATGACGAGAGTCCTAATGCAGTCGTTGCCGAATATTGATTTGCTACAGCAGTTCCATTGGCCTGGAATTCTCTCACGGCATAGTTTGAACCGTTTGTTGCCCAAACAACAACAAAGTTGCCATTCGAAAGATTTACGAAATCCGGGTACCTGTTTAACTCGTCTGATGAAGAGTTGATTGTTGTAGTGCTTTTTACCTCAGTACCAGCCGTATCGACGATCTTATAGTACAGATCAGTAGTACCATTGTCTATCGATGAGCTGTACCACATGATGAGCATATTTCCACTTGAAAGGGTGTGGTACTCCATATTGGCTTGTCCATTAGTAGGCGTTGGTGAAACTGAAATAGATGGTATTGAAGAGCTTGTCAAATCACTGCTATTTAGAACGGTTGTATTTTTACTCCAATTATCGCCATACCAATCAACTACGATTTTATCTCCCCAAAATTTAACCGTTGGACTGGAACCATTTGTACTACCGCTTTCAATATCAACCCTGTCAGTTCCTATTGCGACAGCGAGAAGCTCCTGAAACATCTCTTCTGTTGTATGTGTGAATAACTTCTCGTTTTTGACTTCGCCGTATGCCACTTCAAGTTTCCAATCTCCACCTTTTAAAGATGTTCCGGTAGGGTTGATAGAAGCTCCAACATCAGCAGATGTCAAATGCGCCAATGTTTTAATAAAGTTGGCTCCGGAAGTATCTGCTCCAACATTACAACCATAAAGTAAAATATCACCAGTTTTATCTAAATACTTGCCGATCTCTTTCCATTTTTCACTATCTTCTAGAAGTTCATTTGTAGATAAAACTTTATTTTTAAAATAGAGTTTTCCACTTGAGCCATGTGAGATGATATTTAAAGATGCTACCTCTCTCATGGATTGCAATTTCTCTAATATTGCATCTACAGGATCGATATGACCATTTAAAATCAATACTTCCCCATTGACAATACCGTCTCTTAAGAATTCCCAGTTTTTTATTGAAGAATCAATAACGGTCAATATTTTATCGTTGTGGTCAAGATCAGATTCATCATCAAGAAAGAGTTGATTTTCCTGTCTTTTAACAAATTCGCTGCTTTGAATTTTACTGCTGACTAAATGAAGAGAGCTGGCAAGGGAATTCATTGCCATTTTGGAAGAGCTGTCATCATCCAAAATCAGGGCCGTTTTATGATTTGCTTCAAAAACATTTTTCGGTTCAAGCAGATTTGCTTCAAGAGGTGATGTTAATTGTAATGCTGCAAGCAGCATGGTGGCAGTAAAAGCAGAGGCAATATTCTTATATAGAGGAGTACCGATGAATGCTTTTGAAACTTTTCTGATTAGCTCTTTTTCATTAAATTTCTTTTTACCTTCAACATGTTCAATCAGATGTTGAACGACTCTTCGTTGCTTTTGTGTTCGTAAATATTCCTCACTGATATCATATCTACTATACAATCTTCTTTGGTACGCACTGTAGCCTTTATACCGATTCATACTGATACTCCCCTTTTTTAGATTTGTAATTCATCTGAAATCCAACTGGACCCAAATGGCGTGATTAATGCTCTTTGTTCCAAAGATTGCTGATAACTTATGATGTTTGCCCTTTTCGTATTTTCCAATATATGTACGTCATATATCTCCTCGATGCTGTTTCCATACATAATATCACCAATAATCTCACTACTTGTCAAATCAACAATTACAACTCCTGATTTGATATCTTTATTGGCAATTTCCAAATCTCCGAATGTGTGGCTTTTCCTTAGTTTACTGACTCCTACAAATGCCAAGTCATCTTTAAAACTCAAACCTCTGATAAATCCATCTATTTTTGCCACTACTTGATAAGTACCTGCTTTGACATCAACTTTTATGAGTTCTTCTGTACCTGAGAGCAACATATAAAGGGTGCCTCTATATAATCTCGGAGCATGGGGCATAGATAGATTTTTTAAAACAATCTTGTTTGTCCTGACATCAATCAATATGCCGCCTGTCATTTTATTATCACGCCACGCTTCTTTGTGGGTTGTTTCTCCAAAAGCTGTTACATATGCTATTTCCCTGTTTTCATCAATTGCCATTCCATTGAGATGACAAAAATCGTTGGGAAGCAATTTATCTATAAAATGAGGTTTCCATATCGGGTTGAAAGAGTATTGTCCATCAAGTTTTACAAGACAACTAAAAGAGGTATTCACGCCTACAAGACCATCTTTGGTAAAGGCTATATCATGGATATCGATGTAATCTGTTTTATTAATCGCGATAGGGTAAAAAAAAGCATCGTATACATCTGGTTTTTTAGGATAGGTTCTTGCCAATTCCCTATCAGTTCTAAAGAGTGTTACATTAAGTGCGCCCGCAAGTGCTAACATATCTTTGTATACTGCGATTCCCATCGGTCTGTTGAAATCCCGTACAAGTTGATAGACCTTTTCTCCATCACTGGAGATAATAACAATTTTTCCAGCCTGATAGGTTGATAAAATTAAAGAGATACCCTTTTCATTTAGAATGCTTGGAATATTTTCAGTGAAAGTGCTTGAAAACTGTTGCAATCTAGACCTCTATACCTAAGGGTGAAATGTTTAGTTTTTGTAAAATATCTTTTGCGCTATCGTTTAAATTGATATCGCAAAAATTTCGAATGTATAATATGTCTTCTTCATCCAAATATTTTTTATAGCCGTTCACTTTTCCTTCTCTGACTCTAAAGGCATTGGGATTGTTGTTACTTTTCTCTTTTCCAATAAATCCAAAATCTTTTTCTATCTGTTGCATGTTCTCGAACTTTGAGAGCTCGATGGACTGCTGGAGATAGTTGGCATCAAGAGGTATTTTCAAAAAATGAAGGAGTGATTCAAGAGATGTTTGCATCTCTTCCTGCATGGTTTCGTAAGTCATAAAGAGAATATATTTCTGTTTTCCTTCGAGCGCATTCATAAAATTACAGTACTGTTGTAAAACTCCATGCTCAAGCCGTATAAAAGTTTTAAGATCCTCATCAAATATTTTCAGATAATACCTGTGTTGAAAATAGTCAGACACCATGACATCATAGACCAGACGCAGTAAGACAATAATATTATGTCCGAGAGGAGAAATATTCATCAGATTTTTATGTGACATGATAAGTAGTGGAAACCTTTTATCCTCCATGTACTTATAGGCATCTTTGCCTTTAGAAGGCTCAAGACCGTCATTTGGAATGACATGAAACATTGAATTCAGATCGACTGAAAGATTTAAATTGTAGAGTAAATTGAGATAGTTTGCCAGAATGAATCGTAACCAGGTTCTTCCGGTTTTTGGCATCGAAAAAAGATAGAAAACCAGCTTCTGCCTTCGTTCTATTATTTCCGTTTCTTTCAGAGTTCTTTTTGTCCTTGGATTTGGAACCAGCTTGAATTTTTTAAATCCCATATCAACAAAGGAGTTTACATCGAAAGTTGTATGTCCCAAATGCTCTCTTGGTAAAATGGTTTGAGAGCAACCGAGATCATTTTTTCCCATTTCAGCGGTAAAATTGGAAATCGCTTTATAACAAATCCTATTTTCGCAATTGTAGGCACAGTTCGCATTTGCAAAAAGAATAACTCTTTCTTTGGAGGGAAGTGATTTTAAAAATTCTGCATTATCATTCATTTCCATTGGGATTACAACATAATCATATAGTTCGAACGCTTTCGTGACTTTCTCTAATGTATCCAAGTTTTTAATTAGGCTTGCTTTGAGTTTATAGAGAGGGAACTCTTCTCTAATTCTTTTTGCCAAATCATCATTCATACATACAATGGAGTTGATTGGGCTGTGAAATTTTTGCAAGATAGAAAAAGTTTGTTGGTATAGCTCTTCAGAAAAATAGTGATTAGTGAGGGTCAAAGAGACGCCAATATTATATTTTTTCATCTCGTTGATATGCAGATCGGTCATTGTATCGACTGAATCATAGAATCTTCCACCGTACAAGGGTGTGAATTCACTGACAAATCCAAAAAAACTGTCTATTTTGTGTAACGGGATGTTTTCAAAATAATCAGACAGATATTTTTCGATACCCATACCTTTCTGCATTGAACGACTTGAAACAGTGTAGGATATGTCTTTAGGATACTGAGACATTTAGTAAACCTTCATTACCTAATCTTATCTTTAGAAGTTTAATGATTACAGCTTATACTATCATAATATGGCAATATAATATATAAATTAACACTACTAAGGCTGAAGCTCTAAAGAATCAAGAAATTAAAATGCATCAATCTGCGGCTTACTTTTGACAGGGTCTCTCTCATGGATACTGCGATATAATACCACCTATGATTCACGATTTTTCCGCCATTACCCGCAATGTCCTCACTATTGAAGCCGAAACGCTTGCCCATGCCGCCTCGCAGCTGGGTGAGGAGATGGCGCGTGCGGTGGAGTTGATCCTTACATGTAAGGGTAAGCTGATTGTCACGGGTGTCGGAAAATCGGGGCTGATCGGCTCGAAGATGGCGGCGACGTTTGCCTCGACGGGAACGCCGAGTTTCTTTCTGCATCCCACAGAAGCGATGCATGGCGATCTGGGCATGATGGGACCGCAGGATGTGGTGCTGGCCATCAGTTACAGCGGCGAGAGTGAAGAGCTGGTCCGGATGCTCCCGCACATCAGGCGCTTTCATATTCCCCTTATCGGCATGGCGCGTTCGGCCGATTCGACGCTGGGGCGTCTGAGCGATGTACACATTCCCTTACATGTAACGCGTGAAGCGTGCCCGCTGAATGCCGCGCCGACGAGTTCGACGACGCTTACGCTTGCCCTTGGCGACGCGCTTGCGGTCTGTCTTATGGAGGCGCGCGGTTTTGCCCAAGAGGATTTTGCGTCGTTTCATCCCGGCGGGTCGCTGGGCAAGCGCCTCTTTGTGAAAGTGGATGACCTGATGCGTACGCAAAATCTGCCGGTGGTGCATGAAAACACGCCGCTCAAAGAGGCCATTGTCACCATCAGCGAAGGGCGTCTGGGAACGGTGCTCATTGTCAACGATGCAGGAGCGCTTGTGGCGCTCGCCAGCGACGGCGACATCCGCCGTGCGCTTCTGCTTGAGGATTTCTCGCTCGATCACCGTGTGATGGACTACGCCACGCACAACCCAAAAACCATCAGTGACGCCGGGATGCTGGCATCCGACGCGCTCGTGATGATAGAAAATTATAAAATCCAACTGCTCATCGTCACCGATGAAGCCCAAAAGATCCGGGGCGTGCTGCACTTGCACGATCTGGTCGAAGCAGGTATCAAATCATGATGCGACTCAACAAATACATCGCCCACTACTCCACCTATTCGCGCCGCGAGGCCGACAAGGCCATTGAAGCGGGCTATGTCCGCATTAACGGCGAAATCGTCACCAATCTGGCCACTCAGGTGGATGAAGGGCGCGACATCATCTATGTCAGCGGCAAAAAGATTGCGCCGAGTGAAAAATACACGGTGATCGTCTACAACAAACCCAAAGGCGAACTGGTCACCAAGTCCGACCCGCAGGGACGCCGCACCATCTACGACACGCTGGACAAGGAGTTTCGCCACTTCATTCCGGTCGGCCGGCTCGACTTCGCCACTGAGGGTCTGTTAATTCTCACCGATGCCTCGCGTATTGCCACGACCCTGATGACGTCGGGCATGGAGCGCATCTACAAAGTCAAGATCAAGGGGCCCATTACCGAGGCGATGGAAGCGGCCATGCAAAACGGTCTGAACCTCGAAGACGCCACGGCGGGCGGACACAGCGAAAGCGAGGTGCTGGGGATGAACTTCGCGCCCTTTTATGCGTATCAGATCCAGAAGAACACCCACAACTACTCTATTTTGAAAATTGCCATCGGCGAGGGGCAAAACCGCGAAGTGCGCCGCTTTTTCGCCCATTTCGGTGCGGATGTGGCAGACTTGAAACGTTTGAGTTTCGGAGGCATCGAACTCAATAACCTGCCTACGGGCAAAACGCGCTATTTAAGCCGTTCCGAATATAACCTGCTGCGAAAATTTCTTAAAGAAGAAGGACTCGAATGAAAACCATGAAATTTCCCACCAGCCACACGACGCAGCTGATGGACATTACCAAAGAGGTTAACGAAGCCGTGATTGAAAGCGGCGTGAAAGACGGTATCTGCGTCATTTTTACGCCACATACGACCGCCAGCGTCTTTCTTTTTGAAAACCGCGATCCGGCGCTGCGCCGCGACCTGCTCAACTCCCTCTCGCGCATTGCGCCCAGCGATATTGAGTACCTGCACACCGGCGAAAATGCGGCGGCGCACCTCAAGAGCTCGCGCATGGGCTGTTCGGTGAGCATTCCCGTGGTGAGCGGCCGTCCCATCTTCGGAAAGTGGCAGGGCATCTTCTTTGGCGAATTCGACGGGCCGCGTCAGGTGCGCGAAGTGAGCATTAAAGTCATTGCCGGGTAATCCCTTGGCAGATTTCACCTACCTGTTGCGCCCTAAAAGCTTCGAGCTCATGGTAGGGCAGGAGCATCTGACATCAACGGAATCATCCCTGCGCATTCTTTGCGAAAAAGGTGCGCTGGGACACAGCTTTTTTTTCGGCCCTCCCGGAAGCGGCAAAACGACCATTGCCCGCATTATCGCCGAGGTGATGGGACTCCCCTTTTATGAATTTAACGCTACGTCGCTTAAAATCGATGAGCTGCGAAAAATATTCGATCAGTACCGCGGGGCGCTGCAACGGCCGCTGCTCTTCATTGATGAAGTGCACCGTCTGGCAAAGAACCAGCAGGAAGTTTTGCTGCCCGTTATGGAGAACAACAGCGTCCTTGTCATCGGTGCTTCGACCGAAAACCCTTTCTTCTCCCTGACGGCTGCAATGCGTTCACGCTCGATGCTTTTTGAGCTTTACGCCATAAAAGCCGAAGCGCTTGAAGTGCTGCTGACACGCGCGATTGAACACGGCGGGTTACATGTAGACGATGACGCGCGCGAATATCTTGTGTATGGCAGCGGCGGCGATGCGCGCGCCATGCTCAAACTGCTTGAATTTGCAGGCGGTGTCTCTTTACATGTAACGCTCTCCCTGCTCAAAGAGCTGCGTCCCACGGCGCTTAACGACGGCAGTAGCGAAGCAACGGTGCATTACGATCTGGCCAGTGCGCTTATCAAGAGCATTCGCGGCTCCGACCCCGATGCCGCCGTCTATTATCTGGCGCGGCTTATTGAAGGGGGCGAACCGCCCGAGTTCATTGCACGACGGCTGGTGATTCTCTCAAGCGAAGATGTGGGTAACGCCAATCCGCAGGCACTCACGCTTGCTACCTCGTGTCTGACGGCGGTCAAGCAGATAGGCTATCCCGAGGCGCGCATTATTCTCTCCCAGACGGTCATTTACCTCTGCGGCTCACCCAAAAGCAACAGCGCCTATGTTGCCATTAACGAAGCGCAGAAAGCGGTGCAGAGCGGCGAGATTCTGGAGATTCCCGAAACCATTAAACAGTGGAACAAAAACTACAGATATCCGCACGATTTCGGCGGATGGGTGGCGCAGGAATATCTTAGCAAACCGCTCAAATTTGTGGAGCTGAAAAATACAGGCTATGAAGGGAAAATGAAAGCGTGGTTCGAGGCGCTCGGCCCCAAAGATTAAGCTTTAAAACGACGCACTCCGGCAAAGCCGAAAAGCAGTGTCAGAAGCAGTGCGCCGAGCGGTCCGAAAAGGGGAACTGCGGTAGCAACCGTGACCGGGCCGCCCTGGTCGTCGATATGACCGTCTTCAATTAAATCGTTATCTCCGCGCTGACCGTCTTGAAAGTGCAGGGTGATTTTATTGCCGGAGATAATAGCGCCGGTCGTACCGTCATAGAGAAATTCATACCAGTGCGGTGTCGGGTTATCCGGCGTTTTGGTGTATTTGTAATAACTGTTGGCGCTGACGCCTTCGGGGAGGAAGATTTCCACAACGGCATGACCGTTTTCGTCGGTATTGACATCAATGTTAAGCATGCCCATGGGGAAGGTTACGCCTTCGGGAAGGTTCCCGCCGCTTGGATCGGCGATCTCTTCTGCCAGCTCTCCCGCATTGCCGAAACTGCTGCCGTTAGGCAGGGCAACCGTGACAGCGGTTGTAGCGTTGATGAAGAGGGTTGTGACATTGGCCTGCTGGTGGTCTGGAGTGTTGTCGTGGTTGCCGTCGAAGTTGGAATCATTGCCATCTGGCCCCTGTTCGAGTACGTCGGCTTGTCCGTCGTTGTCGCTGTCAGCCTGATCGAAGTTGGCAATCTCCGGTGCGTTGTCCTGTGCATCGGGGATCTGGTCTCCGTCGCTGTCGAGATAGTCGTCACTCAAACGGATAATGGAAATGCTGCCAAGCGGATCGCTGCCGTAATCGTCACTGGGCTCGCCTTCGTCTGCGGTAACAAGGTAGCGTCCGTTGGGAGAGAAGGCTACCATATCGGGTTGCGCTCCGACTTCGACCCAGCCTTGAAGTGTATAGCCCGTGGTATTGAAAAGTACGACTGAACCGTTCCCCTGACGGTCAAAACCTTCGAGAGCTCCGGCGACGAGTCCGCTGTGGACGGAAACACTGTTGATGGCGCTGCCGTAAGGGGTGATGTCTATGGAAGTCAGAAGTGTCATATGCGCGGGATCATTGATGTCGACGACATCAATGCGTGAACCTGCGGCAGGGGCATTGTTGACAACAAAGAGCTTCCCGGTGACGGGATCAAAATCGGAGATCTCTGCTGCTGCGGCACCGCCTTCAAGGGCAATCGTGCCTTTGTGCGCGAAGGTAATATCCGAGCTGTTTTCATAGACGGTTACAGTGCCGCTGTCTTCGTTAGAGACAATTAGCAGGGCTTTGCCCGTAGGGCTGTGTGCGGGTTCGATAAAGTGTATTCCCTCGGGAGCTTCGTCGCCACTATGCGTCAGAATCTGCGAATAGACGGGTGCTGCCGGATCGGAGATGTCATAGACCATGACCGCGTGCGAGCGTTCCAGAGCAATAAATGCTACCCGTTTATCTCCGATCATACCGGTCGTGACACTTTCGGGCTCGTTTCCTTTGTTGTCGCTGCGTCCGTCGGGATGGATACCTGCACTGTTGGCACGTTGCGCGATATCTGATCCGCTGTCAAAGAGTTGCGCCCCGGTTTCGCCGTTCCAGATCGAGAACGAGCGTGCGCCGAAGACGTAAAGTGCGTCGAAAGTGGCGGGTGTATCCGCAGAAGTCAGATTTTTGGTTACGGTCAGGCGACCGAGTTCATCATTGGTTTTGAGAGCGGCTTCATTCGGGAATGCCGTGTCGTCAAGGTCGAGATTACTGACGCGGGAGGACTCGTCAAAGGTACTGAACCAGTCACGGACATCCCCTTCGTTGGCGGAAATGACATAATGGACGCCATTGTGTTCAAATGTGGCGATACCGTCGGGCTGATAGATGCCGAAAAGATGCTCGTAGGTTTTGAGCTGCATGACACCGTCTTTATCATTGGTATCGAGTGCATTTGAGGCGAGACTGTGGTCCTTATAGCCTAACGGATAAATGGCGGAGATAGTCGGCGTATCTCCCAGCGTGACCTTTGCAATGGCGTTGTTTTCCTGTAAGCTGACCCACGCGGTTGTGGCGTCTTCGGAAATGGCGACATACTCGGGTTCCACATCCTGGGCCAGCGTGGCATTCGGTCCGAAAATACGCATGCCCTGTGCTTCCAGCGCTGCTTCCTGAGCATTGAATGCGGTAAAATCAAGCGTCGTAGCCTGTAGTGCCATTGCGGGTGCGGGGGTGTTTTTATTTCCGGGGCTTGCAAGCAGGGAACTCTGCCAGGTAGCGCCGTCGGGGAAGCGGCCATCCGTGTCAGCATGTGTACCACTGGTGATGGTGTGCGTATCAATCAGCGAAGCATTGTGAAAGAGACGTGCGGTATCGCCCTTGCCCAGGCCAAAGGTGTTACCGCCGTTAATGAGCGCGTTGGAAGGAGCATTTGAGGGCATAGAGTCATTGTCCGGCAACAGAATCAGGAAACCGCCCGCTTCGATCGTAGTGCCTCCGGGGATTGTCATGCCGTGTGTGTCATCATCATCTTTGAGCTCCCATTCGTCCGCAGAAAAAACGAAAGGAGCTGTGCCGCTGTTGTAAAGTTCGATGTAGTCATAATCCCCGGTAGAACGGACTTCGTTGATCATAATGTCGGCAGCATCGGCGCTCTCTGCCGCATAGGCATTGGATGCACCCGGAGTCGCTGATTGCATTTTAGCACTCCATACGCCACCGTCCGTATAGCGTCCCAGCGTTCCGGCATGTGTACCGCCCGGCCAGGTAAAAGCATCGACCAGCATGCCATTTTGAAAAAGCCGGGCACTGTCGCCTTTGCCCAAACCGAAGCTGTTTGCACCTCCGATGATGGCATCGGCAGGTGCACCGGAAGGCATGCTGTCGGCATCAACGGCGACAACCAGAAAGCCGTTGGCGGGAATGATGGTTCCTGAAGGAATGGCGACGCTGTGTGCGTCATCGCTGTCTTTGACCTCCCAGTTTCCGCTGAAAGTGTAGTTTGAGGCACTTTTGTTGTAGAGCTCTATGAAGTCATAGGCGCAGGGGTCGTTGGAGCAGACTTCGTTAATAACGATGTCGCCGATGGAAGCATTCTGGTTCATAAGTCCCGGTGTCGGCGTGATGGTTTCGCTGAAGGTGGCATTGGCATCCGGTACACGGCCGTTACTTGTGGCATGCGTGCCGGCAGGCCATGTGTAATCGTGTATGAGCGTATTGTTGTAAAAGAGGCGGACACTGTCGCCTTTTCCCAGACCGAAATCACTTCCTGATTCGGCGATAAGCGCGTCGGAGGGTACTGCTTCAGGGCGGAGTGTGCTGTCTGGCAGGATCAGCAAGTGGCCGCCGCTGGCGATGGTTGTGCCGCCCTGAATGGCAAATACATGGGTGTCATCACTGTCTTTGATAATCCATTCGCTTTCATTGAATGTATAATCGGTAAGCCCGGTATTGTAGAGTTCGACGAAATCATAGGTACAGGGATCGTTCGAACAGACTTCGTTAATGATGATTGCGGCAGGATCAAAACTGATGCTGCCGCTGGTCTGATTGGCAATGCCGGGTGTTGCGACGAGTCCCGCTTCCCATACACTATTCCCATCCGGGTAACGCCCCTCCGTATCGGCGTGGGTATCGGGTGTGATGGTGTGACTGTCCATCAAAACGTCATTGTGAAACAGGCGTGCCTGATCGCCTTTGCCGAGACCGAACGTCGTTGCACTGTTGACAAGCGCCGTGGCAGGTGCGACGGATGGCAATGTTGAATCGCCGGGAAGCAGAAGCAGAAAACCGCCTGCTGCGATGATTGTACCTCCCGGAATGGGGAAGGTATCTTCGTCTTTATCGTCTTTGACGATCCACTCCCCTGCCGCAAATGTATAATCGGCTGAATCGCTGTTGTAGAGTTCAATGTAATCATAATCCCCGGTAGAGCGTACTTCGTTGATGAGAATATCTGCCTGAAGCACGGTACAAAAAGGTAATGCCGCGGTTGCCAGTGAAATGAGCGGTTTTGCAAGTCGATGCATGAATTTCCCCCGAAATAAAGCTAAAAAAGTACGGGAGAATAGTCTATGTGGATTACAAAAAGAGTACGGGATTGGAGATTTTGTATTACAAATGTTACATGAGGAGGAAGCAGGGTTACGATTGCGACGTTTTACCGCTCTTGGCATAGATAAGCATGAGTAGCCACTGTGTTACCCGGTCACGCCCGAGTTCTTCGAGCATATCCGACAGTGACGGACGGGGTTTCATCCGACCCGGAGACTGCATGGTATAAAAATGTTCCAGCTGCTCTTGCAGAACTTCGCATTTCTCGAACGTTTCAACAATAGATCCGAGCGGTTTTTGAAGCAGCATCATCTGGTAGAGTTCCGAAATGATTTTAAAGTCAGGGATTTTTCCCGGTTTTGAAATCAGTTGCGGCGTTTCGAAAAGATTTCCCTGAAAGAGAGAAAATCCCATCATGACAAAGGTATGGAACTGGGTTCCCGTTTCAATTTTGTGTGCCATTTTCGTCATATGGGAAAAGTAGTGGAGGACCTCCTCCAGACGTTCGATATGAAGGGATGCATCGAATTTTGCGTAATCCATATACTCTAACACTGATCTGATATTCTCGATATAGGCTATTTCGGGCGTGACATTGTCGAGCGCAAAATGGTAGCCCTGCCGGTGCAGGTCCCGAATGGTGTTGAGCAGCGAGGCATTGAGGTGCATTTCGTGGGAGAGTTCAAAAACGACATGCTCTTTTGGAAGGAGTCCCAGAATATTCGAATGTAAAATTTTTGGATTGATGTTGATGAAAATCTTTTTACCTTCAAAACTCCCAAGTCCGAACTGGTTCATCAGGTTGACCAGAATTGTTGCAGTGGCATGTTTGGTATCAAATGCCGTGGCACTGTTGGGCGGTCTGAAAAAGAGTTCAAAGCCCTGAACGCGGCGATGTGAATCTACGATAGACTGACGGGCATAGAGTGAATCCAAAAATGTTCCTGTTGGGTGTGATGATTCGATCGTATATAGATTATCATGAATAGACACAATAAAAGTTTAGAAGATGGGAAAACGACGGATAATGTCAGGAGATGAACTGGTATTGATGCCCATAAAGGGCATCAGAGGTTTTAACCGATGTACTGCTGCCACCGCCACATGCGGTGAATAAAATAGCTGTATCTACGTGTCGCTAGATATTGTAATAAGTCGCATTGGGATGGTATACCACCACCGCAGACGTCGATTGTTCGGGATGAATCTGGAAGGTTTCCGATAGCTCAATCCCGAACTCCTCGGGTTTGAGCAGTTCAAAGAGCACCGTGTTTTGTTCCAGATCCGGGCAGGCCGGGTAGCCGAAGCTGTAGCGCGAACCCTGATAGCGGTTCATCTGCACGTCGGCGAGGGTGTTGCCCTCTCCCTCGGAGATGTTCAGATCGAGCCGTATCTGCTTGTGGACAATCTCGGCAAGCGCTTCGGCGAGTTCGACGCCCAGTCCGTGGACCTGATAGTATTCGGTAAACTTGCCCGCGTCGTAGAGCGTTTTTTCATACGCACTCAGTTTCGCTCCGGCGCTCACGCAGGTGAGTGCGAGCACATCATGGCGGTCATGGTGAAAAAAGTCACTCAGTGCGCGGTGCGGTTTTTTGCGCTGCCGCGGAAAGTGGAGCTGATGGCTGGCGCGTCCAATAATCTGGGCGAGCGGTTCACGGTTGATGTCATCGTTACATGTAAAGCCTTCGCTCTCATCAAAAATGTAAAGTGTCTGATCGTCACTGCGCACGGGATAGTAGCCGTAAATCAGCGTCGGTTCAAACAGCCCTTCGTCGATAAACTGCGCCTTGAGTTTCTCGTATGCGGGCCAGACAACACTCTCAAGCTGTTTTTCGTAGGCCTCTTTGGTGAGTCCTTTGGCGTTATAGCCCCAGCGCTGTTTGAAAAGCACCTTGTGGTTGATCCACTCGAATGCCAGATTCACCTGCGCGGGCGTGAGCGTAATGACGCGTCGGCCCCAAAAGGGCGGCGCGGGAACGCGCACGTCGCGCGAGGGCATGGTGAGTTCATGGTAAGGCGGAATGATCACCTCCACCTCTTCGTGCTGCGCCTCTTTTTCCACCCTTACATGTAATTCGGTATCGAAGTTGCCTTTTTCGATGCGGCTCATGGCAGTCACGCCGTCAAAGGCGTCTTTACAGTAAAAGATGGGGCCGTCATAGTTGGGACGGCAGTAATCATCAATGAAGCTTCGCGTCAGCGCCGCGCCGCCGAGCAGCACCGGAACGGTAATGCCCGCTTCTTTCATGGCGATGAGGTTCTCTTTCATCACCTGCGTTGATTTGACCAGCAGTCCGCTCATGCCTACAGCCTGCGCGTTAGAGGTTTTGAGTGTTTCAATAAACTCCTCGAGGTTTACTTTGATGCCCAGATTGATCACCTTGAAACCGTTGTTGGAGAGAATGATATCGACGAGGTTTTTTCCCACGTCGTGCACGTCACCCTTGACGGTACCAAGAATCAGCGTGGTATCGACCGCCTTGTCGGTTTTTGGCAGGTGGGGGTTGAGGTAATCGACCGTGGTTTTCATGGTCTCGGCGCTTTGCAGTACGAAGGGCAGCTGCATCTGGCCCGAACCGAAGAGTTCGCCCACGACTTTCATGGCGTCGATGAGAATTTCATTGACGATCCGTTCGGCGCCGAGTTCGGTGTGCGCGGCTTCGACGAGGGGAATCATGCGCTCCTTGTCGCCGTCCATCAGCAGCTTTTTGATCTTCTCTTCGGGTTCAAGCGCATTGTAGGCTTCATCTTCGGCTTCGTTATCGACCGCCTCTTTTTTGCTAAAGTGGTCAATGAAATCAAAGAGCGCCTGACCGTTTGGTTTGGTATCAAAGAGCAGGTCGTTACACGCCTTTTGATCTTCTTCGCTGATTTTATTCAGCGGAATAATGTGTTTGACGTTGATAATGACTGAAGTGAGCCCCGCTTTGATGCAGTGGTCGAGAAAGATGGAGTTGAGGTAGGGACGCGCGTCCTTGTCGAGCCCGAACGAGATGTTGCTAAGCCCCAGCACGGCGCCTACTTCGGGATGTCGGGTACGGAGTTCACGGATCGCTTCGATGGTCTGCACGGCTGCGTCGCGGTACTCCTCATCACCCGAGCCCACGGTAAAGGTCAGCAGGTCAAAGACCAGATCGCGCGGATCAAGTCCGTGTTTGGTCGTGGCCAGCTCATAGATGCGTTCGGCAATTTCGAGTTTGCGCGCCACGGTTTTGGCCATGCCGGTTTCATCAATCGTCAGACACACCAGTGCTGCACCGTATTTTTTGGCAAGCGCACAGACCACGTCGAACTTTTCGATGCCGTCTTCAAGGTTGACGGAGTTGATGATGGCACGCCCGCCGATGCGTTTGAGCGCCGCTTCGAGCGCAGGCGTCTGCGTGGAGTCGGGCATCAGCGGCAGTGAGAGCTTCTGGGCGTAGAGGTCGATAACCTGCTCCATGTCCTTGGTTTCGTCGCGTCCGGCAAAACCGACCGAGACATCAAGCACATGCGCCCCCGCGCGTACCTGCTGCTGCCCTACCGTAAGGGTGCCTTCGTAATCTTCGGCAAGCAGCAGTTCTCTGAATGCCTTCGAGCCGGTGGCGTTGGAACGCTCGCCAATCAAAAGTGGCGCGGGGTCCTGCATGAGCGGCACGGTGTGAAAGAGTGAGGCGAGCGCTTTGGGCTGGCTGCCCGAGGGGGCTTTGGGTGCTTTAGTGCTGACGCGGTTGAAAAGTGCGCGGATGTGCTGTGGGGTAGTGCCGCAGCAGCCGCCGAGAAAGCTCACGCCGTCAAACTCCAAAAAGCCCTCCTGACGCTGTGCAAACTCATCGGGTCCCATGGGGTAATAGCTGTAGCCCCCGCGGTTTTGCGGAAGGCCTGCGTTGGCATGCACCGAGATAAGCCCCGGCCATACTTCGGAGAGGGTTTTGACATGTTTGGCCACCTGTTCGGGGCCGGTGCCGCAGTTGAATCCCAGCGAGAGGATGTCGAAAGGTTCCAAAATGGCGGCGATGGTCTGGGCGTCGGTGCCGATGAGCATGGTTCCGGCAAGCTCAATCGTGACCGATATCATAATGGGAAGGTCGGTGCCGCGCTCTTTGTTGGCTGCTTCACAGGCATGCAGTGCCGCTTTGATCTGCAGCGGGTCCTGACAGGTCTCAAGCAAAAAAATGTCGCAGCCGCCGTCAATCAGGCCTAAACAGCTTTCACGGTAACCCGCGAACATGGCGTCATAGGTAATGTGCCCCAGAGAGGGAAGTTTGGTACCCGGTCCGATGGAGCCCAGTACGTAGCGCGGCTGCTCGGGAGTGGAGAATTCGTCACATTTTTTGCGCACCACGGCGGCACCTGCTTTTGACAGCTCATAAGCGCGGTGGCCGATACCGTATTCTTCAAGAACCCAGTCAAACGCTCCGAACGTGTTGGTGGTGATAAGGTCGGCTCCGGAGGTGAGGTAGGCGTTGAAAATCGACTCCATCACCTCCACGCAGGTGACGTTAAGCAGTTCATTGCACCCTTCGTTTCCCTCCCAGGCGCTCTCGGGTATCTGCGCGTGACGCTCCTGCAGCTGGGTTCCCATGGCGCCGTCGATAATGAGCGGACGGGATTTGAGGGTTTCGAGAAGTTGTGCTTTGACGGACATGGCGGCTCTTTACATGTAAATAAAAACGTATTTTATCGAAGGCTCGCCTAAAGCAGCGTGAAATGGTTTTGCGGATGTATGAAGGCTTAAGGTATAATTATCACACAAAGGAGATTGGGATGCGTACGGTAGTGTTTTCATTGGCAGTTGTCATGATGTTCTGGGGATGTGATGTCATGACACAAGGCCTCGGAAACAGCGATGAAAATAGCACGGCATCCTCCAGTACATATCCGTCGACAATCTACAAAATCTATGCCGTTACGGATGAATCTCAATTGCCTCAGCGTACCGTCTCAACACGTGCTATCGAAGATTTGACCCGCCTGTTTGCTACCATCGGTTACAATAAAAAAGTCTGGGATGTCGGCGTGGAGATTCCCCGGCTTTATCTGCAACGCATCTCCTGCCGTTGGCATCTCCAATCATCAAAGATTCCCGTCAAGCAGAAAAAAGAGATTTTTTTTAAGCTGATGCTTCCGGCTATTTTGCGCGCGAACGAGCTGATTCTGCTCGAACGCAATCAACTCTTGCATCATATGAACGATCCCGTGGATGCCGAAGCGAATGAATGGCTGCTGGATCTGGCCAAAAAATATAAGGTGATTCCGAAAGAGCGCAGCAACAGTGTGAATGAGGAGGAGATTGCCAAACTGCTGCGCCGGGTGGATGTGATTCCGCCCTCATTGGCCCTGGCTCAGGCAGCTGAAGAGAGCGGCTGGGCGACATCACGTTTCGCGCGTGAGGGCAACGCGCTGTTCGGGCAGTGGACTTTCGGGAAAAAAGCGATGATTCCCAAAGAGCAGCGCAGCGAGCTTGGGAATTACGGACTGGCGCGTTTTGATACGCCGCAGGAGTCAATCAACGCCTATATGCGCAATCTCAATACCAACCGCGCCTACATCAAGCTTCGGTACAAACGCGAAGCGCTGCGCACTAGCGGAGCTGAGATTACGGGTCTCTCTCTCAGTGAGACGCTGGACAAATATTCGGAGCGTGGCGTGGAGTACGTGGAGGGACTCAAAAAGTTGATCACCCATAATCATCTGGAGCGTTTTGACCGGGCGCACCTGCTTGACAAAGAGGTCATTCACGTGGCTCCGGCGCGGGTCAAGGTGCCGGAGCCGGACTGGCCAGAAGATCCTGACGCATCCGAGTGAGCAGGTGTGAGAGCGTCCGCTCCCACGGTTCGGCTTTGAAGTCCTGCTGGGCGCGCCAGTAGCACCCCTCTTTTTCAAATACGGTAATGCGGACATAACCGTCAAAATCGCTTCCGACAGATTTGACGGCGGGATTGTTACATGTAACGTTATCAATATGCTGCAGGGTGAAAAGATAGGGACACTGATCATCAATGTAGTCGGGAAAATCTTTTTGCAATACTGCTAGGGAGAGCGGATCATCGGCGCGCAGGCAGTGCACGCGCGCTTTCGTGTCGCCGCAAAACTGTGAATAGATCTCGTGGCACCCTCCAAAAAGTAGCAGGGTCAGGAGGGCAGGAATGAAGCGCTGCATTACATTCCGGGAATACGCGGAATTTTACCCAGTTTGGAGTAGCGGCAGTACCAGCCCCACCCTTTTTTCAGCCAGTGGCCGATGAAAGGCATCGGAATCATGATGCCGCGTTTATCGTCACGGTAGACAAACGCGGCACCGTCACCACTGTCCATTACGCATAGAATATTCAGGTGTTCCTGATACCCTTTTCGCGCGCTGCTGCCGCGTTCGCGTGACGCAATGTTAAAGGCGGTGTTACGCGCCATAACCTCGGCGACATGTCCCTGTTTGGCACGCCATGCCGGTCCTTCGATGGCGGCAACGTCACCGACGCCGTAAACATTGCTGATCGTACCTTCAAGCGTTACTTCGCTGAAATCATTGACCTCGAGGAATCCTGCGGCATTGACGGGAAGATCGGAATCGATGATCACCTGATGCCCGTTGCCTGCGGGAATGAACATGGTGAAATCGGATTCAAGCTTGCTATCGTCTTCAAAAACGACACCGTCTTTTTCAAAGCGGGTGATTTTTTTACCAAACCGGCGGTCAATATTGAGACGTTTGAAAAAGACGTCCATCATCTTGAGCGCCTGCGGTCCCATGCGGGCGCCGGGTTCTGCCATCGGCGCGAAGAAGGTGAGCTCGAAATTGTCGCGAACCCCTTTTTTCTTCAGCATATTGTGGACATTGAACAGAAGTTCAAACCCCGGTCCGCCGCGCACGGAGGTGGTGTCATTGGGGTTGCCGCCAAAACCCATGGCAATTTTGCCGTGGCCACGCGCCATCAGCGCATTGAGGCGGTGGCGGATATCGAGTGACATTTCCGGTGCGCCGCAGATGGAGAGCGTATGCTCCAGTCCGGCATGTTTCATCTTGTGGGCACCGAGAGCGACGACAAGATAGTCGTAATCATCAATGACCGTGCCGCTTTGGAGGATCACCTCATTGGCTTTGGCACGAATCTCGGTGACTCTCTCAACGATCAGGTCAAAGCCGTGTGCTGCTTTGAGTGCTTCAAGATCGATGCAGACATCCTTGAATTCTGCATCCCGGGTCGGAACCCAGATAGATGTGGGATAAATGTAAAAATAGGGACGGTCACTCACAAGGGTGACGTCGAAACGCTCTTTTTTCAGATAAATCGCCGCTTCGACACCGGCAAAACCTCCTCCAAGTACAAGAACCTTTTTCATGTTGACCTCCAAATTCCATAATCATTCATTATTGATTTGATTTGTTTCATTGATACAATAGTACTTGAATATGACGATAAAAGTCAATAAAGACTTTTATTATTTCGTCATAATTTCAGATAAATACTGAAAAATTCCGGATTTTTGCTGCGACGGTCGAGGAGCAGATGACCAATATGTACTTTGATATGTATCTGCGATTTGGTGCGCAGGTCGCTGACGGAAGGAGGGATGGGGTGGTTTTGCATCAACCAGCTGTCAACGCGTGCCACAAATGTGGCTTGTCCGTCTTCGGGGTAAAGAAGCGTATCGATCTGCCGACCGAGTGCCTCATCTTTGTGGTAACCAAACATCGCTTCGCACTGATGGTTCCAGTAAAGGATTCTGCGCTCTTTGTCAAAACCGACAATGGCGACATCAGGAAGGTTTTCAAGCAGTTCGCGGAAATGTTTCTCATGTCGTTCCAGCGTCAGTACTTTGTTATGGCGCTCAGTCATGTCGATATGAACGCCGATAATACCCTGCGCTTCCCCGCTTGGACTTAAGAGCGGAACCTTGTTTGAGAGCAGCCAGCGATTTTTATAATGATCAAAGTGGTTAACGACTGCAGTAGTGCTCTTCATGATCTGAAGTTCCTGGGCAAGCACTGCGGCATTGGCTTCTTCCCATCCAAGATCGACATCGCTTTTATCAAGAATCTGCTCAAGCGACGTGACGGCATGGCATTCCAAAAAGGAGCGGTTGGCACCCTGATAGCGCAGCTCCCGGTCTTTCCAGAAAATATTGGCGGGAACCGTATCCATCACCTGTTGCAAGACCCGCAGGTTCATAACGGCACTTTCACGTTCACGCCGTTCTTTGACCTCAGTATTAAGACGGATGACCCGTTTGCCGAGACGTTCGCTCATTGCTTCAAGACGTTCCATTTCCGGATTGTCATGGGTATAGGTTCTGGAGCTGCAGAGTGTCAGGACGCCGATAGGCCGGTTGCCATCAGGTGCCATCATCGGCAGGGCAATCACCGATGCGATCTGAGAGAATTTCGCACGGCTTTGCCATTTACTGAAACGAAGGTCGGTCTGGGTGTTTTCGATGATGACCGTTTTAGCGGTCAGGATAGCCTGCGCTGTCGGGCCGTTGATATAAGGATCGGAAGGATCGAGCAGAGTCTCGAAATCATTGGAGAGAAAACGCGGTTCGGCAATGTCGCGAAAATAGGAGATGGGTACCTTGGTCGAATTGGCACCTACGAAGCCGATCCAGGCTACCTGAAAATCTTCATGTTCGCACAGAGCGTTACATATCTGATCGAGCATGCTGTGTGTCTGAACGGCTTCGAGCATCAAGGCATCGACACGCAGGATCATGGAGTCGATACGGTTGAGGCGTTCCTGCTCATCAAGGGTGTGTTCAAGCTCTTTTTTGGCGCGCCCGAGTTCCTGAAGCACCTCAATATTCTCAATAAAAGTTTCGACGTCCTGCCGCAGTGCCGGACGGGTAAAAAGCACTGTCGCAGCAATCGCTGCGGTGGAGTTGAGTGCAAGAACGGCCCACTCATTCCAGTGATCCTGCGGCGTTCCGGATGTTAATGGATACTCTAATCCCATCAGGGCGGTAATGGATGCGGCAATAAGGGAGAAGAGTGCGACGAGCCCGAAAAACTTTATCAGTAACGGGTGTTTTTGCCTGTAATTATTGTAGTGCTGCAAAGAAACGACAAGCAGAAAAAGCCAAAAGAGCGTAATGACCCCGTAGAATATTTGCGGTAACATCGTGATCATGTTCATAAGCGTGATTCTTTAATTTGTGATTTCGCCCAATAATAGTCAAAAAATGATTATATTTAGATTACTTACGGGCAAATCTCACCAATAAATTATATTTTAAAGGGGAGAAAGCTCTAAAGCGAAATCAGCAATAATCAGAGAAAAAAGAAGGAATCAAAACTATGGCACATGTAGAGACGGCATTGCTCGGAGGCGGATGTTTCTGGTGTATTGAAGCGGTTTACAGCCGTACCAAAGGGGTGCTTCATGCCACAAGCGGCTATGCAGGCGGCGCGCGTCCCAACCCAAATTACGAAATGGTTTGTAGCGGTGTCAGCGGTTATGCCGAGGTGGTAGAGGTCCGGTTTGATCCTGAAGTGATTACGTATGAAGAGATTCTGGAGATATTCTGGCAGATTCATGATCCGACCACGCTTAACCGTCAGGGCGCGGATCAGGGAACACAGTATCGTTCGGTGATCTACTATTACAATGACGTACAGCGTGATAAGGCGATTGAGAGTGCCCGAATCCATCAGGAAACACTGCGCGAACCGATTGTTACAGAACTCTCTCCCGCACCGCTCTTTTATCCGGCTGAATCCTATCATCAGGATTATTTCGCACGAAATCCGCAGCAGGGTTACTGCCGTATGGTTATAGCGCCGAAAGTGGAAAAATTCATGACGAAGTTTCCGCAGCGATTACAGCGTTAGATCTTCATCGACACGTCCGGATGCCGCAATCGCTTCAAACTCGGCATCGAGCTCCCGTTCGAGTGCGGATTCGTTCTTTATAATCTGCGCTTCGGCTGCTTCGATCGCACGCAGGTGGCGCGTTTCGATGGCCCTGAGAGAAGCCAGGACTTGTTGGTAGAGTTCCGGATCCTGTGTCAGAAGAATAATGTCACTTTTTGCGGCCCATTTGCGCCGCTTTTTTCCTTCAATGACAAACTCCAGTATGATCGTATCGGATGTTGTCGAGGTGATGTATTTCGGAGCCTTGTAAGCGATGAAATGGCGGCGGCGCTGTTCACGATAGCGTTGAATAATATAATACATCAGAGCCGTCCCCGGCGTACCAGATCCAGAGCCATGGCGAGAGAGAATCCGTCGTTCTCATACCCCTCTTCCAGACAGCTTTCACATTTGTTGCCGATACTGTATTCCTTAAGCGCTATGAGTTCGTCAAGAGTGGTGATTTGATGCTCCTTGATAATGGCAATAACATCTGCAAGTGTGAGATCGTTGCAGAGGCAGAGCTCGCGTTTGAGATCAGGATACATTAACAAGAAGCCTTTTTCGGGAAAAAGTTATCGTAAAATAGGGGAACTTTTGGCACTTTGCACCTCATAACGGTAGAGTTGAACGGGAACGCCCGTATCGATATTCAGGAGTTGGCGCAATTCATCCAGGAGTGCGCTGCTGTTGCGGTCTCCCCAGGCATCGGGAGAGATATAGGCCTCATTGTCACCCGAACGCATGACGACACCATGCCGCCGCGGCTCGATCAGAGAAGGATCGGCATCTATCGGTTCAAGCGGTGAGAGCAGGGAGACCTGAAGGCTTACATGTAAATACTCCGAGGTACTCAGCGGAGGAAACTGCGCCGTTTCAAAAGCGGCAACCTTGGCATTGTAGATGAGATCGTCGATCAGGGCTTTTTTCGGATGCAGACTGCTGTAGTGCGAACGGATCTCATCGCCGAGAAAAAGCGTGACGGCAGACGCGATCTTCTCTTCGAGTACAGGATAGGCTGCACGGAGATTTTTGGTATCGATGATACGTCTGGCTTCAAGTACCTCTTCGATGGAGTGGCGTGCCAGATCAAGCAGTACGGACTGTGACATGGAAGCATTATACCAAAGAGTGCGTCTCGTTATCCTCGCGCCAGTAAGCAATAATGAGTTTGATGCAGACCATGACAATGAGAACCTGGAACAGCGCTGCCAGAATCAGGGCGTAATAGTTGAGTTTGTCGATACTGTTGGCGTGGTAGGCCAGTGTCGCCAAAGCGATCAGAAGGGTTAAAGGCATCGAGTGGCTCAGGCCCATCAGCAGAGCGTCACGCAGGCCTAACCGCTCGATGAAGACGAGTGATGCAACCAGACGCATCAGGATCATGGCAACGGTAATCAGCAGCGCTTCGATGATGAGCCCCTCTTCTCCAAGGGCTTCGAGATTGAACGAGGTTCCGATATAGATGAAAAAGATGGGAATCAGAAAACCAAAGCCGAAGCTTGCCAGTTTTTCGGGAAGCTCCTGTTTGTGTTCAAAAAAGGTCGGCAGAAAAATCCCGGCGATAAAAGCACCGAAAGCAAGTTCGAGATTGAGATAGAGCATCCCCGCGATCAGCAGAAAGAGCAATCCGATGGAGAGGCGGATATCCTGCTCCTTGTTATCCTTGTGCGGCATGAGGGCAATCGCGACTTCGGGATACCACCAGAAAAAGAGCTGCAGGGCCCGAAAGAGTACCAGCACAAAGATGATGAAAGCGGCCAGCGATGCGATGACACCCAGCAGCTGCAGGCCAAAACCATACTCCAGCGATGCAGAAGCGAGGGTGAGTGCGGCAATGGAGATGACTTCTCCGATGCTCCCGGCAGTCATGGAGAGTTCAAGCCACGGAGTCTTGCCGTACTCCTTTGAGAGTGCCGCGACGAGTCCCACCGAGATAAGCGGCAGCAGCACCACAAAGATTTTACCCAGATCGAAATAGAGATGAAACGCACCGGCAAGGGTGTAGAGCATAATCAGATAGAAGAGAATGCGCTTGATAAGCCTGCGGTCGGTTGCCAACACCTTTTTGAGGTTGACTTCGGTTCCGGCAAGAAACATCAGGTATAAAAAGCCCACTTCGGCGATCAGTTCGAAAAGATGGTGCTCGTGCAGCAGCCCCGCATAACCGAGCAGTGCTCCGAAGATGATCTCTACCGGTGTTGTGGGAATGCGCAGCAGCCGTGCAAAGAAAGGTGAAAAGATGACAACGAGCGAGAGGGTGAAGATCAGGACAATTTCGTGACTCATCCGTGATTGACCCGGGTATCTCTTGCGATTTCAAAACCAAGCGCATCAAGCATCGCCAGATCCTGATGGCCGTCGCGGCCGAGTGTCGTGAGGTAATTGCCGATGACGATGCTGTTGGCGCCGGCTTCGAAAATCTCGTTCTGACGCTCCTTGAAGGTGACTTCCCGTCCTCCGGCAACCATGATGCGATCGACATCACAAAGCATGGTGCGTGCGAGACGGATGAGAGAGAGTGCTTCATCCGTCGTCAGCGTGCTCGCTTCAAGCGGCAGTGCGGGATTGTGATGGTAGAAGTTCAGCGGAACGGAGACCGGGCGGAGTGTCCGGATTGATTCAAGCATGGAGATGCGGTCCTGCTGCGATTCTCCCATACCGAAGATGCCGCCGGTAATAAGGTTGAGTCCGGCACGGTTCACGTTCTCGCATGTCTCGTACCGTTCGCTCCACGGATGGGTGGTGCAGACCTGCGGATAGAAAGCTTCCGAGGTTTCGAGGTTGTGATTGTACGCCGAGATGCCGGCAGCTTTGAGCTCAAGCAGCTGCTCATAGGTCGCGGTGCCGTTGCAGGCGATCAGGCGCAGTCGTGGCACGGCAGCCTTGACGCTTCGGGCCACTTCGCAGACAAATTCGAGCGTCTTGTCATCGAGTCCTTTCTGTGCCGTAACGAGACAGAAGCCAAGTGCGCCGAGCGCTTCAAGCTTCTGCGCTTCTGCGATGATATCAGGAACGGGTTTGCGTTTGTAGCGTTCGATGTCGGCACGGTACTTGACGCTCTGGGAGCAGAATTTGCAGTCTTCATTACAGGTACCGCTGTTGATGTTGCTGATGGAGCAGAGAAATATTTTACGGTTCATGAAGCGTTCCTTTCAAAGCTGAAATGCTGGGCGTGGAAAGACGGTTCATCGCGTTTGCGGCTGAAATAGGTCACCCGGTAGCCGTTATCGGTGATCTCAAGCATGGCGCATTCGGAGAGGTTCTTGTTTCGGGCACAGGCTTCGCCGGGGTTGAGGTAAAGGGTCTTGTCCTTGAAATCGCATTCAAAGGTATGGGTATGTCCAAAGAGAATGACCTGGGCGTCGGGTGCCAGATAAAACGGCAGATGCATCAGTTTGAAACGGGTGTCAGCCAATTTGAAATAATAGGGTTCCTGAACCAGTTCGTAATCATTGTGGTAGTGTGCCAGATGGGCATCATTGTTGCCATAGACGGCAACGTAGCGTTTGCCGCTTTGCTTGAGCAGGTCCAGCGTGGCGGTCTCTCCGATATCACCGGCATGAATGAAAAATTCGGCACCCGATTCGAGAAGATGGGAGATCGCCGCGGCGGCAAAACCACTTTTGTGATGGGTATCGGAGAGAATGCCGATCTTCAATCAAGCCTCTTCCACCGGGGTGCGGGTCTTACATGTAAGGCACTCATACACCTCTTTTCCGCGATAGGTGCGCTGTGCCAGAACCCCGTTACATCCCTCCTGGGTACATTTTTTGTCAGAAGGTTCAAATTTGGAGATGAAGTTGCATTTAGGGTAGTTTTCACATCCCCAGAATGCACCCCTGCGTGAGGTACGCCAGAGGAGTTTTCCGCCGCAGCTTGGGCAGGGAACGCTCGACTCTTTAGTCTCGGTTTCGAGTGAACGCGTATTTTTGCATTTGGGGTAAGCGCTACAGGCGAGGAACTTTCCGTTGCGCCCGTTCTTGATGATCATGTCGGCACCGCACTTGTCGCATTTCTCGTCACTGATCTCATCGGCAGGTTTCTCTACGACCTTGCCCTCTTCATTGACCTGCTCGGTATATTTGCATTTGGGGAAGCCGCTACAGGCGATAAACTCGCCAAAACGTCCCGAACGCAGTAGCAGCTCGGAACCGCACTTGGGACAGTTGCGTCCGGTAGGCTGCGCCATTTTCTGGCTTTTGATCGCTTTTTTTCCCTCTTCGATCTTCTCGGCGAACGGGAAGTAGAAGTCGCGCAGTACTTTCTGCCAGTCCTTGCCCTCTTCGGCGATGTCATCAAGTACCTCTTCCATAGTAGCGGTAAAGGAGGCATCAACAATTTCGTTGAAGTGCTGTTCAAGGACTTCGGTGACGGTAAAAGCGACATCGGTCGGAACGATCTGGCGCTTCTCGATGGTGATGTAATTGCGTGCCTGAAGGGTGGAAATGGTAGGTGCGTACGTTGAAGGACGCCCGATACCCTCTGCTTCAAGCTTCTTGATAAGGCTTGCTTCGGAGTAGCGCGAAGGCGGTTCGGTAAAGTGCTGGGTGGGTACGATGCTCTCAAGATCGATCGGCTGACCTTCATTCAGTGGCGGGAGTAGTTTGTCCTTATCGTCACTTCCTTCGAGAATATAAAATCCGTCAAAGAGAAGTTTGCGTCCCGTCGCACGGTACTCGGCGCGCGGGCTGATAAAGGTGATGCTCTGCTGCTCGAAGCGCGCATCGTTCATCTGGCATGCAAGAAAGCGGTTGTAGATGAGTCGATAGAGCTTGAGTTCATCGGGCTTGAGATATTTTTCGGCAATTTCAGGGGTAAAGTCTACCATGGTCGGGCGGATCGCTTCGTGCGCTTCCTGTGCGCCTTTTGCTTTTTTGGTATAGACTTTTGGGCTCTTTGGCAGGTACTGTTCCCCATAGGTTTTGCCGATATGCTCGCGTGCCGCTTCAACGGCCTCTTTGGCGAGGTTCAGAGAGTCGGTACGCATGTAGGTGATGACCCCTGAAGTTCCGCCGGGTGTCTGCACCCCTTCATAGAGCGTCTGCGCAAGCATCATGGTCTTTTTGGGAGAGAGACCGAGTTTGCTTGATGCTGTCTGCTGCAGCGTTGAGGTCATGAATGGCGGCGGTGTGGAGCTTTTGCGCTCTTTCGTTTCAATGGAGCCGACTTGGAAGGCTTCATTTGAAACCGTGCGCACGATAAGCTCGGCTTCCTCTTTTGTCTTGATGGTAAGTTTTTCGATTTTGCTGCCGTCAAATCCGATAAGGTTGGCTTCGATACCCGGTTTGAATGCGGTATCGATGCTCCAGTACTCTTCGGGAACAAAGGCTTTGATCTCGCGTTCGCGGTCGACAACGATTTTGAGCGTGGAAGACTGTACGCGTCCGCCCGAGAGCCCTTTTTGGATCTTGGCACTGAGCAGCGGAGAGAGCTTGTATCCGACAATACGGTCAAGCAGACGGCGGGTCTGCTGGGCATTGACCTGATTCATATTGATAATGCGCGGTGTTTCAAGTGCATGCTGGATTGCCGTTTTCGTAATTTCGTGAAAGACGATACGGGGCAGGGTTTCGGGATCTTTTTTGAGTGCGTGGGCGATATGCCAGCCGATCGCTTCTCCTTCGCGGTCTTCATCGGTCGCGAGGTAGATGGTGTCGGCGCCTTTGGCGAGCGATGCGATCTGCTTGACGGTAGCGGCGTTTTCCTTGGAGACACTGTATTCGGGGATGAAGTTTTCGTCTTCGATCTTGATGCCGAAACGTGCTTTGGGCAGGTCTCGAATGTGCCCTTTTGATGCGATCACCTCGTACTCTTTGCCCAGAAAATTCTTGATGGTCTTGGCTTTGGCGGGTGATTCAACGATGATGAGATGCAATGGTGTTCCTGTTTTCTATATATATAGTATGTATGTGCAAAATGTCTGAAAGTGTAGCGAAAATTTTTTGGAAAAGTCTAAAGTCGAAATGCGAGGTGCCGATTTAGTAGGTAGAAGCAAGGATGCTAAATTTGAAAGAGCCAAAGCGCTCTCTCCCTTAAAGGATTTACAATGGGATTTAGAATTAACACGAACATTGCGGCGCTCAACGCACATACGTCAGCAATGATGAACAATCGTAATCTGGACAACTCACTTTCAAAACTGAGTTCAGGTCTTCGTATTAATACAGCAGCGGATGACGCTTCAGGGATGTCAATTGCAGACTCACTG
>JBNLFL010000005.1:0-71226 GCA_050305515.1 Sulfurimonadaceae bacterium
TCAACCGATTCCATTCAGCACTGGGTTACAAGAAACCGATGAATGTCTATCTGGAAGGGATGAAAAAAGTTGTTTAGGAAATCAGCCGGCGGTAGGAAGATGAACTCTTAAAAAGTTGTCTTGACAAATGGTGGCAGTATAGCTTCATTGAAATCGAATTTTTCGCTCATCTGTCATTCCTTTAGAATATAAAATTCTATCGGTCTGACACGAAATTTCTAACGCTCCTTGAATTTTGGATTTCACCAGACACGAAATTGTTTTTGAGACAGTGAACGGGCTCAGAACCGCCACTGAGCTATTTTATAGATCTCTGTAAGAGATTTGTATCTTTTATATACTAAAATATTAGCTAATTATTTTATAAATGTATCGTATAAAAAGTTAGCAATTATAGATAAAATTATAGTAACAGATATTGTAGTAATGGTGTAGTATTGGATTTTTCTTTTCGATTCATTATATTCTTCGTAACCTCTAATTGTTTTCTGAGTTAAGAGTATAAAACTTCTTTTTAAGTAATATTTTTTTATATTCCACAACATTATTAGAAATGTAACACTTATAGACAACAAAGATGCAGTTAGTTTGAATTCCTTTGTGCTTGTGTATGATTTTTTCTTGTTTTCATCTAAATATTTATAAATTATTTTTTTAGCTTCATCTGAACTTATTATTTTTGCACATTCTTCTTTACACTCATTTTTTGAGATTTCATAAGACAAAAATGCATCAATAATGTTTTTTTCTTTTAAATATATTTGATTTACTTTTGATAGCATTAGTATCGAATTTTCACTTAAACCATTGTCCCTTTTATCATAATTAAGATAGCCAAGCATAAGGTAAAGTGTCGATATAATAATAATTGTCTCAATTAAAGAATGAAATAGACTTTCATTTACTATTTTTTTCCTCATTTTTTGCATAAACGTATCTTGATATATTAAGGTTTGTATATGATCTTTAAACAAATTTAGTACTTCAATTCCCCATGCTTGATTAGTATGCTCTATATCCAGTATTATAATTGCTTCATTTACATCAAATAAGAGTTCAATTTTCTGATTTTCTATTGTTTGTGCATTTGGAAACTTTAAGACAATATTCCAGTTCAATACAATGCTTTTTACACTTACATTTCTAGTTTCTAAAAAATTATTTAATTTTTCTATTGTTGTAATTTCTCTTTTTGTTGAATCGTCATAAAAAATAGTTAAAGAGAAATAATTCACTGATATGAACTGCTCTTTTTTTGTTTTTGTTTCTAAAAGATAATAAAATTGTTCTACATCATTGTGCTCAATTTTAAAACTATGATCATCTACTTTGTAGCTTAATTTTTGTTTTTCACCTAAAAAGTTTAAAATGATATCTGCGAAAGTATTTTCTGAAATGTTTAGACTCACACCTTTATTTTGTTCTTGAGTTGTTTTATTTTTTATTTCTGATCCCATTTTTATTTTCTCCTGTCAATGTCTTCTGTTTTTTTTATGTATCTTTTTTTATGCTTTTTGTCCACTTTTCATCATTTTTTTCAGCGCTATTGAATTGCTTCGTTATATCATCTACTGGTTTTATGGTTTCAATCATCATATACATATATTTTTTACTTCCTGTTCTTACTTGTATTCTTTGTATTCCTGATACAGCATGATTAACGCTATAACTACAATTCCTGAAGCAGCTCTACTTACAAGTGAAATTTCTTTATAACCATGCTTTCACTTTTCTTGCATTGCATTGTAATTTTTCTTCGCAATATGGACACTCTTTCGAATAGTCAGTGTTAGCACTGAGTATGTAATGATAGAAGATAAGCCAGTCTATGCCAAAGAAATTGACACCCCAAAATATCGGGTAATTGCTGAACAGTAATGGTTTATTTATAATGATTTCTAAATTTTCCATGTTGGGATTCTAGCACATTTCTTTAGAAGCTTAGTGATTCAATCCAGCTGTGCATAAAAAACTTTCGCCCATTCAAGTTTGAATTGCTATGCGTCTGAAGCTTTAATGTAGGCGCCCATTCAAGTTTAAAGTGCAACAGATATAGTGATTTAGAGATAAGGGATAATCGAGTAGAGGTTAGCTGCGATAGAATAAGTGATTATCCGACCAAAGATAAGGACACTTATGAACTATAATGCAGTTAAAAGTTGATGTGTCTTTTGATCTTTAATGGGCACACTTTGGGCACACTTGGAAAATTGATTGAGGGGAAAGCTTGTAAAATAGGTGATTTAGGTGGTACCGATGGGCGGACTCGAACCGCCATGCCCAGAGGGCGCCAGATTTTGAATCTAGTGTGTCTACCATTTCACCACATCGGCATGTGTTTGAAGGGTGAAAGTATAGTGGTAATAATCTTAAACTTGTTTAAATGGCAGTCGAATGAAAACAAAAGTGTGAGAAGATCGCAACCTTACATGTAAACAGGTGCGGTAAAGGGTAACTTTTTTTGGACGATATAGTCATTAACAGCAAGATGGAATCAGATTTGCTCGTTACATGTAAAGACAGGAGGTGAATCATGCGAGTCACTAACAGTATGTATTATCGTGACATGTACGGCGATAACAATAAAATTGGAAAAGCACTGTTTGATGTCAACAAGCAGATTACATCAACGCATACGATTCAGTACGCATTTGAAGATACGACAGCCTTCATCGATACCATGCGGCTTGACAATGAAATGACGACACTGACTCAGGTCAAAAAAAGTACGCAAAGCGGTTACAAGTTCAGTACGCAAACCGACACTGTGCTGGGTGACTTTTCCAAGACGCTTGATTCCATCAAAACGAAACTCATCCGCGCGGCCAGCGATGAACACTCCGATGAGAGTATGGAAGCCATTGCCAAAGAGCTGCGCGGTCTTGAAAACCATCTCTACACACTCGCCAATACCTCTATTAACGGGCAGTATCTTTTTTCCGGAAGCGAGACGGCGACCAAATCCATTGACTCCAATGGCCGCTATCAGGGTAACGACGCTGATCTGACCGCTTTTTTGGGTCATGAGATTCAGCAGAAGTACAATATAACCGGAGCCGATCTCTTTTTGGGTGAAGAGAGCAAAACGGCGCGTAAAATCTCGACCAATGTCAAACAGCTCAACCTCACGGAGCTCTATCCTCATATCATGCAGCAGGGTATTACTGCAACCAATCTTGGCACCGAACAGTACATCACGCCGGAGAGCACCATACGCGATCTGATGGGAGATGCGGGCACGGTGGTCGATACAACCGAAGCGAAGCACTTTTTCTACATTCAGGGTACACAGCATGACGGGACGACGTTTAAGTCCAAATACGCGATGCGCGACGATGAGAGCGTTGATGCCCTTCTTGAAAAGATTGCTAATGATTTTGGCGGCAAAAATGTCGTCAATGTGACACTCAACAATTATGGACAGATCGAGATTGAAGACCTTATATCAGGCTCGAGCAAGCTTGATTTTCATATGGTGGGTGCAACCGATTTCGGGCGTAACGATGATGACAGCAGCGGAGCGGTCGATCCGTCGGAAGATGATGCCAACGTTACCGATATCGACGCCCTCGCTTCAGGCGTGACCGATTTTGAAGATGCGGCGACCAACGGCAAGCTTTACGTCAAAGAGTTTATGAAAAGCGGTCTTGAAAACAGTGTCGGGCTCGCTACCGAAGGGTTGGTCTATGACCGTGCCGATTTTGAAACAAACGGTCAGTTTCTTAACTCCAACGTGACCCAGATACTCAAAGGTTCCAACGCCTTTGCTACGGACAGTACAAAACTCTCCGAAGTCTTCTCCTCGTTAAACTCTTCGTTACATGTAAGCGGGTCGCGCATTGACGGCAGTGCGTTTTCGATTGATATCAACCTCAACGCTTCTCCGGTAACCGTTACGGGAGATTACAGCTACGATGTGCTCGATGCTTCGGGCAATACGACGGCTGCAGCCGACATGACTTACCGCCAGCTGATGGATGTCGTCAATATGGCCATGAATAACGAAGACCCGAGCTCCAATTACAATCAGGCGATTCTCAATTCCAATAAGAACTCGCAGGTAACACTCTCTTATGACGGCAAAGTGACCTTTGAAGAGCTTGGTGCTACAAGTACGCAGGCGGGCCTCAGTATTTATGACGTCAACAGTGACAATTATGCGGTGACAACCGGTGCGATGGGTGCATTCAATGCCAATAACGCACTCAGCATCCGCGACCCGAAAACCGACTTTTTTGCGCAGCTTGACGAGGTGATTCGCTCAGTCGAAGCGGGACGATTGCGTGCCGATGGTGATGATGCCGTTGATCCTCGCAATATCGGTATTCAAAACGCCATTCAGGTCATTGACGATCTGAATATGCATACGAGCCGCATGCAGACGCAGGCCGGTGCACAGTCGCAAACGCTTCAGTCGGCGATAACCCGCAGCGACATGCTGCTTATCAATACGCAGCAGCTGCGTTCGGAAGTGATCGATACGGATATTGCTGAAGCGACGCTGCGTTTTCAGCAGCTGCAGCTCAATTATCAGGCGATGTTCTCCAATATTTCCAAAATATCGCAGCTCTCTCTCGTCAAATATATCTAATACCTTTCTGAAATGCCATAAAAAGCGCGTCCTTTGCGCTTTTTTGTTATACTCTTTTCTTTTTCTTACCTTACATGTAACAAGGATTTTTGATAGTGCGCGATGCTCTTCTTATTACTTTTGCCGGAATTCTTTTTTATCTCGCATTGGCGACGCTGCTGGGCAGTTCGGGGCTGATAGGCTCTTTCGGGTCCGCCTTTGCACAGTTTAACCACCACACCTTCGGATACCTCTCTTATGTCTACCTTTTTGCCATGATGGCGCCTCTGGTGTACTGGTACCGCAGCCACGACTTTTCCATTCGCAGCATTGAGATTATTGTTGCCTCCTTGCTGCTTTTTTTCTCACTGCTGATTTTTCAGGGAATGCTGGTAGAAAATGAATACCGCGGGATCATCGGCGGGAGCTTTGTAGATTTTCTGAGCCCTTACATCGGGCTTTTCGGTGTCAGCGTTTTCTGGATTATCGCCATGCTTGTGTCGATAGTGATGATTCTTGAGCAGAGCATCGCAGAGATGGCGGTCTCACTCAGGCAGTTGCTGAACTTTCAGGAAGTGGCACCGGCCAGGAATGAGGAAGCGGTTTTGGAATCGGAAAGCTTTCTCTTTGAAAACGCTCCTGAAGAGATGGAAGATCCGCTCGATGCTCCGGCGTTTACCCGTGCAGAGAAAAAAGCGCGCAAAACGCCGCCGCAGGTAAAACAGGAACCCGAGACCCCGCCGCTTCCTGAGGCTGCGGAACCTGTTACGGCGGTAGAAGAGAAACAGACCATCGTATCGCTCTCAAAAAAAGTCAAAGAGAGCAAGCATGCGATAGTCGTCGATGAGCTCGAAGAGAACACCAAGCTGCTTGAGCAGATTGAAAAAGGAAAGACCGAACAGCCGAAAAACTTCAAGCTTCCCAAGCTCGACTTTTTGCAGGCACCTCCCAAGCAGCGCACTGCGGTGGATGAAGCGGAATTGGACGACAAAATCAAAGACCTCATTGAAAAGCTCGCACACTTCAAGATTGAGGGCGATGTGGTGCGCACGTACGCCGGACCGGTTGTTTCGACGTTTGAGTTCAAACCGGCGGCCAATATCAAGGTCTCCAAAATTCTGGGGCTTCAGGATGATCTGGCCATGGCGCTCAAAGCGGAGACCATACGCATTCAGGCTCCGATTCCGGGCAAGGACGTCGTGGGGATTGAAATTCCCAACCATACGGTCGAGACCATCTATCTGCGCGAGATCTTTGAGAGCAAACTCTTCAAAGAAGCCAGTTCGCCGCTCACGATTGCACTGGGGAAAGATATTGTCGGAAAACCGTTCATTACCGATTTGAAAAAGCTGCCGCACGTGCTTATTGCAGGAACGACCGGGAGCGGTAAAAGCGTGGGAATCAACGCAATGATTCTGAGTCTGCTCTATCGCAACGCACCCGATCAGCTGCGCCTGTTGATGATTGACCCCAAAATGCTCGAATTTTCGATCTACAACGATATTCCGCATCTGTTGACCCCGGTTATTACCAAGGCAAAACAGGCCATTGTCGCGCTCAATAACATGGTTCATGAGATGGAACGCCGTTACCATATGATGAGTGACACCCGCACCAAAAATATCGAAAACTACAACGAGAAGGCGAAAAAAGAGGGCTTTGAACCTTTTCCTTATATTGTCGTTATTATTGACGAGCTGGCCGACCTGATGATGACCAGCGGCAAGGATGTCGAATACTCCATTGCCCGTCTGGCGCAGATGGCGCGTGCCAGCGGTATTCACCTGATTGTAGCCACGCAGCGCCCGAGTGTCGATGTCGTCACGGGGCTTATTAAAGCCAACCTTCCTTCACGCATCAGTTACCGTGTGGGACAGCGCGTTGACAGCAAGATCATTCTTGATACTCAGGGTGCCGAATCGCTGCTCGGACGCGGAGACATGCTCTTTACACCTCCGGGTGCTACAGGACTGGTACGTCTGCATGCGCCCTGGAGTACCGAAAGCGAGATCGAACAGATCGTTGAGTACATCAAGGCCCAGCGTGCACCGCAATATGACAAAAGCTTCCTATATGAAGAGAATGAACTCTCTCAGGGAAGCAGCAATTCCAATGGTGTGGATGAACCGCTTGACGAGCTCTTTGAAGAGGCTAAAAACATCGTACTGGCAGAGAAAAAAACCTCTATCAGTTATCTGCAGCGCCGTCTTCAGATTGGGTATAACCGTTCGGCCCGTATTATTGAGCAGATGGAGCAGCAGGGGATCCTGACAACACCCAATGCAAAAGGCAATCGTGACATTCTATAATGGCTAAAAATGGCAATTTGTTACAAATATCTACATAAAAATGGATGCTTTTCATTTCTTTGAGTAGATAAGTAACATTGTGGTCGTAGGTCATCAGTGATTAAGTTATAATCTTGCGAAATTTATCAACGCAGGAGTCATGATGGCTTTTTTAGAAGACTACAAAGCACACGTAGCAGAACGTGAGGCACTTGGTGTTCCACCGCTCCCGCTCTCAGCCGAGCAGACAGCAGCAGTGATTGAACTGATCAAAACAGAGTGTACGGAAGAACTTCTTGATCTTCTGACAAACCGTGTCAATCCCGGTGTTGACGATGCAGCGTATGTCAAAGCTGCATTTTTGAATGATGTCGCTCAGGAAAAAGTGAGTGTTGCGGGCATCGCTCCTGAACAGGCTGTCAAGATTATGGGAATGATGCTTGGCGGTTACAATGTCAAGCCAATCATTGAAGCCCTGAACTCCGCCAACGCTGCTGTCGTTGAAGCAGCAAAGGAAGCACTCAAGCACACGCTTCTCGTTTACGATGCGTACAACGATGTCGAAGAGATGCACAAAGCGGGTAACGCAGCCGCTACCGAAGTCATGACATCATGGGCCAATGCAGAGTGGTTCACTTCCAAGCCTGCCATTGCCGAAGAGATTACCGTAACGGTTTTCAAAGTGCCGGGCGAAACCAATACGGATGACCTTTCTCCTGCTTCCGAAGCGTTTACACGCTCGGATATTCCGCTGCATGCCAACTCCATGCTGCGCGCGAAAATGGACAATCCGCTTGAGACCATCAAGTCTTTGAAAGAAAAAGGGCATACGGTCGCTTACGTTGGTGACGTTGTCGGTACGGGTTCTTCACGCAAATCGGGTGTCAACTCGGTACAGTGGCACATGGGTGACGACATTCCGGGTGTTCCAAACAAACGCAGCGGCGGTGTCGTCATTGGCGGCATCATCGCTCCGATCTTCTTCGCGACCTGTGAAGACTCCGGCGCACTCCCGCTTGAAATGGATGTTACCGGTATGGAAACCGGCGATGTCGTGACGATCTATCCTTATAAAGGTGAAGCGCACAAAGACGGAAAATGCATCGCGACTTTCTCGCTTCGCCCCAACACCATTGTTGACGAAGTACGCGCAGGCGGACGGATTCCTCTCATCATCGGACGCGGTCTGACGGCTAAAGCACGTCAGTCTCTGGGTCTGGCCCCGACAGAACTCTTCATTGCTCCCGAGCAGCCTGAAGATACGGGCAAAGGCTACACGCTGGCACAGAAAATGGTAGGCCGCGCCTGTGGCGTGGAAGGCGTACGTCCGGGTATGTACGTTGAGCCTATGACATCGACTGTCGGTTCTCAGGACACTACCGGTCCAATGACACGTGACGAAATCAAAGAGCTTGCGGCACTCGGTTTCTCTGCGGATCTCGTAATGCAGTCGTTCTGTCATACAGCGGCGTATCCAAAACCATCCGACGTGAAACTGCACCACACCCTGCCTGATTTTATTGCCAACCGCTCCGGTGTGGCACTGCGTCCGGGGGATGGTGTTATCCACTCATGGCTCAACCGCATGGTACTTCCTGACACGGTTGGTACCGGTGGTGACTCTCATACGCGTTTCCCGATCGGTATCTCATTCCCCGGTGGTTCGGGTATCGTTGCATTCGCAGGCGTTACAGGCGCTATGCCTTTGACAATGCCCGAGTCGGTTCTGGTGCGCTTTAAAGGCGACCTGCAGCCGGGTATCACACTGCGCGACCTTGTTAACGCCATTCCGTACTATGCGATCAAGCAGGGACTTCTGACGGTTGAGAAGAAAGGGAAGAAAAATATTTTCAACGGGCGTATTCTTGAGATTGAAGGACTCCCCAACCTCAAAGCCGAGCAGGCGTTTGAACTTTCCGACGCTTCTGCAGAGCGTTCAGCGGCTGCGTGTACCGTTCTTCTGAACAAAGAGCCGGTCATCGAGTACCTCAAATCCAACATCACGCTGCTTGAAGCGATGGTGGCTGACGGGTATCAGGATGCACGCACGATCCAGCGCCGCGCGGACAAAATGAAAGAGTGGTTGAAAAACCCTGAATTGCTTCAGCCTGATGCCGATGCCGAGTATGCTGCGGTTATCGACATTGACCTGAATGAAATTACAGAGCCGATCCTCGCCTGTCCGAATGACCCGGATAATGTCAAACTGCTCAGCGAAGTCGCGGGTGAAAAGATTGATGAAGTCTTCCTCGGTTCCTGTATGACCAACATCGGTCACTACCGTGCGGCCGGCGAAGTAATGCGCGGCGAAGGCAAAGTCGCCGTTGAGAAATTCTGGATCGTTCCGCCGACCCGTATGGACGAGCAGCAGCTGATCAACGAGAATTACTACGATATCTTTAAAGCGATTGAAGCGCAAACGGAAGTTCCGGGCTGTTCACTCTGTATGGGTAACCAGGCTCAGGCACGTCCGGATGCCACGGTGTTCTCGACATCAACACGTAACTTTGACAACCGTCTTGGCAAAAACACTCAAGTGTACCTCGGATCTGCCGAGCTTGCGGCGGTCTGTGCAAAACTCGGACGCATTCCTACGGTTGAAGAGTACATGAGCATCGTACCGGAAAAACTCTCCGGTAAAACGGAAGATGTCTATAAATACCTCAACTTCAACGAGATCGCCAACTATGCCCTTCAGGAGCGTGACGCTGCTGAAGACAAATACGGTGTCACTATCAAACCTGTATAAGGTTTGCAACTTCTTTCACCGCGGCACTTTTTGTGCTGCGGTGCTCTCTTTTTCCTTACATGTAAAACTTTAAAAAGAAGTGGTGGTAGTTACTGCCACCCTTGATCTGCCCGAAACTCTGAACACTTTCAAAAACTCCCGAACGGTGAAACCATCCGTATCCGACCGAAACTCTTTTGGCTACTCTGTTTTCGATGGAGAGATCGAGATGATTCATGAGACGGCTCGTTTCATGGTAACCGTCTTTCTCATTAGCCCAGTTTTCAACGTAGGTCGTTTCTGAAATATAGGAGAGCCCTATGGCCATTCCGAGCTCAAACCGACAGGGAAGCGCTTTAAAGGTTTTGAAGGCCGTGACGAGTTCAAGCGCGCGGTGCTGCTGCTCCGATTCAAAGTGGTAGGCAATACCGCTGTGGAGGTAAAGCGGCATCTCCAGACCCATCAAGGTATCACTGAGCGGATGGCCGTAGAAAAGCGATGCCATTTTATGGGCATAGGGGTCGCTCGGCGCCGAAAGTGTTAGCAGCTGCGAGAAACTGCCGAGCGTCGCAATGCCGAATCCGGTCTGCATGTAGGGATGATGTTGCAGACGTTGCGATGGCAGACCTGAGAGTTTGATTCCGGTGATCAGTTCAGAATTAAGCGGGCTTTCGACACTGTCGGCCGCTGCAACGTTACTGCCAGAATATTCTGTTTTGAGACGTGCATAAAGACGCAGTGCGTCTCCTATGGCGACACTGCTTTCTACGCCGACAGTCGGGGCGATATCCGCTTTTAGCGACTGTTCGAGTCCGTAGTAGTGGGTGTTAAACGCTGCATCACGGTACTGCAGCTGCACAAACGGTGTGAAAGTGGCTGAAGCATAGCTCAGGGAAGTGCGTCCAGAAAGTTCCCAGTAGGAGCGCGCATAGCCGTCTTGAAGCCATGCAAGGGAAAGTTTTGAAGCGGACGTCTGCCAGCTTAGCGAGAAACCGCTGTCAATGACATCGCCTCCGAAGTACTCCGGGGCGCTGTGCGGCATATCGACAAATCGAAGGCGTGCCAGTGCATCGACACTGACGCTATTTTTTTCATACAGGTGCACTCCGCCTTCAAGACCGCGCAGAAAAAGGGTGTCGCCTTCAAAATAGAGCAGGGGCAGATAGGAGTTCATATTTTCCGATGGGTGGCGCGTCACATAGGGTATGGAAGCGGTTCGAAAACCGATCAGATAACCGTAAGAGCGCTGCTGTGCTTCAAGCAGCGGTGTCAAGAGGAGTATGAGAAGAAAAAGACGCCAAGCCATGGCGTAACGTAGCGTACGACGATGACAAAGCCGTTACATGTAAGTTACCGAATGAGATCGAAGCCTTCGGGAATATGCGCTTTGAGCAGCTCGCTTTCAACGGGAGCGTTTTGTCGGACATTAAAAAAACGGATAACGGTCGAATGGCCGAAATCATCATCATAGACAATGCGCTCAAGCGTCGTACCATTCAGGTATATCAGATAGCTGCGGTCATGGTATCGTGCTTCGTAGAGGGTTTCTGAACGCGCTTTGGCATGCGTCAAAATAGCAATGATGTCAATATCATCGCCGATCTCTTTGATGATGGCCTGTTCGAGTTCGGGTTCCACTACGGTGACCTGCCGATCTTCAATGAAGATATCCTTGATAACGGGTTTTGAATAGTGCCAGTGGGCAAGGGCGGGTCTTTTGGCCTGGAGGGTTCCGCTGTAGACGAGACTGACATTTTGCTCATCGGTGATGGTCTGGTTGAAATCGCACTGGAGGGTTTCAAGCGATACGGGAAAGGCGTAAAGGGCGACTGCGGCATAAAGGGAAAAGAAAAGAGGTCTCATCAAACTGCTTTTTTGACGGATTATAGCAGAGCAAAACCGGATATTAATTAATATTTAATTTTCAGGAGCGCTAAGTTAACCCTTCAGATAAGTTTAAAGTGCTATAATCGACTCCATTTTTTTACATGTAAGGTAATCGATGCTACAAGCTGCTTTTGGAAAAATCTTTGGAACCCGTAACGACAGAGAACTTAAAAAATATAAGAAGGGTGTCAAAAAAATTAACGCACTTGAGCCCCAATATGAAGCGATGGACGATGCAGCGCTGCAGGAAGCTTTCAATGCTCTCAAAGCAGCGGTGCGCTCCGGTGAGAAAACACTTGATGACGTACTTTTTGATTCATTTGCCATTACCCGGGAGGCGAGCAAACGCGTCCTGGGAATGCGTCATTTTGATGTTCAACTTGTCGGGGGAATGGTTCTGCACGAAGGACGCATCGCCGAAATGAAGACGGGTGAAGGTAAAACACTGGTCGCAACCCTGCCGATCGCACTCAATGCCATGACGGGCAAAGGGGTGCATCTGGTGACGGTGAACGACTATCTGGCAAAGCGCGACGGCACCGAAATGGGTGAACTCTACCGCTTTTTGGGTTATGAGGTGGGAATTATCCTCGAAGGGATGTATGATCCGGCGCAAAAACGTGCCCAGTATCATGCGGACATCACCTACGGTACGAACAACGAGTTCGGATTTGACTATCTGCGCGACAACATGAACTATTCGCGCGAGCAGATGGTACAGCGCGAACACGCGTTTGTCATCGTCGACGAAGTGGACTCCATTCTGATTGACGAAGCGCGGACGCCGCTGATCATCTCCGGTCCCGTCAACCGAAAGATGAGCGACTATGCCCAGGCGGATGACGTTGCCAAAAAACTGGTGAAAGATGAAGACTTCAAAGTCGATGAAAAAGACCGCATCGTGCTCATGAGCGAAGAGGGCATTACCAAGGCGGAACAGCTCTTTGGGGTAGATAACCTCTACAGCATTGAGAATTCGCGTCTGTCGCACCATCTTGATCAGGCGCTCAAGGCCAACTACCTTTTCGAGATTGATGTCGATTACGTTATTAAAGACGGCGAAATCGTCATTGTTGACGAGTTTACGGGACGTCTCTCCGAAGGGCGCCGTTACTCCGAAGGGCTGCATCAGGCACTTGAAGCCAAAGAGCGCGTCGATATCAAGGAAGAGACGCAGACTCTGGCCGACATCACCTTCCAGAACTACTTCCGCATGTATGACAAGCTGGCGGGTATGACGGGAACCGCGCAGACGGAAGCGACCGAGTTTTCGCAGATCTACAGCCTCGATGTCATCTCCATTCCGACCAACATTCCGGTCATTCGTAAAGATCTCAACGACCTGATCTACAAAACGGAAAAAGAGAAATTCGATGCCGTTATCGCAACGATCAGGGAGCTCAACAAGACGGGCCAGCCGGTTCTCATCGGTACGGCTTCCATCGAGAAGTCCGAAAAGCTGCATGCACTTTTGAAAAACGAAAAGATCGCCCATACCGTGCTCAATGCGAAAAACCATGAGCAAGAGGGTGAAATCATCAAACATGCGGGTGAGAAAGCTGCCATCACCATCGCTACCAACATGGCGGGACGCGGGGTCGACATTAAGGTCAGCGAAGAGATCAAGGCGCTCGGCGGACTCTATATCATCGGGACGGAGCGTCATGAAAACCGTCGTATCGACAATCAGCTCCGTGGCCGTTCCGGTCGTCAGGGCGATCCGGGAACGACACAGTTTTACCTGAGCCTTGAAGACAACCTGCTGCGTATTTTCGGTTCGGACAAGATCAAGTCCATCATGGAGCGTCTGGGTGTTGAAGACGGCGAGTATATTGAGTCGTCGATGGTGACGCGTGCGGTTGAAAAAGCGCAGAAAAAAGTCGAAAACCTTCACTTTGAAGGGCGTAAACATATTGTCGAGTATGATGATGTCGCCAATGAACAGCGTAAGATCGTCTACCGTTTCCGCAATGAGCTGCTCAATCCCGAGTATGCTATCGGAGAGAAGATTGACGAGATTCGCGAGGCCTATCTTCAATCGCTTTTCCTTACATGTAATATCTTTGACGGTACGGCACGCGAAGATTTCGAACTCGAGCGTCTGGCGCTGAAGCTCAAGGAGGAGATGAACTTTGCGATTGAACCCGAAAAGTTTGAAGGTCTTGAGTATGAAGCGCTGCATGAAGCGCTGTTGCGTGAGCTCAAAGCCTCGTATGATACGAAGATGAGCATTATCGATGAAGAGATGCGCCACAATGTCGAACGCGAGATCTATCTCAAAACGCTTGATACCGCATGGCGCGAGCACCTTTATCAGATGGATACGATGAAAACGGGAATCCGTCTGCGCGCCTACAACCAGAAAGATCCGCTGGTCGAGTACAAAAAAGAGAGTTTCAACCTCTTCCAGGAGCTGGTCGAGACGATCAAGTTTGAGACTATCAAGACGCTGCATATCATTCAGTTTAGCATCTCCAATGCCGAAGAAGAGGCGGAAGCTCTGGCGCGGCAGCGCGAGATTGAACAGAAACAGCGTGAACTCGCACAGTCGCTCATGCATGGCGATGCGGTCTCCCATGAGCCGGAACTTTCCGAAAAAAAAGTGGCGCGCAATGACCCCTGTCCCTGCGGCAGCGGGAAAAAATACAAACAGTGCTGCGGACAGAGCGGTCCCAAAAAAGGTGCGTTCGCCTCTTGAGTATCGTCTCCTACCTCGTTAAGCGCTTTTTACGTTTCGATTCGGAGCAGCCTTTTATTTTTCTCTCCGCGCTGCTTGCGTTTTTGGGCATTACACTGGGTGTGATGGTGCTCATTATCGCCATGGCGCTGATGAACGGTTTCGACAACGAATTCAAAAAGAAACTTACCGTCATGAACTATCCGCTGACGGTGATGCCAAAATTTTACGGCAGTGTAAACGAAGAGCTTCTGCTGACACTGATTGCCGAATTCCCCGAACTTCATTTCAGCCCTTTCGTATCGTCGCCGGCCATGGCACGTGCCGGAAGCCGTCTGGAAGGCGGCTACCTTTTTGGCGTCAATTTTGAAGAGGAGCGCCGTGTCAATGCGGTCATTGACAAGGCACTCGAAAACAGGGCGCTTCCCGGGACGTTCGATGTTCTCATCGGAAAAACACTGCATGACGAATTCGCGCTACAGCCGGGCGAGAAACTGACCTACGTCTTTACGCAGATGGAGCCGGGCGGTCTGGGCGTAACGCCCCGCATGAAGCGTTTCGAAGTTGCCGGTGTTTTTGATTCGGGGCTGAGTGCCTATGACAAGGCGTACAACTATACGACGCTTGAATCACTTCAGAAGATTCTGCGCATACCGGCCAATCAGTACGACGGTATTCATATCTATTCGCCAAATCCGCAGCAGGATATCGCCCGAATCAAAAAGATCCTGCCGATGTCGGTCAGCATCAAGGGCTGGTGGGAAGATAATGTCAACTTCTTTGCCGCGCTCGAACTGGAAAAGACCTCGCTCTTTATTGTTCTGATGCTGATTATTCTCATTGCTTCCATCAATATCATCTCATCGCTCCTGATGACGGTCATGAACCGCCGCAGCGAGATTGCGCTGCTGATCTCTCTGGGCGCCTCTTCGGCACAGATTAAAAAGGTCTTTTTGTATCTGGGAATCGTGATTGGTCTTGCAGGCATTGCGGCCGGAGCGCTGCTTGGATTTGTCGGCCTCTGGGTGCTGGGAACGTTCGAGATTGTATCGCTTCCCAAAGATGTCTATCCGACATCGACGCTGCCGCTTGATCTGAGTATGCTTGATCTTGCCATGATCCTTGCGGGAGCGTTTGTCATTGTACTGCTCTCATCGTTCTATCCGGCCAAAAAAGCCAGTGAAGTGGACGTGCTTACGGTTCTACGTAACGAGTAGGATCGATTTGTGTCTCATTCTGATCGTGGGTCAGCGTATCGATCAGGTGAAAGGGGTAGGTAACGGCCCGTTTGAGAATATTAAACGGTGCAATGACGATATCTTTGGCCATCCCGGTCGAGACTTCCGGATTTTGTAACGGCCCCTTGATATTGACGGTTGTCATGGCAGTACCGTCATCACCGACGAGAATGTAGCCCACGACCGGAAGCTGTGAGACATTACTTCCGAGCTGCGTCTTTATGCTCAGCTCCATATCAATCCTATTGTTGGGATAATCTGCGATACCCTTTCCGTAAAAGTCCATTTCGTCCGAATCAAATTTCACCGCATCAAAGTGCATAATGGCATCTTTGTATTCAAACGCGGCGTATGCCTCCTTGATGGGAATCCCGGCTTTGGCATACCCCGGAAGCGAAAAGCTGGCGAGTGCGGGAATCGTATTGATAAACGCCAGGACGTTGTTGAAGACGACATACTCCTTCAGGCGGCTTTTGTCGATGCGTGCCACGCCTTTGAAGCTCTCAAGCGTTCCTTTGACCGCAAAAGAGAACTGTCCGCCTTTATAGGTCGAAAACGCAAGCAGGTGGTTCATGAAGGTGTCATTGAAGTGCTGGCCGTAGAGATAAAATTGGCCGTTGCGCATTTCCAGTCCGGCACCGCCTTTTTTATAGATGAGTGAACCAAAAATTTCACTGCTGTCACTGCTGATATGAATGGTGTCAGCTAGAGCTCTGCGCTGCGGTGTAAAGTAGAGGTAGCTCTGATTGGCATCGAGCGTGACGGTCGTGCTTGTCGATCGCTGTGCGCTGGTGTGATCCTTGAGAAAATCGACGAAGGCCATGACGTTCAATCCGGCATTCTGAGCGAAAATGGAGACATCGTCTCCGACTTCCAGTGTCACGGCGTTGTTGATGCGCATACGTGTGCGGTTGTCTTCAAAACGCCCTTCAAAGCGGTAGTGGGTTTGCGGGGTATCGTCCTGAACAAGAATCGGGTAGGCATAATCGACATTGCCGTGAAAATAGAGGGCATCCGAATCGGTTTTGGAACCAAGTGTGAGGGAACCCTGCGTAATGTTGTATTCCTGCATCAAAGGGGAGTTGCGCGCCATCTGGGAGAGTTTTGGAAGTTGCATCTCCCATCCCTGCGGCAGGGATTTGAACGTAAAATCAAGCGACGGCAGTGCGACGCTGACCTGTTGCGCTTCAATGCGAAACTCCAGTTCCGCCTCTTTTTGATTATGCAGCAGCGCACCGATTTTGTTGTTGTTGATGGAGAGCGCGTCAAGCAGCAGATGGCCGCTGCGTGAGGGCAGGGAGTAGAAGCCGGTAAGCGTTGTGGAAAACTGCTGATCGATGCCGAGAAAAAGCGGATCAATCGTGAGGTTGTCATCTTTAAGAGCCATTCCAAGCGCACCGATTTCAAAAGGCGTTCCCTTGTAGCGCCATTGACTTTTAAAAGGGGTCGAGACGGTAAGATTGCGATCATAGCCGATCTGTAGGGCAAGAGCGTTCTGATCGAGCCTGAAGCCGTCAAGATCAACACTGTGAAGATCCAGAAGGGTTGTAATCTGCATGGCACGCAGATCCAGAGTCGATGATGCATGCAGCAGGCTGGTGTTGTCAACAATCACAGCAGTGGGGGGAATATGCGTTCTAAGGCGGTGATAGTCAAAGTCGGTATCAATGGCATCGACGTGCAGTAGATGATGCTGATACTGCCATATCGAAGCCGGAATTTTCAGCCTGTCAAGAGTTTTTGGAACCATTTCATAGCTTACATGTAAAGGGTTTGTTTGGAGTTGCAGTGACGCATCACCAAAGGGACGTATCTCTGTAATATCCGCTTTGAAAAGGCCGGTTCCTTTCGCCGGATTGAACGCGGCGTTGAGAATGCCATGTACCCGCTCCCGGTATGAGGCGTTCATATCTTTCAGGAGGACATCATTGTTTTTCAGGATCACGCTGCCCGTGTGTACAAACAGAGGCTCACGGTGAAAAAGAACGGCAGCATCGGAAACAGCAAAGGTGCCCGATGCCGTCGTCTGTTCAGTTTCAAGATCTACCGATAGCGTCAAGTCGGCACGGGTGCTGCCGCTGCGCTGCTTGAGAGGCAGATCGATGCCGTAATGGCGTATCAGTCGTACGATGTCATCATCCAGACGGGCCGATGTGTCGATGTGCACCTGAAGCAGGGGATGCTCGGGGTTAAAATCGATTGCGACATCGGTGTTGTCACCGCGGTTGTCGTAAAAAGCGCTCTCATGCGGTTCGATTTCCAGTTTGCCTTTGCGAAAGCGCACATCAACTTTTTTTGCCGTTGCCGGTTTGAAACCGCGTGCAAATTCGTAAGCGGCATCGGTAACACTGGCATAAGCGTCAATACTTTGAAGAAGCCCGTGCGGTGGCGCAAAACGGTAGGTACCCGTGAGCGGATGCAGTGTGATGTCGCCGCTTTTGATGTAATCGGACATCCAGGGTTTGCTCAGCGGATGCAGCGGCAGCAGGGCGACGATTTGGGGCAGGGTAGTGAGATGGGTATCGGATTCGAGACGAAACGCGACACTTTCGCTGTCGGAACGCATGTACGTGCTAAAGTGATCCGCATTGGCGACTATAGTTTCAATGGTGCCGTAGAATGCCGAGGTATTAAGGTCGAACAAGGCGGAACCGGTTACATGTAATGTGTCGAAGTACTCCAGAGAGAGCGATGAAAGATATAAAGCCTTCTCATCCAGCGATACATTGGCATCAAGTCGGTAGTGCGCCCCTTCAGCGTGTACAAGCAGACCGCTCTCGGGAGTATAGCGTAACGAGAGTATTGACCCGTTATAGTGGATGTTTTCAATATCGATGTCCCGGAGAAAGGGAAGAAGCGGCGCCATTTTGGAAAGCGCCTTACTGAGATCGCGCGGATCGAATGGCTTTTTTTCCGCCAGAGTGTTACTTTTATAGACATGAAGCTCATCGATGGTGAGGCGGATGCCGTTATGGCAATTTATGTATAATGCTTTCCCCTGAATGGCGCCCCAGTCAAATGTTTGCCAGCCAATGCCTTGTTGCAGTATTAAAAAAATTGAACCTGTAAAGACGAAAAAAAAGATGAAAAGACTCAGTAGCGTAAAATGGATCATAGAGATCACTCTGGTGCTGTTGATATCCATTTTTTACTACCTGAATTTACCCATGAAAAGCAGCAATGTACTCTATATCCCGCAGGGTTCTATTAAGCAGATTATAACATACCTCAAAAGCAGAAATTTCGAGCTGACATCTCTTGATGGCTATCTTTTGCGTTTTATCGGATATCCCCAGCAGGGCTGGATCAATATTGGGGTTGAGCACCTGAGTCATGGTGATTTTCTTTACCGTCTGGCGACATCAAAGGCTGCCATGACGTCAGTGACACTGATTCCGGGTGAGACAACGGCGCTTTTCCTCGACTCCCTCTCAAGCAGGCTTTCACTTGACAGAGCGCTTCTGGAGTACTATTTCCTGGAGTTTGCACCCATTTCCGAGGGTGCGCTTGTACCTGAAACCTACCATCTTCCCATGGGAATAGATGAAAAACGTGCCATCCGGATTTTGCTGCACCAGTCGCGTCAACAGATGCGTCTCTGGTCGGAAAAAATCTTCGGAACCTATGATGAAAAGAAGTGGTTTCATTTCGTAACACTTGCTTCGGTGATACAAAAAGAAGCAGCTTCTGAGGAGGATATGCCGGTAGTCAGCTCCGTTATCTATAATCGTATTAAAAAAGGGATGCGCCTGCAGATGGACGGAACATTGAACTATGGCCGCTATTCGCATGACAAGATTACGGCAGAGCGCATAAAACAGGACAATTCACCGTATAACACCTACAAAAATAACGGCTTGCCACCTCTGCCCGTCTGTAATGTCGGAATCGATGCCATCAAGGCTGCCATTTTCCCTGCAGACACCGATTTTCTTTATTTTGTACTTGGAAAAGATGGAAAACACCACTACACAAGTTACTTTTCTACACATAGAAAAAATATCATAAATGCTACTAAATGATACATATTTGGAAAAACTCGATAGAGAAGTCATAAAGAAGATGATAGATTTTTTTGATAAGTGCTACACTGTGACCTGAAATTTTAAATCAGAGGAACAGCATGTCTAAAATCATTTGGTCGAAAATCGACGAAGCCCCGGCACTGGCAACATACTCTTTCTTCCCAATCGCAGCAAAATTCTGTGCTGCTGGCGGTGTTGAACTGGAGCAGAGTGATATCTCTTTGGCAGGTCGTGTACTGGCTGCAATGGGCAAGGGAGAGGATGAACTTTCAAAACTTGGCGAACTCTGTGTCAAACCTGAAGGTAACATCATCAAGCTTCCAAACGTTTCGGCTTCAGTCGGTCAGCTCAAAGACTGTATCGCTGAACTTCAGTCTCAGGGGTATGACATCCCGAACTACCCTGAAAATCCGCAGACTGATGCAGAAAAAGAGATTCAGGCTAAATACAGCACGTGTCTCGGTTCGGCGGTTAACCCGGTACTTCGTGAAGGTAACTCCGATCGTCGTGCAGCCAAGGCGGTAAAAAACTTTGCACAGAAAAACCCGCACAAACTCCGTGCCTACTCTGAGAACTCCAAAGCGGCTGTGATGCACATGGAGGGTAAAGGTGACTTCTACGGTAATGAAAAATCGGTCACACTGGAGAAAGGACAAAAAGTAACGATTGCACTCAACGGCAAGGAACTTACATCAATCAAAGCACTTGACGGTGAAGTCCTTGACGGTACTTTCATGTCCGTCAAAGCGCTTCGTGCATTCTACAAACACTCCATTGAAGAAGCAAAAGCGAAAGGCGTCATCTGGTCACTGCACCTTAAAGCTACCATGATGAAGATCTCTGATCCTGTCATGTTCGGTCATGCTTTTGAAATCTTCTTTGAAGATGTATTCGCGAAATATGCTGATCTGTTTAAAGAGCTGGGTGTCAATCCCAATCTCGGTATGTCAGACCTTGAAAAGAAAATCAAGGGTCATGCCAAAGAGGCCGAGATCAAAGCGGCATTCCAGGCTGTTGTTGACGCAGATGCTCCAAAAATCGCTATGGTTGATTCTGACAAAGGTCAGACAAACTTTAATGCATCAAACGACGTCATCATCGACGCTTCCATGCCGGTCGTTGTTCGTGAAGGCGGTAAACAGTGGGATCGTACCGGTGCGGCTCTTGAGACTCTGGCTGTTATTCCGGATTCTACCTATGCGATGTTCCATGCTGAAATGGTCGCAGACTGTGTTAAAAACGGCCAGTATGATGTTGCAACCATGGGTACCATGCAAAATGTCGGTCTTATGGCTCAAAAGGCAGAAGAGTATGGTTCCCATCCGACAACTTTCGAACTGAAAGAAGCCGGTAAAGTAACCGTTACTGCCGAAGACGGTACGGAACTGATGAGTTTTGAGTGTGAAGCCGGTGATATCTGGCGTATGTCCCGTGCGAAAGACATTCCGATCAAAGACTGGATCCGTCTCGCATTCGAACGTGGTCAGATCGAGCAGATTCCGGTTGTCTTCTGGCTGGACGAAAACCGTGCGCACGATGCGCAAATGATTGCAAAAGTCAAAAAATATATGCCGGAATTTAACACAGAGGGTCTCGAGATTCATTTCCTTGACATCACTGCCGCGACACGTTTCACCAACGAGCGTATTCGCAAAGGTCTCAATACCATCGCTGTTACCGGTAACGTCCTTCGTGACCACCTGACAGATATGTACCCGATCCTCGAGCTTGGAACATCGGCAAAAATGCTCTCCATCGTTCCATTGCTTGCAGGTGGCGGTCTGTTCGAAACCGGTGCGGGCGGTTCTGCACCCAAGCATGTCGATCAGTTCCTGGCAGAAGGTCACCTTCGCTGGGACTCTCTGGGCGAATTTCTCGCACTCGCAGAATCACTGAGAATGATCGAGCAGAAGAGCCCCAATGCAGCACTCAAAGCTGTGACTGCGGCACTTGATGTGGCCAACCAGGCGTATCTTGACAACAATAAAGCGCCTGGCCGTAAAGCGGGTGAGCCTGATAACAAAGCGTCACACTTCTATGTCGCTCAGTACTGGGCCAATGCGCTTGCCACATGCGGCGATGCGGCACTCGAAGCGAAATTCGCTCCGGTAGCAAAAGCACTGATCGAAAAAGAGGATCAGATCATGGCCGAGCTCATGGCTGTAGAGGGTAAACCGCAGGATATCGGCGGTTACTTCCATCCGGATGACGCCAAAGCTGAAAAAGCGATGCGTCCTTCTGCGACACTCAACGCTATCATCAACAACATTTAAGACGTTCTCGCTTTTAAGTATCGGCTTTGGCCGATACCATAAAGGTGAAAACCTTTGCCCTTCCGTCAGTCATATTTTTATACTTAAATGGTATGTGTTCGCACATGGTGCTTAAGTGTAATTGAGATAGGATTGGACGGGAATATTTTTCGAAATCCAAGGAGTCCAGATGAATCACGGAAAACGCGTCGGTATCGTAGGAGCCGGAAACGTAGGCGCAACGGTTGCCTACTCTCTTGCCATGCTCGGATCTGCGCATGAAGTTATTTTACGCGACAATAAAATCGACGTAGCGAAAGGGAAGGCACTTGACATGTCACAGGCTGCTGCCGCAGTACGTTCGCATACGGTTGTCAGTGTCGCTGAAGATATGACCCAGCTTAACAACTGTGACGTAGTCGTCGTCACTGCCGGAAGTCCCCGTCTTCCGGGTATGAGCCGCGATGACCTATTGATGATTAATGCAAAAATCACAAAAGAGGTCATTGAGGGAATCGCCAAATACTCTCCCAATGCCATTATTATCATGGTCTCCAACCCTCTTGATGCGATGACCTACGTTGCTCTTAAAGAGAGCGGTTTTGAACGTAGCCGCGTCATCGGTATGGCCGGTATTCTTGACAGCTCGCGCATGGCGGCGTTCATTCAGGAAAAACTGGGCTACGGCGGCGGCCAGATCCGTGCTTCCGTCATGGGCGGTCACGGCGATGATATGGTTCCGCTTCCGCGTTATTCTACCGTTGCAGGAGTTCCGCTGACGGACGTTCTGACCAATGCCGAAATTGACGAGATCGTCCACAGAACCCGTCATGGCGGTGCCGAGATCGTCGGTCACCTGAAAACCGGTTCTGCCTATTATGCACCGGCAAAATCAACAGCCATCATGGTTGAAGCAATCCTCAAAGACACCAAACAGATTCATCCGTGCGCGGTGTATCTCGAAGGCGAGTACGGCTTTTCCGATGTCGTCTCCGGCGTGCCTGTTATGCTGGGTGCCAATGGTGCCGAGAAGATTATTGAAGTGACACTTGATGAGAGAGAAAAAGCGATGTTCGCACGTTCGTGTGCATCGGTTCAGTCCCTGATTGATACGCTCAATACCAATAAATTTTTTGAAGGAGGGCAATGATGTCATTTCGTGTTGAAAAAGATACTATGGGGGAGATGCAGGTCCCGATAGATGCCTATTGGGGTGCGCAGACACAGCGCTCCATCGAGAATTTCAGAATCGGCGAAGAGACGATGCCTTATGAGATTACCCGGGCATTTTCCTATTTGAAAAAAGCCGTGGCACTGGTCAATATGGATCTTGGCAAACTGGATGCAACCAAAGCCAATGCCATCGCCCAGGCTGCCGATGACATGCTTGGCGGCAAACTTGACGGAAACTACCCGCTTGTCGTATGGCAGACGGGCTCAGGCACGCAGTCAAACATGAATAACAATGAAGTACTCGCCAATCGTGCGACCGAGATTCTTGGCGGTGATTTTCGCAAAGAGAAACTGGTTCATCCCAATGATGACGTCAACAAGTCACAATCATCAAATGACACCTATCCTACAGCGTTACATGTAGCATCCGTTATCGCAGTGGAAGAGCGTCTGCTTCCCGCCATTGCCAAACTCAAAGCAACGCTTCAGGCCAAAAGCGAAGCCTTCAGCGACATTGTAAAAATCGGACGAACGCATCTTCAGGACGCGACGCCTCTGACACTGGGACAGGAGATCAGCGGTTGGGTCGAGATGCTCTCCAAATGCGAGAAGATGGCGGTTGATTCACTTGAAGCGGTTCGCGAACTGGCCCTTGGCGGTACGGCTGTAGGAACAGGCCTTAACGCCCACCCGGAACTGGGCGAACGTGTTGCTGCAAAACTGACAGAGCTTACCGGACATCAGTTTGTTACGGCTCCGAACAAGTTCCATGCATTGACAAGTCACGATGCACTGGTCTTTGCCCATGGTGCACTCAAAGCACTTGCTGCGGATATGATGAAAATTGCCAACGACGTACGCTGGCTCGCATCGGGTCCGCGTTGCGGCCTTGGAGAGATTACGATTCCCGAAAATGAACCGGGCTCGTCCATCATGCCGGGTAAAGTCAATCCGACCCAATCCGAAGCGGTTACCATGGTCGCCTGTCAGGTCATGGGCAATGATGCCGCCATCGGTTTCGCGGCGAGTCAGGGGAACTTCGAACTGAATGTTTTCAAACCGGTTATCGCGCACAATTTCCTGCAGTCGGTTCGCCTTTTGGCTGATTCCATTGTCTCTTTTAATGACAATGCAGCCGTCGGCATTATGCCTGTCAAAGAAAAAATCGACCACTATCTGCATGATTCGCTCATGCTGGTAACGGCACTCAATCCGTATATCGGATATGACAATGCTGCCAAAATCGCCAAAACGGCACACAAAAACAATTCCACGCTCAAAGCGACCGCCATAGAACTGGGTCTGCTGAGTGCGGAAGAATTTGACAGGTATGTCGTACCTGAAGATATGATCGCGCCAAAAGCGTAAATTTAACCTAAGGAGAAATGGATGAATATACACGAATATCAAGCCAAGCAGATTTTCGCGAAATACGGTGTACCTACACCTCGCGGTATCGTAGCCAATACAGCAGACCAGGCAGTACGCAATGCGGCAGAACTTGGTGGGAATATCTGGGTTGTAAAAGCTCAGATTCATGCTGGTGGCCGTGGTCTTGGCGGCGGTGTCAAATTGGCGCGTTCTTTGGATGAAGTTGCGGAGCATGCAACACATATTCTGGGTATGAATCTGGTTACGCATCAGACGGGTCCCGAAGGAAAACTGGTTCAGAAGATTTACATCGAAGAGGGCGCGGATATCAAAGACGAGCTCTATCTTGGTGTGGTACTTGACCGTGCCAAAGAGTTGCCTGTCATCATGGCTTCTACCGAAGGTGGAATGGAAATCGAGAAGGTTGCAGAAGAGTCTCCCGAAAAGATTATTAAAGTTGCAGTAGATCCTGCTATCGGTTTTCAGGGCTTTCACGGTCGTGAACTTGTTTTCGGTCTTGGAATTACGGATCCTACTGAGCAGAAAAAATTCATCAAGTTTGCAGCGGCACTCTTCAAACTTTACATGGAAAACGATGCCGAACTTATTGAAATCAACCCGTTGATCAAAACCGGTGCCGGCGACTTCATTGCGCTTGACGGAAAAATGGGCTTTGATGATTCCGCTCTGGGACGGCATCCTGACATTGAAGACATGCGTGATATCTTTGAAGAAGATCCTGACGAGCGTGAAGCCGGCCGTTACGGTCTCTCGTATGTCAGTCTTGATGGTGAAATCGGCTGCATGGTTAACGGAGCAGGGCTTGCTATGGGGACGATGGATACCATCAACTACATGGGCGGTACTCCGGCAAACTTCCTCGATGTCGGCGGAAAAGCGAATGCTGAAACTGTTGCCAAAGGGTTTGAAATCATTTTGAAAAACCCTAATGTCAAAGCCATTTTCGTCAATATTTTTGGCGGTATTGTTCGCTGTGACCGTATTGCCAACGGTATTCTGGAAGCGACTAAAATGGTTAACGTCAATGTTCCGGTTATCGTACGTCTGGATGGAACTAATGCTCCCGAAGCAGCTGAAATTCTGAAAAATGCCAATATTGCCAATGTTATTGCGGCAGAAGATCTTGCCGATGGTGCAGCCAAAGCCGTAGCGGCAGCGAAAGGAGAGTAAATGAGTATTCTGGTTAACAAAGACACGAAAGTCATCGTTCAGGGATTTACTGGGAAAGAGGGTTCTTTTCACGCTGAACAGTGTATAGCATACGGTACAAACATTGTCGGTGGTGTTACGCCAAACAAAGGCGGTAGCGAGCATCTGGGGAAACCTGTTTTCAATACCGTCAAAGAGGCGGTGAACGCAACAGGTGCAACCGTTTCAATGGTATTTGTTCCACCTGCATTCGTGGCTGATGCCGTAATGGAAGCGGCAGATGCGGGTATTGAACTCGCTGTTATCATTACAGAAGGTGCGCCGGTTCGTGACATGCAGGCTGCGAAAGCTTTCGCAACAAAACACGGAATGATGACGATCGGGCCGAACTGCCCGGGTATTATCACAGCTGAAGAGTGTAAAATCGGAATCATGCCGGGTATGATCTTCAAAAAAGGTAATATCGGTCTGATCTCCAAATCCGGTACCCTGACGTATGAAGCGTCCAACCAGGTTGTGAAGGAAGGCTTTGGTATTACCACTGCAGTTGGTATCGGAGGCGATCCGATCATTGGACTTTCCTATAAGCAGCTGCTTCCAATGTTCGAGGCAGATCCCGAGACCAAAGCGATTGTGATGATCGGTGAAATCGGTGGAGACCTTGAAATTCAGGCTGCCAAGTTCATCAAAGAAAATATTACAAAGCCGGTCGTAGCGTTTATTGCCGGTCAAACGGCTCCTAAAGGCAAGCGCATGGGTCATGCCGGTGCAATTGTCAGTGGCGGGGCAGGGACTGCAGCCGAGAAAATGGCAGCTCTGGAAGCCGCGGGTGTTAAAGTCGTTGTCTCTCCTGCAGATATCGGCAAGGCTGTCGCTGAAGTGATGGCTGGAAAATAAGTGATGCCTCAGACGTTTGAGGTAACCAATATTCGTTGCGGCGGTTGTGCGGCAACTATCAAAAAAGCACTCTCTGAAGAGGGGTTTTCATCAGTCGATGTAGACCTTTCGTGCGAGCCTCGCAAAGTAACAGTTGACATCGTCGACGAGGCGCACGTAGCACAATTTAGAGCTGTTTTAAGGAAACTTGGATACCCTCTTAGTGATGAAGACGTTGGGTTCATGGATGCTGCCGGTCTTAAAGCCAGGAGTTTTGTCTCTTGTGCTGTTGGCAAGTTTTCAGTAACGGATACAACAAAATAAATTAATTTTCTTAAAGAAGGAGAGAATATATGGCATCTGCTATGATTGAATACCCTGGTAACGTACCAGTATGGGTTAACAGAGACAACTGTAAAGCGTGTGATATCTGTGTGTCGGTATGTCCATCCGGCGTACTTGGTATGCGTTATGATTCAACATCAACACTGGGCGCGATTATTTCGATCGATCATCCTGAATCCTGTATCGGATGTAACGAATGCGAGCTAACCTGTCCGGATTTCGCAATCTATGTTGCAGACAAGTCACAGTTCAAGTTTGCGAAACTGACTGACGATGCCAAAGAGCGTCAGGCAAAAATTAAAGCAAACAACTATATGTCACTAGACCAACAAGGAGTGAAATAATATGGGAACAAGAGAAGTAATTTCCACAGGTAACGACCTGGCAGCAATGGCAGCGGTTGATGCCGGCTGTAAATTTTTCGGAGGCTATCCGATTACTCCGTCTTCTGAAATTATGCATACGATGTCTGATCTTCTGCCACGTATCGGCGGTGTAGCCATTCAGATGGAAGATGAAATTGCCGGTATCGCTGCGGCAGCAGGCGCGGGTATGGCAGGTGTTCGCACCATGACCGCTACATCAGGTCCCGGGGTATCACTTAAGGCTGAAAATCTGGGGTTGACACAAATGGCTGAAGTGCCGCTGGTACTTGTAAACGTTATGCGTGGCGGACCATCTACCGGTCTTCCTACACGTGTATCTCAGGGGGATGTGCGTCAGGCACGCAACCCGTCACACGGAGACTATCGCTCAATTACGCTTTGTGCCGGTAGTCTTGCCGAGTGTTATACTGAAACGGTACGTGCATTCAATCTGGCTGACCGTTTTATGCAGCCGGTCATTGTACTGCTCGACGAAACAATCGGCCACATGCACGGTAAAGCGATGCTTCCAACTCAAGAAGAGGTGAAAACGGGAATCGTTCCGCGAAAACGTTTTGACGGCAAACCTGAAGACTACCGCCCTTATGGTGTAGATAATGATCAACCTGCAGTGTTGAATCCTATGTTTGAAGGGTATCGCTACCACTTCACGGGTCTGCACCATGATGCAAAAGGGTTCCCGACTGAAGAGATCGAAACCTGCCGCAAACTGATTCAGCGTCTTGAAGACAAGGTTATGATGCACCGTGACGAGATTGAACTTAATGAAGAGTTCATGCTTGATGACATGACAGGAGAGGAGGGCGAAGTACTGATTATCGCTTACGGGTCTGTATCCCTTGCTGCCAAAGAGGCGATTCGCCATCTACGTGCTGCCGGTATCAAAGCAGGGCTTTTCCGTCCAATTACACTCTGGCCAAGTCCAGCGGAATCAATCAAAAAATACACTGATATGATTAAAAACGTATTGTGTGTTGAGCTGAATATCCGCCAATACACTGAAGAAGTAGAACGCGTATCAAGCCGACTTGATATTGAAGGTCTTTATAAAGTTAACGGACGTGCGATCTCGCCATACGAAATTGTAAACAAAGTGAAAGAGGTATTCTAAGATGGCATTCAACTATGACAAATATTTAAGACTTGAAAAGATGCCAACACTCTGGTGTTGGGGATGTGGCGACGGCGTTATTCTTAAAGCGTTCGTTCGTGCTATCGACAAACTCGGTCTGAGCCGTGATGACGTTTGTGTTGTCTCCGGTATCGGATGTTCAGGCCGTTTTTCATCCTATGTCGATTTTAATACCGTTCATACGACACACGGACGTACTGTCGCATTTGCAACCGGTATCAAACTGATGAATCCTGATAAATATGTTATATGTGTGGCCGGTGACGGTGATGCATTGGCTATCGGTGGTAACCATACCATTCACGGTGCGCGTCGTAACATTGACATTACATTTATCATTATCAACAACTTTATTTACGGTTTGACCAACTCCCAGACATCACCTACGACACCGCAGGGTATGTGGACGGTATCTCAGAAATCCGGTAACATCGATCCTACATTCGATGCGTGTAAACTCGGTATTGCTGCGGGTGCTTCATTTGTTGCACGCGAATCTATGCTTGACCCTAAGAAACTTGAGAAGATTTTTATCAAAGCGATTGAGCACAGAGGTTTCTCGTACCTTGACATTCTTTCTAACTGCCACATTAACCTTGGCCGTAAGAATCAGATGCAGTCAGCTATGGAAAACCTGGAGTGGATCGACAAGATCACAATGCCACTCAAAAAATGGGAAGCACTTTCTCCTGAAGAGCAGAAAAATATTTTCCCAACAGGTGTTCTTCACGAAGATAAAGAAGCACGTGAATACTGTGATATGTACTATCAAGACGTCATCGGATTCCATCAGGGCAAACGCGGCAGAATTACGCAAGATGATTTCGAGAAAAAGATCTAAGGAGATACTATGGCTAGAAACTTAATGCGATTTACAGGGGTAGGTGGTCAAGGTGTTCTTCTTGCGGGCGAGATTTTTGCAGCTGCAAAAATTAAAACCGGAGGTCATGGACTCAAAACTGCAACGTATACATCACAAGTACGCGGCGGACCAACTGTAGTTGATATTACACTCGACGATGAAGAGATTTTCTATCCGTATGCCAATGACGGTGAAATTGACTTCATGCTTTCCGTTGCACAAAAGTCTTATGATCTTTTCAAGGACGGTGTATCCAAAGGTGGTACTATCGTTGTCGATCCAAATCTGGTTCATCCTACTGATGAAGATCGTAAAAAATGGAAGATTATTGAGATTCCAATCATTACGATTGCAAAAGAAGAGGTGGGTAATGTTATTACCCAGTCAGTTGTAGCACTGGCAATTGCCAATACTCTGATGAAACCTCTTAACAAAGATGTTCTCGTAGAGACAATGCTTTCTAAAGTACCTGCAAAAGTTCACCAGGCAAATGTAAAAGCTTATGAACTGGGTGAGAAGTATGCTAACGAAGCAATAGCCGCCAGCTAATGCTTTTTAAGCGGCTTTGGCCGCTTTTTTCCTCTTTTTTTTCTCATTCGTGATTCCCACCCTTTCTTTTAATTTCATTTCACTATTATTTCAATGTGTGTAACAGTTGATCGCTTGCGATAGCAAGAGGAAAGTCCGGGCTGCCATAAGACAGGGTTCCATTTAACGAATGGCCGTAGCGATGCGAGGGAAAGTGCAACAGAGAAGAGACCGCCCGTTACATGTAACGAGGCAAGGGTGAAACGGCGGTGTAAGAGACCACCAGTCTTTATGGCAACATAGAGAGCTTGTAAACCCAACCCGGCAGCAAGAAACAGATGGTTAGCGTCTTATAATGCTATTGTTTCGCTAAAGATCCATAGTAATATGGAAGTTAGATTAATGATCAACACTACAGAACCCGGCTTATGTTACGCACTTTATCCTGTACATAACTTCTTTCAAATCTTCCATTTACAGACTCGTAGTGAGTTACTACTTATTTAAAGAGAATTTACATTATGTTAACCAATTGATGATAATACAGAATCCTGTATGGCACGATTGATCACGAAGCCATGGCACTGTTATACTGCGAGTATGCTGCATTACCGTTGATTTGATTTTGAAGTTCTCGCATCTGCTCTGTGCGGGCCTGCACCTCCATCATCATGGCGGTTGCCGCAACACGATAATCCTGAGGACTCGGATCAGCCGGCGCCATAGCTGCTGCAACAATCCGTCGTGCTTTTTGTATTGTAGCTTCGGGTGTGTTGCCCTCACTTGCATCAATCGGCACTTCTCCGCCAACGGCATACATCTTTCCGTCACTGCCGCGTTCATAACTGAAGCTTGCACCTCCTGTCACTACACCGCCGCCAGCGGCGAGATGTGCTGCTTCATGGGCACGTACCTGTGCATCGGCAGTCTTGAGTTTATTCAGGGAAGCATCAAAAGTCGCATCTTTTTTTGCTGTGACACCCTTTTCTGATGCCGTGGGATCTGTATCCTGACTTTTTATATCTTCAGTCTGCTCTTTTTTTACCTGGGAGACAGAGATATAGGAAGCCGAAATATTATTAGATTCTCCAATCTTCATGATTCAATTATAGCATTTTAGGTCCCATTAAAGCTTACTAATATAAGATAAAAGCATCTATTGTATGAGGATGAAGCCAATGCCGACGATCACCCTGACAAATAATCTAACCAATCAAAGTTATGAATTTGAAATACTTTCTCCAACCGTTGGACCCGATGTCATCGATATTCGCTCGCTCTATAAGCAGACAGGTATGTTTACGTATGATCCCGGATTTACTTCAACGGCCAGCTGTAGCTCTGATATTACTTATATTGATGGTGAAAAAGGCGAGTTGCGGTATCGGGGCTATGATATTGTAGATCTTGCCAGTAAAAAGAGTTATCTGGATACCTGCTACCTGCTTTTGACCGGACGCCTCCCCTCCTCCAAAGAACATGCCGACTTCGATGTTGAATTGCGCAAGCGTTCTTTTGTTCATGAAGGGATCAAAGAGCTTTTCAAAGCATTCCCCGATAAAGCTCATCCCATGGCAATGATGTCTTCAGCAGTTTCAGCCCTGTCTACATTTTATTTTGAACATCTGAGTATTGACAATAAGGAAGAGTATCAGGTCATGGCACGCCGCATTATTGCAAAAATCCCTACACTGGCGGCATTTACCCATCGCCGCCGTTTTGGGATACCACTGATTTATCCTGACATAGGGCGTCCCTACACAGAAAATTTTCTTTACATGATGCGAGCTTATCCCGGGGCGGAACCTGAAATATCAGAAGTAGAAATCCGCGCACTCGATACCATCTTTACACTGCACGCCGATCATGAACAAAATGCATCCACATCAACGGTACGGGCAGTCGCTTCCACCGGGGCACATCCTTATGCGGCTCTCGCAGCAGGAATCAATGCATTGTGGGGACGTGCACATGGTGGTGCCAATGAATCTGTAATAGCCCAGCTTGAATTTATTGGTTCCGTTGACAATGTAGATGCCTTTATCAAACGTGCCAAAGATCCTAATGATCCCTTTAAACTGATGGGTTTTGGACATCGTGTCTATAAAAATTTTGATCCGAGAGCCCGTATCCTAAAGGCACTTCTCGATGAGCTCAAAGATGAATTGAGTGTGAATAACGAACTGCTTGAGATTGCGCATAAAATTGAAAAAATTGCACTTGAGGATGAGTATTTTGTCTCCAGAAAGCTTTATCCCAATATTGATTTTTATTCCGGATTGATTTTGACTGCTTTAAAAATTCCAAAAGAGATGTTTACCATCATTTTTGTCATTGGCAGAACTGTAGGCTGGATTACCCAATGGATTGAGCTAAAGAAAGATCCGGAAATGAAAATAGCCCGCCCAAGGCAGCGCTATATTGGCCCGGTATCAAGGGATTTGTGATGGGTGAGAGTCAAAAAAATGCCTTGATTGCAGATATTCAAAACCTTTTAAACAGTTATTCCGGTTCAACACAGACAATGATCAACCCGGAGCTTTTGCAGTTTATGGATGAAGAAACACTTAAAAGTATTATTTGTGATTTACTCAATCAAAAAGAACGTGTAAATGATGATAACCGCGAATGGCTGGAACAATTTAAAACACGCCGAAACTAGCATATGAGATACTGTTTTTTATGGCAGATGTGATTTTTGGCATTATTGTTTAATGTTAATTAAATAGATTTGACGCTATAATTTTTACAAATAACGGGTTAAAAACCGAAAATCAATATGTAAGGATAAAAGATGTCTACAGTAGATTTGGTTCGTTTAACGGAACAGACAAAAAAATTGACTGCCATGGTTGTCGAAGATGAAAAAGTTGCAAACGAGCTTTTAAGCTCTACTTTCAAAAACTTTTTTTCTGAGGTTACATCTGCTTTCGATGGTAAAGAAGCCTTGGCTAAATTTCAGGAACATGAGCCTGATATTGTTTTCGTTGACATCATCATGCCTGAAATGGATGGTATTGAACTTTCCCGTCGTATCAAGGAAATTAATCCAAATCAGATTATCATCGTCATTTCCGCAAGTAATGATATTCAGAAAATCTCTGAATCAATCGAAGTGGGCGTCAACAGTTTCATTCAAAAACCTATTGACACCAAAAAGATCATTGAACTTCTTGACAACATTACCACGATTGTCAATAAAAAACGTAAAATTGAAACAAAAACTTTCTCTATTTCACTACCGCTTGACCTCTATGATCTGGTTAATGACAATGCGAAATCCGAGAGCATTTCTAAGAATGCTGTGATTATTCGCGCACTTCGTTCTTTTTATCGTGAAGACTAAAAAATAAAACTCCATTTTATGGAGTTTTAAGTATTCTGAAAATATAATTTCAGCCTAACAAAAAAGATGGCCCCATCGTCTAGCGGTCAGGATCCCAGATTTTCATTCTGGTTACCGGAGTTCGATTCTCCGTGGGGTCACCATCCTTCCAATTTTCCTCTTTATTTCCAAGCAAAATATTCGCTTATTCAAGTTGTTTTGATAAAGATTTTCGATGAAAATCATCATATTCTCTGATAGAATATGGGATTATTTTTAATGGATTGCCCATGACCCTCACACAAGAACAGCTCAAACAATTTGATGAAGACGGCTTCTTGCTTCTGCGCGGATTTCTCTCTTTTGAACGCACTAAGGCACTGCGTGAACATATTGCACATCTTGTGCAAAAGGCTGAACCACCGATAGAGACGGAAGAACGTTATCATGATCTGGATGAGAGCGGTCCGCTCACATTACGTCGATTGCGTCAGGTGTACGATCGTGATCCCTTGATCGCTGAATGGATGTGTGATGGAGAGATCCGACCTGTTTTATCTGCCCTGCTTCATGACATTCCGGTCTTGACACTTGCCCACCACAATTCCATCATGACAAAAATGCCTTCGGAGATTTCCAATACCTGCTGGCATCAGGATCGCCGTTACTGGGATTTTCAGAATGACGATCTGCTGAGTGTGTGGCTAGCCCTGGGTGAAGAACGTCTGGATAACGGATTATTGGAGTTTATCCCCGGTAGTCACAAACTGACATTTGAGAAGGATCAGTTTGATGCGAAGGTCTGTTTTAGAGATGATTTAGAAAAAAACAGTGCCATTTTGGAAAAACGGGTACATTTTGATCTGCATCCGGGTGATATCGTACTTTTTCATTGTCGCACTCTGCACTATGCACAGAACAATACTACAGACGAGCCGAAGATCGCTTTGGTTTATACCGTGCGTGCAAAAAACAATCTTCCGGTTGCGGGAACGCGTTCGTCACGCCATCCCGAAATAGAGCTTTCCTAGTCAGCTTTTTTCAGGAAAATGACGCCCAGCGGCGGCAGAGTAACCTGTAAGCGCTGTTTGCGTCCATGCTGGACTTCATCCTCAGTGTGGATTGTTTCCATATTGCCGATTGTCCACCCTTCAAATTCAGCGCTTTGCGAGTTGAAAATCTCTCTATAATTTCCTTTTTCAGGAACACCCAGCAGATAGTTTTGATGGGTTTTGTCCGAGAAGTTGCAGACAACGATCACAGACTCTTTCCCACCGTCACTTTTGCGTATGAAGCTGATGACGTTGGCAAGATAGTCGTTTTCATCAATCCATTCAAAGCCTTCGGCTTCCGTATCATTCTGATAGAGTGCCGGTTCGGTTTTATAAAGATGGTTCAGACGTCTCATGAGGTTTAATATCCCCATGTGCGGTGCATATTCAAGCAGATGCCAGTCGAGACTTTGCTGGTAGTTCCACTCAGCAAATTGAGCGATTTCCGCGCCCATAAAGAGAAGCTTTTTACCGGGATGGGCGTACATGAAGGAGAGCATGGCCCGGAGATTGGCAAACTTCTGATTATGATCACCCGGCATCTTGTTGATGAGCGATCCCTTCATATGGACCACTTCGTCATGACTCAGCGGCAGGGTGTAGTTTTCGTTGTACATGTAAACAAAACTGAAGGTAAGCTCATGGTGATGATGCTGCCGGTAGATAGGATCGAGTTTCATGTATTTGAGCGTATCGTGCATCCAGCCCATATTCCACTTGAAACCAAAGCCGAGACCTCCGGAACTGACCGGACGGCTCACCATAGGAAATGCCGTAGATTCTTCGGCAAAAGTCATAATATCGTTATAGGCTTCATAAAGACTGGTATTGAGCTGGCGCAGAAATTGAATGGCTTCAAGATTTTCATTGCCGCCATAGCGGTTTGGTATCCATTCGCCCTCCTCTCTCGCATAGTTAAGATAGAGCATTGAGGCAACGGCATCAACACGGATACCGTCGATATGATATTTTTCGAGCCAGAACATGGCGGAACTGATCAAAAAGGCACGGACTTCATTACGACCATAGTTGAAGATGGCACTGCCCCATTCCGGATGATATCCCTGGCGCGGGTCCTGATGTTCGTAGAGACAGGTGCCGTCAAAGTTCATCAGACCGTGTCCATCGGTGACAAAGTGCGACGGTACCCAGTCGAGGATAACACCAATGTTATGCTGGTGCATCACATCGACAAATGCCATAAAGTCTTCCGGTGTGCCATAGCGCGCCGTAGGTGCAAAATAACCACTGCACTGATATCCCCATGAACCTTCGAAAGGAAACTCTGTAATGGGCATCAATTCCACATGGGTAAAGCCGGTGTCAACAAGATAGGCCGCCAGTGCCTGAGCCGCTTCGCGATAGGTCAAAAAACGGTTTTCCTCTTCTACAACGCGACGCCAGGAACCCAGATGTACTTCGTAGATGCTGACGGGCGCTTTATGGGAATTGTGCTGAAAGCGCGAGGCCATCCATGCATCGTCATTCCACGTATAGCCCTCAAGACTCCAGACCCGTGATGCAGAGTTGGGCGCTTCTTCAGCATAAAAAGCATAGGGGTCCGCTTTATCCGGATTGGCATTGGGCGTATCGGTCATAATATGGTATTTATAGGTGGTCTCGCTGCCAACCCCTTCGATAAAACCTTCCCAGATTCCCGAGCCGTCTTCACGCGCTTTGAGCGGATGGCTGTGGAGATCATAAGCGTTAAAATCACCGCGTACGCTAACTGCTGACGCATTAGGGGCCCAGACGGCAAAGAGTGTTCCGGCTTTGCCTTCACGCTCATGCAGATGTGCGCCCATACAGCGGTAGAGGTGGCTGTGGGTACCCTCTTTGAAATAATAGATGTCAAGTTCGCCGAAACGGCTGACGTCGTGATGGATTGGATTGTTCATTAGTGCTCCTGTTGGTGCTGCGAAACGCGGCGTTTTGCGATGGCATAATGGTAGACATCGACATAGGCTTTCGCCGCATCGTCCCATCCAAAGTGCATTCTCATGGCATTGTACTGCATGGTTCTAAACGCATCGCCCTGATTGTGATAGGTTTCAACCGCCCATCGAACCGTATAGTAAAGTGCCTCGTTGGTGGCGTGATCAAATTTGAAGCCGTTTCCGGTATGTGTTTCTTCATCAAAATTTTCAATAGTATCGTCGAGACCTCCGGTAGCACGGACAATCGGCAGGGTGCCATAGCGCAGACTGTAAATCTGGTTCAGACCGCACGGTTCAAAAAGTGAAGGCATTAAAAAGAGATCGCTGCCTGCTTCGATCTGATGCGCGAGAGCATCCGAATACCCTACATGTAAGGCGAATTTTCCACCATATCGGGCTGCAATACCGGAGAAGAAATGCTCCGCCCATTTTTCGCCCGTCCCAAGCATGACAACCTGCAGGTCAAGTTCAAGAAGCCCCTCTATGGCTCCGGCAATCAGTCCAATACCTTTCTGTTCCGCAAAGCGTCCGACAAAACCGATAAGCGGGGTATTATCGCGTTTATCGAGACCGAAATGTTTTTGCAGCGTATGCTTGCAGGCAAGTTTCCCGGCCATGGCGTCCGTGTCATAGGTTGCCGGGAGGTAGGGATCGATCGCGGGACTCCACTCGTCATAATCAACGCCATTGAGAATGCCGTAGAGTTTGTGTGCGTGCGCCTTGATATGCTGCTCCAGCCCAAATCCGAATTCCGGTGTCTGGATCTCCTGCGCATAGCGCTTGGAAACCGTCGTGACAGCATCGGCGTAGGTGATGCCGCCTTTGAGCATGTTGATCTGGTCCATGCTTTCCATCGCTTCGGGATTGAAATGCTCCCAGCCTACTTCAAGTACGTCGACTCCGCCTTTGAAAAAATTGCCCTGATGCTGCAGATTATGGATGGTTAAGATGCTCACGGCATTACCAAACTCATGAACATAGCGTGTTTTTGCCAGCAGCGGCATGGTTGCCGTATGCCAGTCGTTAGCGTGGATGACATCCGGTGTAAATCCCAGCTTTTTGCACAGGACAAATGCCGCTTTGGAGAGATAGATAAATCGATTGTCGTTGTCAGTATAGGGGTGCGCATGCTCATCATAGAGACCTTTGCGTCCGTAAAACTGTTCATGATCAATAAAGTAGATGTCTACGTCGCTTCCGGGAATCTTTGTCGTATAGATAGCACTCCAGAGCTCTCCCATGGGCCCCATAGTCACTCCCATGGAACCTTCTATGGGTGTCAGTTTGGATTTGTCGATCTGGTAATAACGCGGCATCACGACGATAACGTTATGTCCCAGTGCTTTGAGTGCTTTTGGCAACGCACCGGATACATCGGCAAGGCCGCCGGTTTTTGCAAAGGGAACCACTTCGGAGGCTACAAAGAGGATATTGAGTTTTTCTTTATGCATGACGATCCTTTAAAATAGTTTGATATTGATTAATATATTGCTGCGCACTCTTTTGAAACGAGAAGTCGCATGCCATATTGAAACGCATCATGTCGCTGCGCTGAGCATCAGTCAGTCTTAATGCGCGATCACAGGCCATAAGCAGCGCGCGTTTACTGGTTTTCGAAAAGACAATCCCCTGCCCGCATTCTGAGGTACCTTCATGCACGGTGTCTTGCAGCCCACCAACGCGGTGGACAATGGGGACGACACCATAGCGCATCGCAATCATCTGATTCAGACCGCAGGGCTCAAAAAGTGAGGGCATCAGCAAAAAGTCCGCAGCAGCGTAAAGCTGATGCGAAAGTGACTCATCATAGCCGATATGTAGAAAGAAATTTTTGTGATGCTTCGCGACTGCTTTGAGCTCTGTGCAGTACTCATTGTCACATCCGGAAAGTATGATCAGATTGAGCGGGCGCTTGAGCAGTGCGTGAATTGATTCGATAAGGAGTTCAAACCCTTTTTGCTGTACCGGACGGCTGATCATAATAAAAAGCGGCAGGGTACTCTCTGCCATTACGGAAGCTTTAAGCATGAACGTCTTATTTTTGAGCTTCTTTTTGAGCGTTTTGGCATTAAATGGCGCCGACAGTACCGGATCTTTTGCCGGATCAAAGAAATCGGTATCGAGTCCGTTAAGGATACCGGAGAGTTTTTTCTGATGAAATGTTAAAAAACCTTCAAGTCCGCAACCAAATTCAGGAGTCAGAATCTCTTTCGCATAACTGGGACTGACGGTCGTCAGGGCATCACAATAGGCAATCCCTGCTTTCATAAAGCTCAGGCGACCATAAAACTCAAGTGCCTCAAGATGAAAATAACGCTCGTGAATACCAAGACGTTTGAGAGATGTGTGCTCAAAAAGTCCCTGGTAGGCAAGGTTATGGATGGTAAAAAGCGTTTTTACAGGCAGATTGCGCGTCTTGATCAGAAATGGTATCAGTCCCGTATGCCAGTCATTGCAGTGGATGAGATCACTGCCAAGATATTCGGCTAACAAGATAACCGCTTCGCAAAAGATTCCAAAACGCAAATCGTTGGTGGCATAATCGCCGGATTCGTCCCCATAGGCATGAAGCGTGGAACTTAGAAGCGGTGCATCGATGAAATAGGTCATAACGTTGCCATCATCGAGACAGTAGAGGGCTATCGGATACTCGATACCGCCAAGCGTTACATGTAATGCAGTCGTAATGGGCTGCAGCGATTCCAGTGCGATGAAACTGTAGCGCGGCATGACGCAGTTAACACGTATGCCCTCTTTGACAAGGGCTCTGGGTAATGCATGGGCCACATCGGCCAATCCACCGCTTTTTGCAAAGGGGTGGATTTCTGCCGATGCGAAGAGGAGTGTCATGCCATGCCCTTCGAGTTAAGAAGTGTCGCACACTCTTCAGGCGCGACGGGATTGATTGCCATATCGGTGGCAATTTCGAAGCCGCCGAGACGGTAGATGCGAGGCGTGATGCGAATCGTAAAGCGGTAGTTTTTATGCAGATGCGGTACAAACTGCTCATTTTCAAAATTGCTGTTGAGCGGCGCCTGGCGGATGTAGAGATTGTAGTCGTAGGTTCCAAGCTGTCGCTGGAGTTTTTCAAAGACATGATGCATCAGGATGGCGAGCTCGGCGATATCATCGCGGTTGCACTCATCAAGTGTTGTAATGTTTTTTCGCTTGGGCGCAATCATGACTTCAAACGGGAAGCTACTGGCATAGGGACAAAAAGCCACAAAACAGCCGACCTCATCAATAATGCGAACTTTGGCATGCATTTCGGAATCAATAATATCATGAATCTTGCCGCGACCGTGACGACGGTAATATTCATGATTGCGTTCGAGAAACAGCAGTTCGTTGCGCGGCATGACCGGCAGTGCAAGAATTTGGGTATGGGGGTGCTCTTGCGTCGCACCGGCATTGATACCGTGGTTCTTGAAAATATTGATATGTACCAGACGGATATCATGACGCAGGTCTTCAATGCGGCGAATCAGGCTTTTAAACCAGTTTTCAAGGCTCGCAGCATCGAACTGTTCCATGCCGATGTCATGGTGCGGCGAGTCAATCAGGACTTCATGGGCACCGACTCCGGGGATGGATTCAAACATTCCCTCCCGTTTGGAACGATCTTCAAGCTCAACCTGTACGGCTTTATAAAGATTGGGTACGACGCGGGTTTTCCACCCTTTTGTATTGGGCTGATTGTCCCTGAGCGCGAAAACCTCAGGTGGAGTGAGTGCTTCATTGCCCTCACAAAACGGGCAGCGGTATGCTCCGGCAGGCGGACGGGCATGACGGTGCAGATCGGGACGGTGCAGCCGTTCGGGTGCAATGATGACATACTGGTTGCGCATACGGTCAAGTCGGATTTCAGACATGTTTGACCTCCGGCTGAAATGGTTCTTGTTTCATTGACATGCTCCTATACAAACCAGTTTTCACTGTAATCGGTCGAGAGGTTCATCTCGAGTTCTCCAAACCCGGGAAGGGTCTGAACGACACGCTCTTTTTGTGAGAGCTCAAAACGAAGCTGAAGATTTTCGACTTCAACCCTGCTGATGTCAATACGCAGCTCCAGCCACTGCTCACATGCAAGAAGGATGTCTACCTGTTCAAAACGGTGCATGCCGTGAAGGACTACTTCTTCGTTAAAACCGATAGGTTCAATAATAACACGAAGGGTATCTTCGGTACAAAGCTGAACCATTTCGGCATCAAAGGCAAAGTAAAGATGCAGGGTGTCCTGTCCGTAATAGATTTTACGAACCGGGCCGCGTACCTTGTCCATGGTGGAGAAAAGCTTGGTCTCATCCAAAACACCGCATCCGACCCATTCGAAGAAGGAGTCGTGAATGCCATTGGTTGAAGGTGAGATGGGTGATTGGGGCTTGAGCCAGAAATCCTGCGCACTTTTATTGCGGATGATCGGTTCAAAGAGATCCGAAGGTGCCGCAATACCTATGAGCTCGTAGATGCTGATGAGGTGCGAACGGAACAGCAGGTCGAATTCGGCACCGAATTCCGTATAATGGTCATCTCCGTACCACCAGAACCAGTCGGAACATTCGGCGGCAAGAAAATGGTGTGTTATCTTCTCTTTGGTCGCGGCATCCAATCCGGCATTATGATGCTGATAATCCCGTTTTGTCATGAAAATCAGTTCCCAGCCGCGTGTTTTTTCATGATGCCCGACCCAGGTATTGAATTCACCGTGAATCCAGCTGCCCGGAGCAAGACGTTCCAGTGTTCTGGATGGTGTATCTACGATCTCGTCCATGTGGAATGTCTGACACCATGATGTATTGGAGATACCCTGGTAGAGTGCATCAAAAAAGTCAAAACCGTTATTGTGGTAAAACTCCCACGCATTTTCGCCATCAAGAATAACGAAAACCGTAGCCTCGGTATCGGCCTTTTGAATCGGATAGAGCGCCCCCATAAAATGTTCGGATGCCTTGTGGGCATCCCAGAACCGATAGGTGAAACCTATGAGATCGCTGAGACCGTGATCTCTGAACCCCATGAACATCCCGCTGTAATTGTAGGGATGATAGAGCGCACTGCGTTCGTTACTTCCAAGAGATTTGAACAAGATGGCTTCATCCGTGGCAATCCAGCGTACACCCAGCTCTTTGAGCAATGCGACGCTTTTAGTATCGACTGCACCCTCGGCCGGCCAGAATCCGACTGCTTCGTATCCAAACGTTTCACGAAAAAGCGCCTGTGCGCGAAGAACCTGTTCGCGGGCATCGTCAAGCAGCGGCAAATGCTGTTTGGGGATATCCGTGTGCCGGTTGGCTTCGAGTGCGTTGTTCATATCCATCAAAAGCGGCAGGATCGGATGATTCAGCGGTGTTGTGGAGATGGCAATGCGACCCTCTTTGTAGAGTTTAGTGTAGTAAGGGAAAATCCCCTTGATAAACGTCGCGAGTTCGTCAAGCAGCAGATGCTTGTCTTCAATACTGAAAAACTGTGCCTTACTGATCAGTTTTGATACGATAGGACTGTGCTGTCTTAGATAAACACCGCACCATGCGAGTATGAAAAGGATTTCAAGATCAAACAGATCGCCATCGTCGATGTACTCTTTTTTGTAGATTTTGGCGTAAGTCGGCAGCGGAGCTACCATAGTGTCATAAGGAGCACTTTTGCAGATCTTGATCATCCATTGTCGCTCTTTCTCCTTGAGGGTCTCCGGATGACGCAGCCAGAGGCTTAAGAAGTAGTCATTCTGTGCGGGATCGTCATAATAGAGTGCGAGCTGTTCGATCAGCGGCGGCGTGATGTTGAACGTTGCTTTGAGCCCTTCGTGACGGGCAAGCATCCACGGCATGTCGTAATAGTCTTTGAGCGCATGCAAAAAGACCCAGGGCATCTGCATGACGCCCGTCGCGTTGCGGTAATCGGGCTGGTGCATATGCCAGATAAAGCCAAGTCGCATCCTGCCGCCCTATGCTTGTGACCACTGTGCTATTTTGGCACTGTAGTTATCAACTATGGCTTTTCCTGCGTCCTCGTTCTGTGCCTGAATGTACAGATTGAGATGGTCGCTGTACTGATCAGGTATCATCAGAATCCAGTCGGTCTCATTTTCCCAGATTTTAACGCCGTCGGCTGAGGATGAACGTTTGCCTTTGGCGTCTTCGAGGAATTTACGCATCATTTTGCCTTTGAGCGCTTGAGAGCATTCGATACGCTGGCTGCGGTAATAGAATGCCTCTATACTTTTGGCAATACTTGATAGTTTGACATTATGACAGCTGGTAAGCTCCATGAGTTTTAAACTCGCGTACATGGCATCGCGTGTGACACCGAATTCGGTAAATGCAAAGTTTCCGTCAACCGTTGCGATCAAGGCAAATTCTTTAAGTTTGGAGGCTTTGAAATTGGAATATTTACCGCGTTCGATCTCAAGGTTTTCAAAATAGATTATGTCAGGTGCCCACGTTGGCAGGAATACTTTTTTCTTCGTCTCTTTCGCATCAAGATTGAGAAGATGCAACACGGTCATTAAACCTTTGATTTTATCCAGTACCTCGCCTTCATCCGTGACGATTATGAGTCGTTGTGCGTTGGGATAGATCATGATCCCCATATCGTACTCAAGGCTGGTTACAATGGTAGAGATATTGGCCTGCGATCGTTTTTCAAGAGCCGCAATGTTGGAAAGTTTCTTTTCATCATGATAGGCATTGAGGACAATGTTCTCAATGCCCAGCTCATTCAGAAGATTCGGAAAGATATCGGCGGTACTACCATGCATCAGATCGACAGCGACACGGAAGCCGCCGCATTTGATAATATTGTTATTGATGCGGCTCTGAATGGCTTCTTTATAGCTGTGACACTCTTTTTGATGGAGTGTTTCATAAATTTCACCGATCTGGGAGTAGTCGACACGGCGAAATTTTTCTGTAAAGAAAGCTTTTTCTATGCCTTTTGAAGAGTTGGAATCAATACGGATCGCCTCGTCATTGAAGAGTGTGATCTGGGAACTGGTCGGATCATTGATATCCTGTTTGAAGTGGGCACCGCCTATAAGGGAGTTGTCGTGTGCCAATGTGTAACGCAACACCGAAGGCGGGGTGCTTTTGAGATCGAGTACGTTGACGCCTGCTGAAAGCAGACCCCCGAGGAAAGCGCGTTTGAGCATACGTGAGCTCTTGTCATAATCGCGGCCTACAATCACTTTTGAACCGATAGGTAGCTGTGCAGCAAAGGATTCAGCCAGCTTGGTTGCCATTTCACAGGAGAGTTCAACATTGCTCTTGCCCGTAACCGTACCGTTTTCAAAAATAGAGTTTTTATAGCGGCTTCCCCATACCAGGTTGTGACTGACGATAGAAGCAGCCTCCACTTTTTTGTCTGGCCAGATGGTGACGTCCTGCTCAAACGTTGCCAACTCTCCGATCTCACATCCCTGAGCAAGGATCAGCCCTGCTTTGGCGGTGACGTTCTTGTCGATAATATTGTCATTACAGATGACGCAGTTGTCAAGCTTTGCGTTTTTGCCGATAGTCACATGATCCCAGCAGACAGTGTTGCGAATACTGCTGTTCTTGCCGATAGTGACATGGTCGCCCAAAACCACATTGTTGAGCTTGACCCCTTTCTCAAGTGTGACATGCTCACCCAGAGCGACATGACCGATAATCTCTACGGACGCGTCAAGTTTGTATTTGTGATCGCTGTAAAGGGTACCATCAGGAAAGCTCTGCTTGTGTTTTGCAGGAATCGTGAAGTTGACTTTCCCACCAAGAATGTCTTCGTAGACTTCGCGGTAGCTCTCAGGATTTCCTACGTCGCGCCAGTATCCTTCAAGCGCATATCCCATCAACGAGATACCGCGAGCCATCAACTGCGGGAAAAGATCTTTGGCAAAGTCATAGTTTTCGCCTTCGGGAATATAGCCCAGAATCTCCGGCTCGATAATGTAAATACCGGTATTGATAGTGTCACTGAACACTTCTCCCCAGCTTGGTTTTTCAAGAAATTTTTCAATGACGTTCTCTTCATTGGCAATGACAACACCAAACTGAAGCGGGTTTTCAACCGATGTCAGGCCGATGGAGAGTTTCGCATTGCGGCTGGCATGAAAATCAAACAGCTTTTTGAAGTCAAAATCGGTAACAAGATCGCCGCTGATGATAATGAAGTTTTCATCACCGATATACTGCTGCGCCAGTTTGACCGCCCCGGCAGTACCATAGTCATCATCGGGAACGACGTAGGTAATCTTGATGCCGAAGTCGCTGCCGTCTTTGAAATAGTTCTGAATAATATCCGGTTTGAAATAGAGCAGTACGATAAATTCGCTAATCCCCAGATCCTTCAAAGTCATCATGGTGTGTTCCATCATCGGTCGGTTGACAATAGGCAACATAGGCTTGGGGCGGGAATGTGTGAGCGGCTGTATGCGGGTTCCGAATCCGCCGGCCATTACGACTGCTTTCATAAGTGCTGTTCTCCAAATAGAAATAATATGTAGTTACATGTAAGGGTACATGCAGGTTGCTGCATCACAGGTGTGATGCAGTCATTGTATAGCGGTGTTCTTAAAAGTGATATAAAACTCAGAGTTTCAGGAGTGCATTTTGCGACCCGTAGGGAGAAGGCACACACTCAAGCTCATCATCGCAATGCCACTGGTTGCCATTGACACGATAGCCAAACTGATACTCCGAATCGATCGGCAGTACTTTTGTAACGTAAAATTCGCCACTTTTTTTGAGTTTCATCGGCTCATCTTCCCATTCGTTCCATTCGCCGCAGAGATGAACCTCGCTGGCACCTTCGGGATGAATAGTGAATGTCACCCACGCTTTGTTACCCTTGGTTGTTACTTTGATCATTGTTAGCCTCCTGTGTTAAGATTGGAATCAGTCGAGCAGATTGAGTGCATCGAGGTAGTGCTGGGGCAACCGGTAGCGGTTGGACACGACCTCTTCAATCTCTACGAGTTTGAAATCGCCTTTTTGAAAGACAACCACCTTGTTCGAATCACTGTGCTCCATCAGGTAATCGATCGCCGTGATGGTAAAATCAAAAGCCATCATCCGGTCATAAACCGTAGGATTACCACCGCGCTGAATATGTCCCAGTATCGTAACACGAGTATCCAAACCGATACTCTCCTGCAGCCAGTTGTATACCTCCGTTGTCTGTTTGGTCCCCTCTGCAATAACTGCAAGAATGTAGTTACGGCCAGCTGCAACTTCTTTCTTCAGCTTTGTCTCTACCTTCTCGCGTTTAAAGGGCTGCTCCGGAATGACGCAGATTTCTGCTCCGCTGACCATGGATGAGATAACTGCGAGATAACCGCAGTCGCGCCCCATAACCTCGACCACGAAGGCACGGTTGAATGAAGAAGCCGTATCGCGGATTTTATCAAGAGCATCACGAATGACATTGAGCGCAGTATCAACACCGAGACAGTATTCCGTTCCGTAAATATCGTTGTCGATTGTTGTCGGAATGCCGACAAAATTGATATCGAAATCACTGGAGAACTGCTGCATGGCGCGAAACGAACCGTCACCGCCAAGGACGATCAGACCTGTGATTCCGTGTTCCTGAAGATTTTCAAATGCCTTAAGACGGTAATCGTAATCAAAAAAACGTTTTGAACGTGAAGAACGGATAATGGTCCCGCCGTAGTGAACGATGCCTGCGACATCCTTATGGGTCGCCTGCTTGATCTTGTTGTCGATCAGACCTTCGAGCCCGTCATAGATGAGGTAGGGACGTTCCCCTTTTTTGTAGACGTAATCAACAAACTTCTTGATTGCAGGGTTCATTCCCGGGGCATCACCGCCTGAACACATGATTGCCAGTGCCATTATGCTTCCTCGCGTCGGTCAAGATTTTCAAAGCCGGGCAGTACTTTGCCCTCCAGTAGTTCCAGACTCGCACCGCCGCCGGTAGAGATGAAGCTGAAGTTGTCAGCTTCACCTGCACGGTCGACCGCGTCAGCCGTATCGCCGCCGCCAACAATGGTATAGGCATAGCACTCTGCTATGGCGTTGGCGATTTTGAAGGTCCCTTTGGAGAACTTGTCAATTTCAAAGATACCCATCGGGCCGTTCCAGATGATGGTGTTGGAGAGTCCTATCGCTTCACTGAAAAGTTTAACGGTTGCCGGTCCGATATCGACGGCTTTGAAGCCGTCGAGAATATCCTGCGCCGGAACCACTCTGACATCGACAGGAGCCTCTACGGAGTCGGTCATCACGACATCGACAGGCAAATAAAGTTTCACACCGTTTTGACGGGCCTCTTTCATCACTTCTTCCGCCGTGGCAATATACTCCTCTTCGTAAAGTGACGCTTTCATATCGTAGCCAAGCGCTTTAAGAAATGTGTTTGACATGGCGCCGCCGATGATTAGCTTGTCCACTTTGGTCAAAACGCTTTTCAGAAGCGTGATTTTGGAAGAGATCTTGGCGCCACCGACCACCAATGCGATAGGCTGCACAGGATTTTCAAGTGCTTTTGCAAAGGCTTCGATTTCGCGTATCATTAAAAAGCCGGCAACCTTGTCCGAGACATATTGTGCAACACCATAGGTAGATGCGTGTTTGCGGTGCGATGCGCCGAATGCATCATTAACGTAGACATCGCAAATGGATGCAAGCTTTTTCGAGAGTGTCTCGTCGTTTTTCTTTTCACCTGCATGGTAGCGGATGTTTTCAAGTAAAAAGACGCGTTCAAGAGAACAGGCGGCGATCTCCTCTTTTGAATTTTCAAAATCTTCGACAAACTCGACGCGACGCTGCAAAAGACGCTCAAGACGTTTGACAATCAGTTTCAGGCTGAATTTCGGGTCACCCGGTGTCTTGGGATCGCCAAAATGCGATACCAGAGTTATGGAGCAGGCATTATGGTCGATGCAGTAGTTAATCGTCGGCAGTGCCGCACGCATGCGGCGATCATCCGTAGTATTGCCGTGAGAATCGACCGGGACATTGAAGTCCACGCGAATCAGGACGCGTTTGCCTTCGACGTTAACATCTCTGAGACTTTTGACACCCTGCATAATTGCAATATTGGAGCCCATAATTAACCTTTGTGATCGAACATAAGTCGGTAATATTCATCTGCCATACGACCCGAGTCAAAATCGACTTCGACATCGGACATGGCATTTTTCATCAGGGTAACCCACCCTATCGGGTCATTGTAGTATGTTGGAATGATCGTGTTTTCCAGGATGTCCATCATATGTTTGTTATCCAGACGGTCCTGCTCTTCAATCGGAAGTTTGTGATCGAGAGCCGGGATGGTAAAGGAGTTTTTGCCATCACGCGCAAATTCCGGATGCCATCCGTCATCAATGGAAAAATGTAAAGAACCGTTCATACTGGCGGTCATGCCGCTTGTTCCGCTTGCTTCGCGTGTAATACGCGGCGTGTTCAGCCAAACGTCACTGCCCTGCTTTAACAGGCGTGATAGCGTGAGCTCGTAACCGACCAGAACCGCCATGTTTTTATAATGATGGCTAATCTGAACGAGTTCGTTGAAGATTTCAATGGCACTGTGATCGAAGGGGTAAGGTTTCCCGGCCCAGATGATCTGAACCGGTTTATCCGTTCGCATAATCAGGCGATGAAAACGCTCAAAGTCGTATTTGAGCAGGCCCGGGCGCTTGTACTCCGCGAAACGGCGTGCCCAGACAATGGTCAATACTTCGGGGTTGAACATTTTGCCTGTTTGATCGGCAACAATATCGAAAAGAATCTTTTTGAGGTGTTTTTTACGTGCGATGACTTCATAGTCTTCATGTTCATCGAGTGCACGTATGAGGGTTTTGTCCGTCCAGAATTTTTTGTTCTGGGCATTGGTAATGGAGATGATTTCGCATCGATTTTCCACATGCCCCCACATCTCATTGGAGACGAGCCCGTGAATCTTCGATACGGCATTGGCAATTTTCGCACTGCGCAATGCGCCAACCGTCAGGCTAAAGCTGTCTTCTGTTTCATAACCACTGATTTTTCGAACGGTTTCAAGAGTGTGAGAACCGAAGAAACCCATCTCATGCAGAAAATGGATGTTGTGCTCTTCGTTACCCGCTTTTTCAGGGGTGTGTGTTGTGAATACGACATGCTTTTTGACCTCTTCCATGTTGTCGAAGCGGCTGTAAAGTTCATAAACGAGCGGAAGCGCGTGGCCTTCATTCATGTGGTAGATGTCGACATGATGCCCGAGTGCTTCAAGAACCTTGGTGCCCCCGACACCTAAAATGATCTCCTGCGCTACGCGTGTACGCTCGTTCTGATCGTAGAGTTTGTGGGTAATGGTACGGGAGAGATAATCGTTTTCATCGGTATCGGTCGAAAGCAGGATCATCGGTGCCGTTCCGAAAATATCCGGTTTAACTAAAAATGCCTTGACAACGACCGATTCGCTGTGAATCCTGACCTTTACCTTGATAGGAAGCTCTTCAAGAAAGTAATAGAATTTCCGAGTGAAGGCAGGACGCAGGGAACGGTCTTCGTTGCGTGTCTGGTCATAATAGCCAAAACTCCAGAGCAGACCGATTCCCACGACATTCTGTTTCAGGTCATAAGCGCTCCGCATATGCGAACCGGCAAGAAAACCGAGGCCGCCCGAGTAGATCTTGAGCGCCTGATCGATGGCAAACTCCATCGAAAAGTACGCTACCGCCGTTTCGTAGCGGTTGTTGATGTCATAGGAAAAAAGTTCCATTCGTGACCTTATTTTGAGAGGTTTTTATAAAGAATCTGTTTTCCGAGCTCGACACCCGGCTGATCATAGGTGTTGATCATCAGCATGGCACCAATTAATGAAGTCAGCAGCTCATAATAGGCAATGATAGCGCCGACATTTTCAGGAGTGATGCGATCGAACGAGATAGTATCTACGGGAACGTCAGATTGTACGACACTCTGCATGGTCGCATCGCACTGTGCGTTGATGAGCGTGTTGAAACTCTGGTTGTTGATGAAGTTCGTCTTCTCGATGCCATGCAGCGTTACGTCGGGAACCGTCAGGCCGTTACCGAAGTCATCAATGTTGATAAAGGTCATGGTCTTATCCTGGGGACCTTCAATCACCAGCTGTAAAAAGGAGTGCTGATCCACTGCGCCGATAATACCGATGGGCGTCATACCGACACGGTTTCCGAAGGCATCAATCTTGCCGAGTGATTCTCCCCACAGCTGTACATACCATTTGGTAAGGTGCTCCAGACGGTCGGCGTAGGAGAAAAGTACGTTGATACTCTGCTTCTTGGAGTGCTCGTAGTAGAAGCACGCTTTTTCAAGCAGATGCGCTTCAGCGCCGTTGAAAAATGAAGCGACAAATGCACCGGCTCCTTCAAGAACGCCCTTCATATCGTATCCGGCCATAGCAAGCGGCACGACGCCGACAGCACTTAAAACAGAGAAGCGTCCGCCGACGTTATTGGGAATATTGAACTCCTGAAGCTTGTGGTGTCTGGCAAACTGCGACAGCACCGAACCGTTATCCGTTATCACCTTTACGCGGCTATTGTCAGCACCGTCAAGATCGAGGTTACATGTAGCGATGAGTGTCTTGAAAATCGAAGTAGTTTCAATTGTCGAGCCTGATTTGGAAATCAGGAAAAAACATGCCCTCTCCCGGTTGATTTTGGAAAGAGTTTCTGAAATTGTCAGAGGATCGGAGTTTTCAAGAAAGAGCATCGTCTTGGCATCGGGCGTATAGGGACGAAGAATGGAGTCAATCGCCTTGATGCCCAAAGAAGAACCGCCGATACCGATGACAACGATCTGATCAAAAACCGAAGTGTCGATGCCGCTGAGCGTATCAAGGTGTGCCAGTGACAGCTGCGGCAATTTGTAATAGCCGATCTTGTCACTCTCCATCTCGTTTTTAACCACCGCCATGGCACCCTGCATGATACGCTCATGCTCCGGCGTCGTTTCAAAGGCGAAATGTTTTTTGAATGTCAGCATCAGTTCTGCCCGACAAAAACACACATATCGACCAGACGGCAGGTATAACCCCACTCATTGTCGTACCATGCGAGAACTTTTACGGTTTTGCCCTCAACGACGCTGGTCATATCCGGAACATAGGTTGAACTGTAGGTTGAACCGATGAAATCGCTTGAGACGCGCTTGTCATTGTCGATTTCGATCAGTCCTTTGAAACTTCCCGCTGCCGCAACATCAAAAGCTTCGTTGATCATCTCTTTGGTAACATCTTTTTTCAGGTTGACGGTCAGGTCGACAACGGAGACGTCCGGAGTCGGTACGCGCATGGCATAACCGTTGAGCTTGCCTTTAAGATGCGGCATTACCAGTGCAATGGCTTTTGCCGCGCCGGTTGTCGTCGGAATCATGTTGACGGCGGCAGCACGGGCGCGACGCATATCTTTGTTGTGTTTGACATCCAGAATGTTCTGGTCGTTCGTGTAGGAGTGGATGGTAGTCATGAGACCGTTTTCGATTCCGAACGCATCGTCAAGAACTTTGGTAATCGGTGCCAGGCAGTTCGTGGTGCAGCTGGCGTTGGAGATAATAGCTTCACCTTTGTAGCTGTCGGTATTGATGTTGATAACGTAAGTAGGCGTATCATCCTTGGCCGGAGCGGACATGACAACTTTTTTGACACCGTTTTTCAGATATCCCTGACACTTTTCGGTAGTTAGGAACGCTCCGGTACATTCAACAACTACTTCAGCCCCTGCACTGCCAAAATCAAGCTCGTTAATGTCACGTGTGCTGAAAAGGGCAACTTTCTTGCCGTTGATCATAATGGTTTTGTCATCGATAACTTTGGCATCGACCCCTGCATGAACGCTGTCATACTTGAAAAGGTATTCCAGCATTTCCGGTGTTGCGGTAGTGTTGATAGCGACCAGTTCAATGTCGTCACGTGAAGTGATGATTTTTGCGGCAATCATGCCGATACGCCCTGTTCCGTTAATTGCTGCTTTTACTGCCATAGTTTCTCCTAATAGTTCGTGATGAAAAATATACTGTATCTCTTTTACGATACGGTTACACCAATTGTACCTTTTTTGACCATTGGTTTACATGTAAAAGCGTAATGCGTCCAACCTTCATTCTGGCTTTGAGAGGTCTAAGCCGATTAAGATTCATCTGCTATGATTCTGAAAAATGAACATGAGGAACGTCAATGCTGCGTTTTGCACCCTCACCTACCGGTGATATGCATATCGGCAACCTCCGCGTTGCCCTCTTTAACTACCTGCTCTCACAGCAGCGTAACGAACCGTTGCTCGTTCGCATCGAGGATACGGATAAAGAGCGTACTATTGAAGGCAAAGATCAGGAGATACTTGAAATACTCGCTCTCTTTGGCATAGAGTACAAAGACGCGATTTATCAGAGCAATCATCTCCGTTTTCACCGCACCATGGCGCTGCAGCTGTTACAGGATAAAAAAGCGTTCAACTGTTTCTGCACGCCTGAAACCCTTGAAGCCAAGCGTGCAGCCGCTGAGGCTGCCGGAGAGCCTTACCGCTATGACGGTGCCTGTGAACATCTGCCGCCGGAGATGACGATTGACAATCCGAACCCTTTTGTTATACGCCTGAAAAAGCCTGAAGAAGCAATTGAAGTGGAAGATGTCGTTAAAGGGAAAAACCGCTTCGAGCCCAGTGACATTGACAGTTTTATCATTATGCAAGCCGACAAGCATCCCACCAATGATTTTGCCTGTGCGGTGGATGATATGCTTGCCGATATCTCCGTCGTTATCCGCGGTGAAGATCAAATGATCAATACGCCCAAACAGATTGCTATCCGCAATGCTTTGGGATATGACAAGAAAATTGAATACGCCCATCTGCCCATGATCCTCAACGACGAGGGAAACAAGATGAACATGCGCGACAGCGCTTCGAGTGTCAAATGGATGCTTGAATCGGGTTTCCTACCCGAGGCGATTGCCAACTATCTCATTCTTATCGGTAACAAGGTGCCTACTGAGATTTTCACGATCAAAGAGGCAATTGAATGGTTTGACCTAAACAATATTTCCAAGTCACCTGAGCGTTTCGACATGGAGAAGCTGCGTTACATTAACAAGATGCACCTCAAAATGCTCGATCCCAAAGAGCTCTCACGCTATGTCGGGTTTGCCGACAGCGATATCGGAGAACTGGCCAAAATCTATCTCGATGATGCCAGCACGCTTCAGGAACTGCGAGAAAAGATCGCGCCTATTTTCGCACCCAAGGTGATTCCAGAGGAGTTTGCCGAACAGGCAGCGCAGATGCGCGAGGCGATCAAGGCTGCACCGCATTTTGAAGTCTTTGACGATTTTAAAGCCTATCTGATGCAGACGACAGGGCTGGAAGGAAAATCCTTTTTGCAACCGTTGCGTCTGCTGCTTGGCGGTGCAGAACAGGGGCCTGAAGTCTCCACTCTTTACCCCTATCTGAAAAACTATATAGGAGAGATTATCAAATGATTGAAGGTATTCTTCTCGGGCTCGGCGGTATTGTCCATAACCTGCTCAATATCTACATCTGGGTCATTATTATCGCCGCACTGCTCAGCTGGGTGCGTCCTGATCCCAACAACCCGATTATCCAGCTGCTCTATCGTGTCACGGAACCGGCATATACGCTCGTACGCCGGCACATTCCGAGTGTCTTCAACGGCATTGATCTCTCTCCGCTGATTATTATCATCGGTCTGCAGATCGCAGATGTGATATTGGTTAATATTATTAACAGCGTCGCCCGTTCATTATGAAACGTATTCTTCTCGCTGCAGCCCTTGTCTGCGGCGCCGAAGCCGTTACGCTCGAGACCATCAGCTCCAAGCCGCCCAGCCGGGCGAAGAACTTTTTGATCTGGCAGTTTTTCAATCAGAAAATCACACCTGAAGAGGCGCAAAACGCCTTTTATCAGATTGACGGCGTTTCGATTGACGATCTGCACCGTTACGCTCAAAAGGGAAACGAACCCGCAATCCGCTATACCTCGCAATGCATGACAACCCGGCCGGATGATCTGCTCGACATCAAAGCGCCTGACTGTCTTGAACTGGCACTGACCCCTTATAAATTCAGCAAACTTGAACCCTCCGTCCGTAAAAAACTCTACGATCGTATCGACAAACGATCCTACAAGCACTGGATGAAAGCGATGGAAGGACACGGCGTGGCGGATCGCATCAGCCCCGAAACACTGCTTGAACTCTTCACCCGTGCCGGAAGCGACTACCGCCATGCCAATTTTAATCGTCCCTACAGTGCCAAAGAACTCTCCAACCTCGCCAAAGAGCCGCGTTTTTCAAAGTTTGTCATCTATGGCGTCATCGATCCGGAGCTTTCCAAAATCAGCCGGTCACTGTTACATGTAAAGGCGCAAAACACTCTCGATGCCCAGAGCCATTTCTATCTGGGGCTCAATGCGCTGCGTCACGGCATGAAAGCGTTGGCACTGGAGCATCTCGATGCCGCCTATGTCAAATACTACTATCAGCATGACCGCGACAAGGCACTGTTCTGGCACTACCAGATTGCCCGTGATGCCAAAACGCTTCGCCAGCTCAGCGAGAGTTTCGATATCAATATCTATACTCTTTTCGCCCGTGAAAAACTGGGGCTTGAGCGGGGTAACTACTACACCAGCCTTGACGTCAAAACGCAGCCGCCAAAAGTTGATATTACCGATCCTTTCGAGTGGCTGAAGATTCTTGATGAAGTCAAGGCAACCCCCTCAGAACGTCTTGAGGCACTCTCCAAACGCTACCGTTCGTCGCAGATGCTCAGCGTGCAGTCGTTTATTTACGAGCGTGCCACCCGCTACAGGGATCAGGGGTTCATCATGCCCTACCGCGAGTACCTCAAAGACCTTGACACGGATACACAGGCACTGGTTTATGCCATTATGCGTCAGGAGAGCCGCTTCATCCCTTCGGCGCTTTCAGCCTCCTATGCCATGGGACTGATGCAGATGATGCCGTTTCTGGTGCATGCAATGGAAAAAGAGATGGATGAAAAGCTCGAGAGCCTTGATGCCATGTTCGAACCCGAAACCAATCTGAAATTCGCTACCAGACATCTGGAATGGCTGCAAAAGAGCTATTATCATCCGCTTTTTGTTGCTTACAGCTATAACGGAGGATACGGCTTTTTGCGCAATCATCTTAAAACGGGCGCGTTTGGCAGCGGTAGGTACGAGCCCTATATGAGTATGGAGATGATGCTCAATTCCGAAAGCCGTGAATATGGCAAGCGCGTTTTGGCCAACTATGTCATTTATAAGGAAATTCTTGGTGAGAAAGTGTCGCTTATCACGCTTTGCGACAACCTCGATGAACCGAAGCTGACAGATCGTTTTCGTACGCCCGAAAGTCCCGCACTTCTGGCGCGTCAGTAAAACCGGGCGTTTTACGGGAGTTTACGTCTCCTACTCTTCGTCTTTGTGATACTCCAGATGTACGGAACCCGCCTGGTCGTTTTCCAGAACCAGGTCAAGTTTGTCGGTATATTGCGTCGGAAATTTGATAAGGAAATATCGGTTCCATTCGTTGTTGACGGGCATGAGAAGGCGTAGCTCGTCATCGGGTTTGAGTTCATGACCTTCAAGAGGTTCGTAGCCGTTACATGTAAACTTGTATTTCTTGTTGTTGAGCCCCGCTTTGAAGTAGAGCCGAACGTTTTCGCGGGTATAGAGTGCGGCGAAAAAATACTCGCCGTCTTTATACTTTTCGGGGTAAACGCGGTTGAGATAGATGGTTGATAAAATCGCCTCGGTTTCAAAGGCACGCACAATCGTTCCGGTCTGCAGGTTGTCCACGGCACGCTCGTAATCCGGATCCATGGTAAAAAAGTCAAAGGCTGTGCTGCGGGAGCAGCCATTCAAAAAAACAAGTGTCAGAAAAAGAAGCAAAAAAGTACGCATATCCAGCCTTCCCCGTAAATGTGTCACTATTATAACGCGCTTACATGTAAGAACCTATTAATCCCTTTTTGAATATAATCTAGCAATTTTTTCAAGGGACACATTGCGTGAGTAAACGACTGGCAGTAGCCTTTACAGGACCATCCAACAGCGGTAAAACGACGCTGATTCTCAAAGTTGCACGCAAACTGATCCATGAACACGGCAGAAAGGTCGCCATCATCAAGAACGATCCGAAGGACAAAGCGCGTTTCGACGTTCCCGGCAAGGACAGCTACAAGTTTTCCGACACCGGTGCCGAAGTGATTGTCACCTCTCCGACGCGAACCACCTATTTTTCACAGCGCCATAAAGAGCTTGAAGAGCTTATTGCACTCTTTGGCGATTTTGACGTTTTGCTGGTCGAAGGGCTCAAAAACCTGCCGTTGCCCCGTATCAGCATCTTCCGTAACCGCCTTGATGAGGAGTATTTTCCGTTCATGGATGCGTTGGCAACCGATGAGAGTGTCCAACTTTCGGATTACACACTTCCGGAGCATGTGCCCGTTTTAAACCTTAACGACGAAACTCAGGTCATTGAGTGGATATTTCAATACGCCAAGGAGATATGAATGAGAACCCTAGAACCTGTTTTTGCAGCCATTGAACGTGCCGCGCACCGCATTCGCGAAGCGATTACCAACGAAGATACCGACTACGCCGCACAGTCGAACCAGTCCGGAGACATTCAGCTCAAGCTTGACATTATCAGTGACCTGATCATTGCCGAGGAGTTTTCAAAGATTCCTCTGATCAAGGCCATTGCCAGCGAGGAAAAAGAGGAAGAAGAGATTCTCAATCCCGAGGGTGAACTCTGCATTGCCTATGATCCGCTTGACGGTTCGAGCCTGATTGACGTCAATCTGAGCGTCGGTTCCATTTTTGGTATTTATGATGGTGAATGGAGTGCAAAAAAGATGATTGCGGCCGCTTACGTCGTTTATGGACCGCGTACCGAGATGGTCACGGCTTACCATGACAATGTCCGCCATTACATTTTCCGTCACGGACGCTTCAAAGAGCTGGAGCAGATTCGCCTGAAAGAGAAAGGCAAGCTCAATGCCCCCGGTTCGACCCAGAACTGCTGGTATCCCGAGCACAAGCAGCTGATTGAATCGCTTTTCGATGAGGGATACCGTCTGCGCTACTCCGGCGGTATGGTTCCCGACCTGCATCAGATCCTGCTCAAAGGCGGCGGACTTTTCAGCTATCCTGCAACGACCGACCGTCCCAACGGAAAATTGCGCAAGCTTTTTGAAGTCTTCCCGTTCGCTTTCGTTTATGAGCTTGCAGGCGGCGAAGCGATTGACGGCAACGGCGGCCGCCTGCTCGATCTGCCTTGCTCCGATCCGCACGAAAGCGCGCCCTGCTATCTGGGCTCCAAATACGAAATAGCCAAAGTCAAAGATGTCTGCTGTAGAAAATGATATCTTCGAGCAGCAGCTTGATGCCGAGCTGGTGACACTTCAAAAGTGTCAGACGGAGCATCAGGTAAAAAGTTGCAGTCTTTGCGAGCATTATATAGGGTGTAACGTGCGCCAGACCTATGTCAATGCCGTTTACAACAGTATGTCCAAGGGTGACACCGGCGGATTTGAATTCTAAAAGAAGGAACAGCAAGAGTATCATGAGTACCTACATTACGACACCGATCTACTATGTCAACGGCGAAGCCCATATCGGGCATGCCTACACGACGTTCATTGCCGATGCATTGGCACGCCATGCGCGTCTTCTGGGTGAAGAGACCTATTTTCTGACGGGAACGGATGAACACGGACAGAAGATCGAAGAGTCGGCTAAAAAGGCAGGCAAATCGACACAGGTGTTTGCCGACGAGATCAGTGCCACCTTCAGAAACCTCTGGGACGACTTCGGCATCAGTTATGACCAGTTTATCCGTACGACCGACGATACCCACAAGCGCGGTGTCCAGAAAGCGTTTGAGACGATGTTCGCCAAGGGTGATATCTATAAAGACTTCTACGAAGGTCATTACTGCGTCAGCTGCGAAGCCTTCTTCCCCGAAAGCCAGCTGCTTGACGATGCCTGCTGTCCCGATTGCGGCAAGGCGACAAGCATTGTCAAGGAGGAGAGCTATTTCTTCCGCCTCTCCGCATACGAGACCAAGCTGCTGGAATATTATGATGCGCATCCCGATTTCATTCTGCCAAAATCACGCCGCAACGAAGTGATCAACTTCGTCAAGGGCGGACTTCAGGACCTCTCCGTCACCCGTACCAGCTTTACCTGGGGCGTTCCGATGCCGGCATCATTGAACGATGACAAACATGTTATGTATGTCTGGCTCGATGCGCTGCTCAACTACGTGACGGCACTCGGATACGGCAATGACGAGAAACTGATGCACCTCTGGCCGGCAACCATGCAGATGGTGGGTAAAGACATCCTGCGTTTCCATGCCATCTACTGGCCGGCATTTCTAATGAGTCTTGACCTTCCTCTTCCCAGACACATCGGGGCCCATGGCTGGTGGACGCGTGATGGGGAAAAGATGAGCAAATCCAAAGGCAACGTCATTCACCCCAAAGAGGTGGCAGATGCCTACGGTCTTGAAAACCTGCGCTACTTCATGATGCGCGAAGTACCTTTCGGGCAGGACGGCGACTTCTCCCAGCGTGCGTTCATCGACCGTATCAATTCAGACCTCTCCAATGATCTGGGCAACCTTCTCAACCGCATTATCGGCATGAGCGGCAAATACTCCGAGTTTCACATTAACTCAAAGGATGTCCGAACGTTCCATGCCAAAGAGCTTGAAGAGATGACCCGTGTCATGGAAGCGCTGCCGCAGTACCTCAAAGAGGTGCAGCTGCACCGTTATCTCGAAGAGCTATGGCGTCTCTTTGCCATCGGTAACAAAGCCATTGAAGAGCATGCGCCGTGGGCGAAGATGAAAGCCGGCGAAAACGACGCGGCGCTCGCTACCGTGGCATTGGTCGCCAATATTCTGGCGAAGGCCTCTATGCTGCTGCACGGCGTCATGCCCAAAACTACCGAAACCATTGCCGATGCTTTGGGATTTGAAATCACGCCTGCCGCATACACGCATCTGATTACGGAAGATGCCCTGCTCGAACCGTTTATCATCAAACAGGTTCCACCGCTGTTTCCGCGTGTCGAAGCACCCCTGATCGAAGAGGCACCCAAAGCGATGCCGGTCGATGAAAAGAAACAGGAGAAAAAAAGTGAAGCGGCCAAGCCTGCGGCCGAAACGGCAGACAACCTGATCACCATCGATCAGTTCTTTGCAACCTCTCTTAGAATCGGTACGATTATCGCTGCCGAAGCGGTTGCCAAAAGCGACCGTTTGCTCAAGCTTCAGGTTGATCTCGGTGAAGAACGCCCGCGTCAGATTATCGCCGGAATCAAGGAGTTTTATGCTCCCGAAGCGCTGGTAGGCACACAGGTGTGTGTCGTTGCCAACCTCAAACCGGCAAAACTGATGGGGATGCTTTCAGAGGGAATGCTGCTCGCCGCCAAGGACGAAAACGGTCTCTCCCTGCTGCGTCCCGAAGCTCCCAAAGCCATCGGTACCCCTGTCAAATAAGTGCATCTCGACAATATTCTTGCACTGACGCACGGGATTCTTGAAACCCGTCCGACAGTCTCCGTCTTTGACGAGATTGCCATTGATGTCAAGAAGATCCGGCGCGGCATGCTTTTCATTGCGCTCAATCATCACGACATCGATCTGGCGGTAGAACAGGGCGCCTATGGCGTTCTCTATGACCGTGACCTGCATGCACACGATCAGGACATTGCGTGGATACGGGTTGAAGATGTTTATGATGCGCTCCGTCGTATCGTCCGTTTCATTCTTATTGACAGAGAGTACACGGCCTTTACATGTAACCCTATTACCCTTCAGATCGCCAAGCAGCTCTGGACTTCCGACTCCTGCCTGATTCTCGAAGGCACGCTTCAGGAGAACTTCGCGCGCATCATGAGTGCCAGGGCGCACTCCATGCTGCTTTACAGCGAAAGCGACATTCAGAGCGATCTTTTTACCAATGCCCGGCCCCTGCCGGACACGATTCAAAATCCTGTCGAAATTATCGAACAGACCCTTTTTGAGACCTCGTTCATCTATAAAGACCAGTTTTACGAACGTCAGCTGCTCTCGCCGTTTTTCATACCCTATCTTGAGCAGCTGCTGCAGCTCTTCGATGAACACGGTATCGAGTTTCGTATTCGTCCGTTTACGACCCTGAAACATTTTCAGCCGGTCTTTACCAATGCCGCCTTACATGTAAAAGATTTTGGCAGCAGCGAAAGGGTTATTATTTTTGAAAGCGATTTTACGCTGATCTGGCCTCAGATCGATTTTATGCACCGGCAGGCTTCATGGGCACGTATTCTCTACCTGCTGCCGCGAAGCAGTTATCAGGATGAGACCTTCGAGCATCATATTTTGTTTTACGATACGACTCGGGATATAATTGAGGCATTAAAAAACAACAAATACCATTTCGCGCTGGTGGCCGGCTGCGACAAGAGCATTCTTGAGAGTGCATCAGCACAGAATCAGCGTACGCAACCCACACTTTTTTAGGAGATGATTTTTTGAATTCTGACCCCTCGCGGAGCAAGATCGCGATTTTAGGCAGGTACCATCAAAATGCCCTTTACGGGCTTATTTTTGCTTTAGTCACCCTTCTTTTTCATCTGATACACAATCCTTATCTCGGTACACTCTTTGCCGCGGTGAGCATCGCCCTGCTCGCCCTGAGTGTTTCCGAAGTGGCCGAAGTGCTCGCCGAACGCCTCGAAGAGCCCTATGGCAGCTTCGTACTCACCTTTAGCGCCGTTATTGTCGAGATCATTCTGCTTTTTATGATCCTGTTGACGGCTTCAAACAATCCCGGTGCGCTTGAAACCGTCAAGGGCGGCATCATTTCGGCCGTTATCGTCGATATGAACGTTCTGCTCGGACTGGCGGTTTTTATCGGAGGCCTGGCCTTTAAAGAGCAGCAGCACAATGAAGATACCTCCAACACCTATACCACCATTTTGATGGTTGCAGCATCGGCGCTGCTGGTGCCGAGTATTTTGCAATCGACGCACAGCGAACGTGACGATCTGATGCTTGCGAGTATTTTCATCTCCATCGTACTTTTTCTCTTCTATATTGTCATCTTCATCTTCCAGACGAAGACCCATTCGCATTTTTTCAAGGCAACCGCGCGTAGCCGGATTTTCCGTTACAAAAAGCGTCTTGATGACGGTGAAGACGAGAATGAGATGCAGCAGGATCTTTTTGATCTGGCTTCGACACCGGTCAATTTTGTTATTATTTTTACCCTAATCGCGGTGATCGGGCTGGTAGCCGAAGTTTTTGCCAGTGAGGGTATGCAGCTGGTCTCAACCTATCACTTTCCTGTCGGGCTGGCGGGTCTGATCATCGCCATCATCTCCGTCGCTCCGGAAATCGTTACGGCGGTCAAAGCGGCGCAGGATGATCAGATACAGCGTGTCATCAATATTGCCATGGGTGCTTCGGTGGTTTCGATTATGCTCACCGTTCCCATTCTGATGGCACTGTCGTTTTTGACGCCGACACCGCTGACACTCGGTTTTAATACCTTGCAGATCGGTGCGCTGATTTTGACGATCATTCTGGCGTGGAAAACAACTGATGATGGCTACACCAACTATTTCGAGGGGACTTCGCACCTCTTTTTCTTTATCTGCTATGCGATTATTGTCGCATTGATGTAGGAGGATTTATGGATCGACGCACATTTATAGGTACTACCGCACTCGCTTCGGGTGCCCTGCTTTTTGAAGGATGTAACGAGAGTGGCCGGCAGGCCATTGATTACAGCAAGCATCCCGGACCCAAATCGAAAGAAGAGGGATTTGCCAATATCAACCGAAACCGGAAGGTAAGCCTGAAGCTTGCCACCAGCTGGCCGGCACATTTTCCCATTATGGGAACCGGTATCGAGCGTTTTGTCGACCTGTGCCAGCGTGCTAGCGGTGGAAGTCTCGAAATCAAGCTTTTCCCGAAAAATACACTCATACCGGCATTGGCGGTTTTTGACGCCGCTTCGAGCGGCGAGATCGATGCTTTTCACTCCGGCCCCTACTACTGGAAAGGCAAAAACAGCGCGTTTGCACTCTTTAGCGGCGTACCGTTTGGATTTACCGCAGAAGAGATCAATTCGTGGATGATGTTCGGCGGCGGGCTGGAACTGTGGCGCGAACTCTACGGGAAACACAATCTCTACCCGTTTTTAGGAGGCAATACGAACATTCAGATGGGCGGATGGTTTCGCAAGCCGCTGCATTCGCTTGAAGATATGAAAGGGCTCAAGATGCGCATTCCGGGCATTGGCGGCGAAGTCTTCGCGGAGTTTGGCGTCAATCCGGTCTTGCTGCCCGCAGGCGAGATTTACACCTCTCTTGAGCGTGGCGTGATTGATGCGACCGAATGGGTCGGACCGGCGCTCGATCTGAAGATGGGATTCTATAAAGTCGCACCCTACTACTACTCGGGATGGCACGAACCGGGCTCGGTTCTGGAGATGACGTTTAACAAACGCACCTGGGAAAAACTGCCTCAGGAGCACAAAGCGATCATCGAGATGGCAACCAATGACATTAACTCGACGATGATGGTTGAATTTCACGCTCAGAACATTCAAGCGCTCCAAAAGCTCAAAGATCTGGGTGTGACGCTCGGGAACTATCCTGAGGATGTCATTGCTGCCGCCAAAGCGGCACTCAAAACCGTGACAGCACGTCTCTCCGATGAAAATGAGGATTTCAGGCGTGTGTACGAGCATGCCAGTGCCTATTTGAAACTTTCACGCGCATGGGACGAAGTGAGTCTGAAGAATTTTCTGAATATTCGTTAAATTTAACAATTCTGCGCTATTCTAGCATCGATTGCAAGGAGATATCATGAACCCATTACGACGTACATTACTGGCAGCCTGTTCGCTGCTGTTACTCTCAGGATTGGCACTTTCTGCCGAAGATAACGAAATTCCAAAACCGCCCGAAGGTGCGCTCAAATACACCGTAACGGTGACGAAGTTCAAGAATGAAGCCGGCTGGAGCGGCAGGTGGGACATCGGTGATGGCATGGCAACAATCATGACCGATATGCTCAACAAATCAGGATGGTTCATCACGCTGGGTGATGACGAGATGCGAAAAGCCGCCATGCAGGAGCAGGATTTCAACGCAGGCGGCCGCACGGCCGGTGGCAAGAAGAGTGCCAAAATGGGTCGTATGACTCCGGCACAGATGCTTGTTCGCGGTTCCATCACCCATGTACAGGAGGTCGGCAGCAAACAGGGCGGTCTGAACTTTATGGGCGTCTCTGTCGGCGGTGATACCGGTTCTGCTGAGATCAATTTTACGATTTACATAATCAACAGCGAAACGGGACAGGTCGTCGCATCCACCAGTGTTATCGGAGAATCCGGTAAACGCGGCTACAAACTGGGATACTACGGTTCCGCCCTCGGCGGTCTGACAGGAATGTTTGGCGGTGAAGATGCTGACAATGTCGGTCAGGCAGCGGAAAACGCGGTCGGCAAGGCTATCGAATTTATGGTCAAACAGCTTGACACCATCGCATGGGAAGGCAGCGTCATGATGGTTAAAGGTGCCGACAAAATCATCATCAACCGCGGTGAACGCGAAGGTGTGAGTGTCGGACGTACTTTTAAAGTCGGAGAAGTCGAAGAGCTTGTTGATCCGGATACCGGTGAAGTGCTTGATTCCGAGATGACGGCAGTGGGCACGATCAAAGTAACCAGCGTCAAAGAGAAAATCGCCTATGCCAAAGCGATCACCGGCGGCGATCAGATTCAAAAAGGGATGACGATTTTCCCGCTTGAGAAGAAGTAGCCTCCGGCTACTTCGAAATAATCAGCGTGTTGGCATTTTCCAGATTTTTCAGACGCGCTTTGGTATAACTCTTCATCTGGGCTACCACATCTTTGGCTTCGCTCTGCGTCAGTGTAAACGTGTCATAGCTCCCCCGGCTGTTTTTAACCAGAACCTGTTGCAGTTTTGACTTCGAGTCTGCCGGATCCAAACACGAAGCGCTTTCGATTTTATAGACATCTTCCATTTTTGCCGTAGCAAAACCTTTCTCACCGTTACATGTAGTCGTTTCAAAAACGACCTGAAAATCGGATGCGCAAAGCATGACTCCCGTTATCAACAATCCTGTAATGAATCGCATGGCTGCTCCTTATTGTCTCTGTCTGGGATGATTATAGCGTGCTTCTAGAACTTTTTCCAGAAGCTTTTGCTCAGGAGCAGCAGCAGGGTGAAAAATTCCAGTCGGCCTGCGATCATAACGGTTGAGAGCACCATCAGGTCCGATGTTTCAAAAAAACCGTAGTAATGCGAGGGTCCGGTCATTCCAAAGCCCGGTCCGATGTTACCGACACAGGCAAATGCGGTGCTGAGCGATGTCAAGATGTCGTATCCCCCGGCGTAAAGATAGAGCGTCGTAAAAATTGCCGTAAGCACAAAAAGGGTCACTACGGCAAACGTGGAGAGCAATACGCGATTCTGGATGATTTCGCGATCAACAAGAAGCGGCAGCAGTGCATCGGGATGAAACACATGTTTGACTTCGCGTATGACGGAACGGACGACAATAATCCATCGTACCACCTTGACGCCGCCCGCCGTAGATCCGGCGCTGCCGCCGATCATCATGGCGATGATGATGAAAACAATCGCACCCTGCCCCCACACCTCATAATCCGTCGATACGAATCCCGTGGTGGTTAAAACGGAAGCAATGGTAAAGAATGCATGCGTCATGGCGTAATAGAGTGACGGCGCGTCATGCAGGTACAAATAGAGTCCCAGCGCAACGGAAAGCAGGAGAAAGATAAGAAGATACCAGCGTGTCTCGTCCGAATCATAGACACTGCTACCGCGGCTGAGAAAACGCAGATGTGCGAGAAAGTTGATGCCTGAAAGCAGCATGAAGAGTGTTGTCGTCCAGAGGATGGCACTGTTGTCGGCATAAAAGCCCAGCGATGCGTCTTTGGTCGAGAATCCGCCTGTAGAGATGGTGGACATGGCGTGATTGAGTGCGTCAAAGAGCGGCATCCCTTCAGTATAGAGCAGCAGCATGTCCAGCAGTGTCAAAAACATATAGATTCCCCATAAACGCAGCGCGGTGTCCCTGATTTTTGGCGTCAGCTTTTCCATTCTGATTCCGGTGGCTTCCGCCTTGAAAAGTGTCAGCGTACCGCTGGGACTGATTAATGAAAAAAGGCCGATGCTGAGAATGATAATACCCATACCGCCGATCCAGTGCATGACGGAACGCAGCATAAGAATCATCTTCGGCAGGGACTCAAGAGAACCGAATATGGTGGCACCCGTGGTTGTAAAACCGCTGATCGATTCAAAAAATGCCTGTGCCGGGGTAGCCTGCGTGTAGAGAAGCATCGGTATGGCTCCGCCAATTCCCAGCAGAATCCAGACGAAATTGACGCTCAAAATGCCCTCTTTGAGTGTCAGTGCCGCTTCATGACGGCGCAGGAGCCAAAAGAGCAGCAGATGAAACAGAAAGAAAACCGTTACAAAATACAAAAAAGGGGTATAGGGTTCGTCAAAACAGATACCCGCAAAAAGCGGAATCAGCAAAAAACCGGAAAAAGCGAGTCCGACGCGGGAGAGAAAATTGAGAATATTCTTTATAGCGTGTGAATCCACGTTGTCACTTTCTCATCAAGGGCTATCAGGCAGAACACGATAATTATGTCTCCGCTTTGCAGGCCATCAAAATGTTCATGCAGCGGTATCAGCGATGATCCGCGCTGGATCATGCATAATGCACCCGTCTGCTTGAGTGGTGTAATACGTTTTCCTATCAGTTGGGAGTCCGGATGTACGGTACGCACATAAACCATACCGCTGCCACCGCAAAAATGTTTGTCAATGGCGATGGAACTGGCACTGATTTTTTCAATGATGGCATAATAGGCAGCCGATTTGACGCCACGGATGGGCAGGATATTGAGATTATGCATCAGCGTGTAATATTCCGTGTCATTGTTGATGGCAACGACACGTTCGATTCCGTGTTCTCTGGCTTCAAGGCATTTGACAATATTGTCTGCATCGTTTTTGCCCGAGGCAATCAGCATATCGGCGTTCTTGAGTCCTTCGTCTTCAAAAAGACGGTGATCGCCGTAGCGGCCGTTAATGACCGTAGCCATCTGCCGAAGCGTTGACGCGGCGTATTCGCACCGCGCTAAATCATGTTCAACAATCTTGATGGTCACTCCCGGCTCATACAGATGACGCGCGATCTCGATTCCCAGCGCATCGGCTCCGAAGATAACGACGTTTTTGATGCGGGCGGGCATATGGGTCTCTATCAGTGAGCAGATATCTGTCATGGCATCGGGATTCCCGTAAAAATAGAGAAGATCACCGGGCATCAGTGCTGTCTCTTCTTTGAGAATGAAGAGCTGTTTCTGGCGCTCGATGCCAATAAGCCGGATCTGCTCCGATTCCATCTCTTTTGCAGAAATAACGGGAATCTTGCTGTTGACATGGACGCGGATTGAAATGAGTCGAAACGGCGATTCGTTGATGCTTTTGACACTGTTGGCCTTGGGATAGTGCAGCAGCGATTTGACGGAGTTGGCGGTGCGCATAATCGGAAAGACCGCTTCCGTGATCCTGAGTTTTTCCGTGATGGAGCTTTTGGAAAAAAAGTTGTTTTTCAGACGTATGATCTTCTCTTTGGCATGGATGGACTCATCCACGATCAGGCAGGAGACGAGATTAACCTCATCGTTATCGGTCACCGCGATGAAAAGGTCGACATTTTTTCCGACAAATGCCTGATAGGTATCGGGGTCTTCCGCATTGCCGACGATGGGCATGATATCAACAGACTCGGCAATGCGTTCGATGGCATCACGGTTACTGTCAATGATACTCACGTTATGCCGGCTGCTGAGCGTGCGTGCCAACCGGTAGCCGACGGCTCCTGCTCCGGCGATGATGATTTCCATGAATCGTGACCTTTTATCCCGTGTGCGCCAAGGTGTGATTTTTTAAAGATTATAACACATGCATTCCGTAGGGCAGATGACGCAGGCGTGCACGCAGTTTTGGACCTTCGGGCATAAAACGGTGCAGCAGCTCGTAAAAAGCGCGCGAATGGTTCATATGCCTCAGATGACACAGCTCATGAGCGATGACATAGCGTATCAGCGCGGGTTCAAGCGTTACCAGTAGGGAATTGAGCGTGATGACGCCTTTGCTGTTGCAGTTGCCCCACTGGCGTTTCATTGTTCGAAAGCGCAGTTGCGAGGGATAAAGTTCTAGTTCCGCAGAAAGCTCGGTGACAAGCGCGGGAAGTGTCGTTTTCGCATGTTTTGCGTAAAACGTGCGGTAGCAGCGCTGCATGGCTGCATCATCGGGCATCTCGAGCCGTGAGAGTGATGCGGCAAGTTCGGGAACCGTTGTTACTGAAATAAGCTCCCCTTCAAGAAGCAGCGTACTTCCGGGTTCGGGTTTCAGACGTTCGCGCTGGAGTTGCAGGGTTCGTTTTTGCTTGATCCATTCAAGGCGGTTTCGAATGAGCATGACAATGCGAAAATGCATTTTGTAGGGTGTTTTAAGACGCACCGTACCGTCGGGATCAATGCTAAGGTAACTGTTGCGGTTGCGGGGCTTGTGTTCAACCGTGACGCTGATACCATCGACTTCAATCTGCTTCAAGCACGCTCCTGATACTTCGGTACGCTTCAAGTTTTGCCGCGAAGCTCTTGGCGGCATAGGCCGGAGAGCTTGAAGGGAGTAGAAAATGTTTTACATGTAAGGTGCCGAAATGTTTGAGAAATCCCTTGTAAGAGGTATTGCCGTTACAAAAGACGGTCGTGATGGACGGATGCTTCCCCAGAAGCGTGTCGATGGGATTGGGTCGCGTGTTGGAGAGGTTGGCATCACTGGAGTTGCCCTGCTCGCGTGTCAGGGCACCGTAAAGATCCCACAGGGCAATATGGTGATCATGCAAAAAGCGGGTTTTTTGCTCAATGCCATCAAGGTTCACTGAAAAAAGCGCTTCCATGAGTTTCCAGAACTGGTTGCGCGGATGCCCATAATAAAACCCCTCCTCGAATGAAGCAATGCTGGGGAAAGAGCCCAGAATCAGGACTTTGGAGTGTGCATCGATTATGGGGTCAAAAGGGTGGTGAATCATTACATGTAAGGCAGCGGATCGACACCGCCCGCAAGCTCGAACCCTTTAAGGCGCAGCCTGCAACTGTCGCAGACGCCGCAGGCGACCTCATCGTTTTGATAGCAGCTCCAGGTCAGGTGCAGCGGGACGTCGTAGTCAAAGGCTTCCGAGACGATCTGCTCTTTTTTCAGATGCACCAGCGGCATGGCGATGCGAACGTTTGTGCTCTCTTTTGTTCCGAGATTGATGCTCTGCTCAATGGAGTGAATGAAACCTTCGCGGCAATCGGGGTATCCGCTGCTGTCCTCTTCCACCACGCCGATGCTGATGACTTCGGCGCCATGCTTTTCTGCAAGTGCCGCGGCGATACTTAGAAAGATGCCGTTGCGAAACGGCACGTAGGTGACGGGAACCCCCGGTTCAATGCCGCCCGTGGGTACTTCGATGGTGTGGTCGGTCAAAGCCGACGCCCCGATGGTTTTGAAAAAGCCCAGATCGATCTCGTAGCGCTCCGTCACGTCAAGCGCGTCACAGATGGCACGAAAACACTCAAGCTCTTTTTTCACCGTGCGCTGGTCGTAGTTGAAATGCAGCGCGATAATCTCGTATCCCTGCGCTTTCATCATATAGGCTGCGAGCGTCGAGTCCATGCCGCCGCTCATGATGCATACGGATCGTTTAGCCATTCTCACTCCTCTTTAGTGGCGAAAGTGTAGCATGGAGTCGTTTAAGGATGATATCCGCCACCCGGAAGGCATTGGCATAGATGGTAAAGGTGTAGGGAACGCTGCCGCCTGTGGGCATGAAGCTGCCGTCCGTGACATAGAGGTTCTCCACGTCATGCGCGCGGCATGAAGCGTCAAGCACCGACGTCGCGGGGTCATTGCCGAAACGGCAGCCGCCGGCCATCAGATTCGGCGGCGGGGCACTGGAGATATTGGATGCTATGTCGCGGCATCCCATCTGCCGCAGCACGCTCTGTGCCTTTTGTGCCAGAAAGCGCCCCACTTCCAGATCGTGCGGGTGGCCGTAGAGACGCAGCTTTCCGACAGGGATGCCCCATTTGTCCGTAACGGTGTCATCAACCGAAACAAAGGTGCGCTCCGTCGGCAGCCAGTCGTTGAAAACTTCGAAAGTCAGCAGCCGTGACTGCGTGAACTGATCCAGAAGGGCACCATCGAGCGCCCTTCCCCACCGCAGCGTTCCCGTTTCATCGTACAAAGCGCGCATGGCTCTGGCAATCGGGTTGGCGTGCTCATAAAGAAAATCGATGGTGCCGCCTTTAAGCCGTTTGCCCCCTTCTTCATATTCATACCACTGCTGCAAGGAGCGGTTTACAAAGGTGCCGCGTTCAAAGAGCGCTTCGGGCGTGATGGATTTTGAAAGGTAAAGCCGCCCCTCACCGACACCGCCAGCCGAGAAGATCAGGTTTTTACCGACATGGCCGCTGGTGTTGGCCAGACCGGAGGGAAAACGTTTGGAACGGGAGTTAAGCAGCAGTCTCGCGCTCTCAACAGCCTGCGCCGCAACAACGAAAATAGTGGCTTCAACGCTCTGCGATGCGCCTTTGGCATCAAAATAGTGCGCCCTGACAACCCTGCCGTTCTCCTCTTCAAGGCGATAGACAAAAGCGTCGGCAATAATACGGCACGTTTTGCCGGTCTGATCGAGCAGCGCGGCTTTGGCGTTTCCTTTGGCTCCCGTCGCGCATCCGTAGCTGCCGCAGAAATTTGAATACGAACACCCCTCCCTGCCACTCAAAGGTTGCGGCAGAATCGCCCGGGGTGTCGGAATACATTCATAACCGAGCGTGCGGCAGGCCGCATCAATCCAGTTTGCAACCGGTTGTTCCGCAAGCGGCGGGAAAGGAAAGCTCTTGCTGCTGCGCGGTTCCAGATTGCGGTGCGGCACGATGCGCCCTGAGACTCCGACAACCTTTTCAACATAGTCGTAATAGGGTTCAAACGTCTCGTAAGCGATGGGCCAGTCCACGATGTTGGCATCTTTGATGGGGCCGAACGTGGTGTGCAGTTTGAAGTCAACAGGCTTCATACGGTGAAAATAGCCGCTCATCAGATTACTTGAGCCTCCCACCATGGAACCGTTCCAGAAGCTCCATCCCGACTCCGCGCCGAGGGTGCGCTCTATGGTGCCGTCGCCGGCGTAGGTCTCCATGACGTGCTGCTGCTCTTTGAGACTGGGCGTGTAGATGCTGCGGCGTGTCACGGCAATTTCATCTTTGGTAAAATCACTGCGTTCGAGATGCGGCCCTTTTTCAAGAACGATCACCGAAAAACCGGCACGAGCAAGGGTATAGGCAACCGGTGCGCCACCCGCCCCGCTTCCGACAATGCAGACATCGCACGTCACAGGCAGGGCTCTTTGGGGCGCGGAAGGCCGCTTTGGTGGTTGAGATAATGCCATCCGGCCTCCGCAATATTGCCGCCATAAACCGGATCGCCGAGCATTGCTTCGAAAAAATAGCCTAATAGGGTTCGCAACCAGTTCTCACCCCAGCGCTCCGCCGTAAAATGCGTGAGTACGCTCTGCCTCTGCGAGTATTCAAGCCGATAGTAAGGCAGCTTGTATAACTCCTGCGCCGTCTCATGCAGCCAGTTGACGCCATTTTTGAGAAATGCTTTCTCCTCGGAGCCGATGTAAGAATCTTCAAAAACACCCCGGAGATAGGAAATAGCATTAATATTGTTTAATATTTTTTCAATACCGCTGCCTGCCATCAGGTCATTTTGGAGCAGTGCCAGCGTCTGATAGGGTTCAACATAGAGATTTACAACTCTGGCGTAGCGCGGCGGCGAAGCCTGCAGCAGCACTGACGCGCCTGCAAGCGTACAAAAGGCGAGGAAGCGTCGACGTTTCATGTGCTGATTCTAACACAAGTCGATATAATAGCGCCCATGATTGCCTTTGAAAACACGACACAGACACTCTACTCGCTCAGCCTCATAGAAGCCATCACGCGTGCTCTGACAAAACGCGATGTCGAACTGCTGCTTACATGTAATGACGAGATTCAGCGCCTTAATGCGCAGCATCGGCATATTGACGCGCCTACGGATGTGTTGAGTTTTCCGAACGTGCCTTCGAAAAAACTGCCGCTTGGCAGCATTGTCATCAGCAACGATTATGTTCAAAAGGCGGCGGCGGAGTTCGGACACAGTGCGCAGGAGGAGTTTACCCTGCTCTACATCCACGGGCTGCTGCATCTGCTCGGATTCGATCATGAGTGCGATAACGGCGAAATGCGTTCCAAAGAGGAGCAGCTGATTAAAAAGTACAATCTGCCCGAGAGCCTGATTGTCAGAACCCTGAAGGAGGAGTAATGGATTTTATTATCTTTGTCGTGGCCATGGGCGCTTTGGTTTATGGTGCCGATTTCGTCATCAAGGAATCCGAACGCATTGCCCTGCACTTCAATATTTCCCACTTCGTCGTCGGTGCCTCGCTGGTGGCGTTTGGTACGTCGCTGCCGGAGATGGCGGCGTCCATGATGGCAGGCTATCAGGGAAAGAGCGACATGGCGGTGGCCAATGTGGTCGGCTCAAATCTGCTTAATATTACACTGGTGCTCTCGCTTGTCTTTTTTCTGGCAAAGCAGCTTTCCCCAAATCGCAATCTCTTTGCGCTTGACAGTGCCTGGGTTTTGGCACCGGTAGCCATTTTCCTGATGATGATTTTTGACGGTGAGATCAGCCGTTTTGACGGAGTTTTACTGATATCGATGATGGCCGCATACCTGATTTTCCTTCTTAACGGCGCGAAAGAGGAGCTGGAGATTGATGCGAGTCTTGAAAAAGAGGCGTTTAACTGGGGGCGTTCTATCGCACTTTTGGCCGTTGGTTTCATTCTGACGATTGGCGGTGCCAATTTTGTTGTCGAGAGCGGCTCAAACATTGCACGGCTTTTTGGTGTGAGCGAGTGGATTATCGGGCTTTTCCTGATTGCGCTGGGAACCTCGCTGCCGGAACTGGTTGTCTCCATTGTCGCTGTCCGCAAGGGAAATGCCGACATGAGCATCGGCAATATTATCGGCTCGAATGTCGCCAATTTTTCAATGGTACTTGGCGGTGCATCAATTTTGGCACCTTTACATGTAAACCTTGCCACAAGCGCTTTTGACATCGCTCTGATGGCTGCGGCATCGTTTATACTGATGCTGATTCTCGCCAACAAGCTCTACAACCGCGCCGGTGCGGTACTGCTTTTCATACTGCTGGGACTTTTTGTCCAGAATGCGCTTTCTACGCTGT
>JBNLFL010000006.1:0-87528 GCA_050305515.1 Sulfurimonadaceae bacterium
TTGGCAGCAACGGGAAACTGCTGTATGTAGATCTGGATCAATATGTAACCAAAGCTTACGGCAATTCGGATTTTTGTAGCGCGACATGGGATTTGCAAAATACAAGCGGTAATGTTGCCGATGATATGTCGCAGGTGTGCGGTGCAGTAGCAGATTTTACTTCTTTTGAAAAACTACAGCAAGTTCTTTCAAATATTTGCGGTATATCCAAAGTGGAAGTCAAAGAGAATTTTGATGAAGCTACCGGTATTTATGATGGCAGTCTGGATTGTTCGTATAAAAGTATGGATGATGGAAATTTTAGTGCTTTTAGGATCATTCGGGAAGTCTCAGGAAGTCTCACGCTGGCGGCAAACCATATAAGCAATGTAGATCCTTTGGGTACTTTAACGAAAGTGGGTGGTTATTTATATCTATATAATAATCCGCTGCAGAATATTAACGGGCTTAGTGCTCTGATAACAGTTGAAGGGGATTTACGCATTACAGATACCAACCTGACGGATCTTAACGGTTTCATAAGTCTTGAAACATTAAACGGCGTATTGAGTATAAATAATAATCCTTTTCTGATAGATATAAGCGCTCTTGGAAATTTAAAAGCATTTGATGGCAAACAGATTACTATTGATAGAGACCAGTATATTAATAAAGCTGGTGATAGCTCTTCCTTTTGTGCAGCGGTATGGGATATTTATGATGAAGCCGGAAATATTGCCGATGATATGTCACAAATATGTGAAGGAGCTTCGTATGAAGCAACTCCGGTAAATAGACTTCGTGATGCTGTGGGGAGATATTGTCAAACGACTTCTTTTGATTTTTATCAAAACTATTCTGAGGCTGAAGGCAAATATAGTGGTAATTTAAACTGTGAAAACTCTGATTTAAATAGCAGTGCTCTTGAAGATTTTGATGCATTATTAGAAGTTGAAGGTGACTTTTTACTATCATCCAATATGCTGACAAATCTTGATGGATTAATAAAATTAAGAAGTGTTTCAAAAACATTCAGTATTTATAATAATCCCAACCTCATTGACATATACGGTATATCTAATGTTGGGATGACAGGAAGTAGTCAAATTCTGCGGATTGATCCAGCCAATCAATACACGCATAAAGCAGATATCACAAAAGACTTCTGTCAGTCGAGTTGGAATGTATATGAGGGAACAAGCAATATCAGTGATGATAAAAGTGCCATTTGCTTTGAATATTAAGGAGATACTTGCAGGGAGTATATCTCCCGCCAAGTCAGACTGTTTGCAATTACAAAGGAGCCGTAGTGTGATTACATCTGCGTGCGGGTAATCTCTTTGTAGGCGCTCAGCGCTTTGTTACGCACTTCGAGCATCAGTTTCATGCTGGTTTCTGCTTTATTGATCGCGAGTGCTGCCTGATGGAGGTCTTTGATCTGGCCTGTGGCGAGGTCGCTGAGCGACTCTTCGCCTTTGACCTGCAGGTCGTTGACGTCTTCCATGGCCGCTTTGAGCTTTTCGGCAAACTGGTTCGCACCGCTGGGCGCGACGGTTCCGGTTGCTTTTTGCTCAAAGAGCTCGGCGGTTTTGAGCGATCCGAGTTTATCGATCTGAGACATAATTTACGCGCTCCTTACTGCAGCAGCGAGATGGCATTGTTCACCATCGTTTTCGCGCTTTCAAATGCTGCGACGTTGGCCTGATACGACCGTGTGGCTTCTACCAAATCGGCCATTTCGATAACCGGATTAATATTGGGGTAGGCCACATAGCCGTTTGCATCGGCGTCGGGATGGGACGGATCGTATTTCATTTTCGGCGCACGGTCGTCGCGTACGATCTTGTCAACAACGACACTCATTATAGCAGGATTCGGTTTGAGCCCCTCTTCGTTTTCTCTCAGAGGATCGGAGTAGCCAAGCCCGTTTGTCTGCTCAGCCACTGCTTTGTTAAAGACATCGTTGAAGTCGATTGCCTTGAATACGACTTCGCGGCGGCGGTAGGGGCCGCCTTCGTCGGTGCGGGTGGTCTGGGCGTTGGCGATGTTGGAGCTGATGGCGTTAACACGGGCGCGCTGCGCCGAGAGACCGTATCCGCTGATGTCAAAACTGCTGAGAAAACTCATGGTCTAATCCTGATTACGAAGTTTTGCCGGAAGCTTCGAGCACGGCACGGAAGATGCCGCCGCTTTTTTTCCGGGCGTTGATGAGCGCATTGTACATCATGGAGTTTTTGCTCATTTCCGAAGTCTCGACATCGAGATCAACACTGTTGCCGTCGTTGCGCGCCGTATGCCCGTCTCTGAAAAAGAGACTGGCTTTAGAGGCTTCCGCGGTAGCGCTTGATTGCATGTGCGCACTATTGGTCTGTGCCATGGGCAGTGTTTTGGCATCATTGATACCGAAGGCTTCGTTGCGCTTTTGAATCAGTACCTGTTGAAAATCGACATCGCGCGGACGGTAGAACGGGGTGTCCGCATTGGCAATATTTCCTGCAATAAGATCCTGGCGCATCGAGCGGTAATTGAGTGCGGCATCGATAACGGCATGGGCTCGTGATGTCGAGATCATCAGGTAACTCCTTAGTAAACTGTTGAGCTTAAAGCAATATTTGTACCATTTTGATATCAAGACCCTTTTAGAGCCAAATGGCTACAATAACGCATCTTTACATGTAAGAGTCGCTGATGCCGGATCGTCCCCTCTTTCTTGTCGTTGTGACCCTCATTGCCATCGGCATCATGATGGCCTATTCGCTCTCATCCTATACCGTCATCTTTTTTGAATACAATGAATTTCACTTTGCCATTCGTCAGGCGATTTTCGGTTTGGGTTCCATTCTCATTATCTGGGGACTGGCCCAGCTTGACCCCGATGTCTGGCTGCATCGCATCGGACTGGGGCTCTTTTTTCTGGGGCTGATTTTGATGATTGCCATGCCGTTTCTGCCCCCTTCGCTGGTCTCCGAAGTCGGAGGCGCGGCGCGGTGGATCAAGTTTTTCGGGTTCTCTCTGGCGCCGGTGGAGTTTTTCAAGGTGGGATTCGTCTATTTTCTGGCGTGGAGTTTTGCCCGAAAACTGGGCCATCATGACAACATGGGCATCAAAGCCGAATTTATTCGTTTTATACCCTATGCGGTGATGTTCGTGATTGTCATGTTCCTGATCGCCTTCATTCAGAAAGATCTGGGGCAGGTGGTCGTACTGGGGTTGACGCTGGCATTTCTGCTCTTTTTCGCCGGAAGCAGTTTCAAGTTCTTTCTGACGCTCATCGGGGCGTCGCTGGGCTTTTTTATCTTTTTCATTCTCACGGCGGAACACCGTGTTGCCCGGATCAAGTCATGGTGGGCGATGGCGCAGCAGAATATTCTCGCACTGCTGCCCGAATCGATCGCATCGCATCTGCGCATTGAAGCGGCGGATGAACCCTACCAGATCAGCCACTCGCTCAACGCCATTCATAACGGCGGTCTTTTCGGTACGTCGCTGGGGTCTGGCACCTTTAAACTCGGCTTCTTGAGTGAAGTGCACACGGACTTTGTGCTTGCCGGTATTGCCGAAGAGTTCGGATTTGTCGGCATTCTTGTCGTGACTTTTATGTTTATCTGGATATTGCAGCGTATTTTCCGCATTGCCAACCGTTCGGAGAACAGCGTCTATTTTCTGTTTAGCCTCGGCATCGGTCTTCTGATTGTCTTTGCTTTCATGATTAACGCCTACGGTATCAGCGGGCTGACGCCGATCAAGGGAATTTCGGTTCCGTTTCTCAGTTACGGCGGTTCGGCCATGCTGGGAGCGTCTATCGGTATCGGGCTGGTGCTGATGGTATCGAAAAAAGTGGGAGAATCGCGATGAATCTGCTGATTACCGGCGGCGGCACCGGAGGGCATCTGGCCATTGCCCGCGCACTTAAGGAAGCGGCATTGCGTGAAGGGCATCGCTGTCTGTATGTCGGGTCGCGCTCGGGGCAGGATCGCGCCTGGTTCGAAAACGACAAAGAGTTCCACCACCGCTATTTTCTCAATACCACCGGAGTCGTCAACAAGCACGGCCTGCATAAAATCGCAGCGCTCTATCAGGTCTTCAGGGCGCTTTTTGCGGTTGTGCGGATCATGCGCGAAGAGAAGGTCGATGCCGTCATCAGCGTGGGCGGTTTTTCTGCGGCACCGGCTTCATTTGCCGCCAAGTTTTCCGGAGTCCCTTTTTTTATTCATGAACAAAATGCCGTGACGGGAAAACTCAACCGTCTGCTGCGCCCCTATGCCAAAGCATTTTTTAGCTCCTATGATGAAAAGAGCCCGGTCACGGATTATCCCGTAGCCCGGCGTTTTTTTGACACGGCCAGAGTGCGCAAGGAGATACGCAGCATTATTTTCCTGGGCGGTTCCCAGGGCGCGCGTTTTGTGAACGATCTGGCACTTGAGCTGGGGCCCATACTGCATTCGAAGGGCATTCACGTGATTCACCAGTGCGGAGAGAGCGATCTCGAACGCGTCAAAAAAGTCTATAACGATCTGAAGCTGGATGTTGAAGTCTATGGATTTACCTCCGATATCGCCGCTTTGATGCAGCGCAGCGATCTGGCAATCGCGCGCGCCGGGGCGAGTACCCTGTGGGAACTGTGCGCCAACGGACTGCCGGCGCTGTTTATTCCCTATCCCCATGCGGCGGGGGATCATCAGTATTACAATGCGGAGTATCTGCGTAAAAAACATCTGGCATGGTGCGAACGCCAGAGCATTACCCTCTCACGCAGCGTAATGGCGCTGCTTGGCGAAGATCTTGAAGAGAAAAGCAGCGGGCTGCTTCAACTCATTTCACCCAACGGCGCGGACGAGATTATTCATTATATTGCCGGGCATATTCCGAAACAGGGTTGAGAGATTCGTTCGTACAAAGGAAAATTATTTTCCTTTAAGATCGCCTGCGTTACCATGGGTCTATCCAAAAAATTTGAGATACCAAGGAGACGATTATGGCAAAACGTGGCAATTCTATCATTAAAGGAATCGAGATCAGCGAGGTGGTGCGGTTGCTCAACCGGGCCTATGCAGACGAATGGCTGGCCTATTACCAGTATTTCATCGAATCCAAGGTTATCAAAGGGTTGATGAAAGATGCCGTTCTTTCGGAGTTGACACTGCATGCGGCTGACGAGCTGCGTCATGCAACCATGGTTGCAGACCGTATTTTACAGCTTGGCGGTACGCCGCTACTGAGTCCGCAGGAGTGGTACAACCACACTAACTGCGGGTATGACGCACCGGAAGATTTTGATGTTGTCGCCATCTTGAATGACGCCATCAAAGGGGAACAGTGCGCCATCAGTACCTACTCAAGTATTGCCGAGATCGTTAAGGACAAAGACATTGTCACCTACGATATGGTCTCGCAGATTCTGGCCGATGAAGTGGAACATGAAGAGGACCTTCAGGCGCTGCATGACGATATTTCCGAATTTATCGAAACCATTAAAGGGAGCATGAAATGAAACAGTATGAAACCTACCGCTGCAGTGTCTGCGGCAATGAAGTTGAAGTGCAACATGTCGGAGGCGGGACGCTGACCTGCTGTGGTCAGGAGATGGAGTGTATTACCGAAAATCTTACGGCGGTCAATCTGATGAAAGCGTTTGCCGGAGAGAGTCAGGCACGCAACAAGTACGAGTTTTTCGCGCAGGTGGCACTCGAACAGGGATATCACCGCATTGCCCGTTTCTTTCAGGAAGCGGCGGATAACGAGAAGTATCATGCCATGGCAGAGTTCAAGGCGTACCATAAAATGGTTGACGGCATTGAGCTCGACACTACACAGAACAATCTGCAATACGCGGCTGAGGGCGAACGGTACGAACATACCATCATGTACCCCAATTTTGCAGAAATTGCCAAAGAGGAAGGCTTTGCCGAAGTGGCCCGACTCTTCAAGGCCATCGGCAAGGTCGAAGTGGAGCATGAAGCGGAATATCTGGCCCTTAAAGCTGCTCTCGAAGCCGAAGGCTTTTTTGAAAGCGACGAAGAGGAGGAGTATGTCTGCGAAGTGTGCGGCCATGTCCACCGCGGCAAAAAAGCACCGGGAAAATGTCCGCTCTGCGGCGTAGACAAAGAGTATTTCAAAAAACGCAGTCGGGATGCCACGGTAGGCTAAGCCCCCGGGCGTTATAATGCGCGCATCTTTACATGTAAGGGCGAAGCATGCTTGCAGAGATGGCGCAATGGCTGGTAGCTACCATTTTCGATATGGGGTATTGGGGAATTTTCCTGCTTATGGGAATCGAGAGCTCCTTTATCCCTTTTCCGAGTGAAATTGTTCTGATACCTGCGGGATATCTGGCCAGTAAAGGCGAGATGAGTATCCCCCTGATCATGCTCGCATCGCTCGCAGGTTCGCTTCTGGGTGCTTTTGTCAACTACTTCGGCGCGCTCTGGATCGGAAGAACGCTTCTGGAACGCTACGGCCGTTTTGTCTTCATCAAGCCGCATACCCTTCAAAAAATGGATAGTTTCTTCGCCAGACACGGGCATATTTCCACCTTTACCGGACGTCTCATTCCCGGCATCCGCCAGCTCATATCCATCCCCGCGGGACTCTCGCGCATGCCCCTTGGTGTTTTTAGCCTCTATACCGCGCTCGGAGCCGGAATCTGGAGTGCGGTTCTGGTTGTGCTGGGATATCTTCTGGGCGAGAATGAAGCACTGGTCAAAAGTTATCTCTCGCAGATTACGATGATTGCGGTTTTTAGTGCCCTGATGCTTTTATTGATCTATTTTTACATACAAAAACGGAAAAATGCTTCGCGCGAATGAAAGCAAACCTTTTTATTCTATGGTAATATCATTGTAGAAAAAACGGAAACAGGCGGTTTCATGGAAACGAATATGCTCAACCGGATCAAGATTCAGATCAAAAAATCCTATTACACGCATGAGCGTTACAAAACAGAGGCGACATTTGCGCTTCTGTATCATAATCAGCCTCTGCAGCATAGCGAGCTCGGTGAATTCGTCAGAATCTCCGATCATTTCATAAAACTTGATGAGCATCATTACTTTATTACGTTTGTCCATACCGGGTTTAACGCAGCCTATAAAGCGTCGCAGAATCTGCTGCTGCGTCTGGATAATTTTTTCAATGAAACCACAAGTTGCGTGGCGCTCGATACTTTTGATACGTCGAATTCGGTGCAGATCGTTCTGAGTCGTCTGGAGAAGATTCTGGAAGTGGCGCGTCACAGTCCGTTTGCGCGCATTCAGGATGAAAATGCGCTGGACGAGAGGTTTTAAAGGTTAGAAACCTTTAATATTGCGGAACTGGGCGATTTCGGATTCGACCATCTCGTTAATCATCATTTCGTAGATTTTTGCAACCATGTGAGGGTTGAGCCCGAGTGTCAGGGCTTTGTGGCGAATGCGTTCGAGAACGTAGTCAACCCGCTCGGGTGCCTTGACCTCTTCCACACTGTTTTTAAAATGAGCCGCCTGCTTCACATAGGCGTTGCGCTGCGACATCAGTTCGATGATCTGATCATCAATGGTATCAACCGCGCTGCGGACCTCTTCGAGACTCTGGCATTCATGGATTGACATCATACACTCCTTGGGCACAAAAGCTTTGAGCACCATTATAGCAGCAACTCTCCAACGCCATCATGAAATATGATTGCGTTTAATCGCCGTTTGGTCCATTGTGACAATCATAACAGCCTACCTGATGCCCTTTGGGAAAGTTGACGGTTTTGTGCTCGGCAGTGAGGCTGCGGTCCGTCCATGTTTTTGAAAGGACGGAACCGCGATAGTCGCTGCCGTGACATGCTTTGCAGGCGGTAGCATCGCGTTCGGCGTAGTTGTCGTGGTCGCTGACCCATCGCTGACCGACGGTGTGCATGCCGTGCGGCCCTCCGGTAGCGGTTCGCGGCACGCTGCTGTGACAGGCACTGCACTCCGAGAGCGTTCCTTTATGCCCCTGGAGCAGTTCGCTCAGCAGATTGTCTCCGGCTTCGCGGCTTGGGTAGATGGCATGCGTAGCACCGTGGCACGCTTCACACTGAAGGTCGCCGTGCCCTTTACTGAAACGGTAGAGACTGAATCCGCTGGCCGGAGTATCGGGGTTGGTGGCAAAGCGGGTGTCGAGTGCGGCACGCAGGGTTCCGTTGCTAAGAGCGCTGGTGTATTGATGCCCATCCTGGTGACACGCCTGACAATTTGGCTGATCGAGCCATCCTGTTCGGGTCGATGCACCGACCTGGGCCATGCTACCGTGACAGCTTTGACAATTCATGGAGAGTGAGCCGTCCGGGTTTTTGGCATCACCCATGGCACCGCGCAGACACTGGGTCGCTTCACCCGGATGGCACAGATAGCATGAGGTGCGGTTGGAGGTATCGTCAAGTGAGAGATTGGTGCGCGGATCGGTGACATTGTGATGGCGTTCATGCAGTGCCTGCGTCAGCGGCGGAACATTGCTGACCCCCGCGGTTCCAAGTGCATTGCTGGAGTGACATACGGCGCAGAGAATCGGCGTACCGCCGGACTGGGTGGCTTCAAGTCCTGCCGAATTATAGTTGTAGCCGGCAGTTTGCAACTCAGCGAGATGATTTCTGACGGCATTGGGATGTTTCTCATCATGCAGACGGAGAATGTTGCGTTTGTAATCTTTCTGGGCATCGGGGTCATTGACCCATCCGGTTGTCGGTCTGGCATCGTTGTAGCCGCTGAGGCTTCCGTGACAGGCGCGGCAGTCCATCTCGTCACTGACGGGAAGTACGGTAATAGCCTGAGCGATAATAGCACCCTGATTGTCTCTGGCTGTGACCCGTACACGCGGGTAGAAGTTTTTGACCCCGTTGTCGTCGATGGGCGATGTCGGGATACCTTCGGCTTCCCACCACTTGTGTGTGGCATTGTACGTCATAGCCTGTTCATGGGCATTTTGTGTTTTGTTGCCTGTGAGTCCCGTATCACCCGCAAGTGAGGTTCCGAAAAGCTTGTCGATGAAACTCCAGAAGTTGGTTTTTGGCTTATTGTGGATGTCTTTCATGCTCGTTGAGTTAAACACACCCTGATCGTCGGCTTCGGCCTGATAGGAGAGCGTGATTCCGGAAGTAATCAGATCGCCGTTTTTGTTTTTGATCTGTGCATGCAGGTTATTGTACGGCGGCAGAATGGAAAAGACGGAGTAGTCGTTACCGTCCATACAGTGCATGCCCAGATCGTTCCATGCCAGAAGGGTATGGGTTTGCGATGCATTAATATCCGGCAGCACCGCCGGTTTTTTGTGATGGTGACCCGGCAGAATGGCACTCATGTAGTAGTCGAGCATGTCGAATCCGGAGGCAGGAAGGTTCAGCACTGCAAGAATAAGAAACAGCGGTAAAAAGAGCATCTTTCGCATTTTGGAGCCTTTTTTATTGGGTTCATGTCCCGTTGATAGCATGTTATGGTCTCATGTTAGAGGAAGAAAATGAAGAAATGATGAATTTTTAAATTAAGACGTCAAAAGACTTTAAAATTTTCGTATCAGGCCGCGGTGTGCAGATTTCTAATCGCAACTGCGCTATAATCGCGGAATTTTACATGTAAGAGTAGTTATGGACGTTCGAGAAGCCTATTTACAATATTTTGAATCCAAAGCGCATGCGCGCGTAGCGAGTGCGCCGCTGGTTCCTGATGATGCGACGCTGCTGTTTAACAATGCAGGGATGGTGCCGTTCAAATCGGTCTTTACGGGTGAAGTTCCGGTACCCGAAAACCCCCGTGCCACCTCGTGTCAGACCTGTGTCCGCGCCGGTGGCAAGCACAATGACCTTGAAAATGTCGGTCACACCGCGCGTCACCACACATTCTTCGAGATGCTGGGCAACTTCAGTTTCGGCGACTACTTCAAGGAAGAAGCCATCACCTACGCGTGGGAGTTCGTCACCGAAGTGCTCAAATTCCCCAAAGAGAAGCTCTGGGTGACCGTCCATGAGAGCGATGACGAAGCCGAAGCGCTGTGGAAAAAGCACATTGCCGCGGAGCGCATCATGCGTCTTGGCGACAAAGACAACTTCTGGCAGATGGGCGACACCGGTCCGTGCGGTCCCTGTTCGGAGATTTTTATCGATCAGGGTGCCGAGCACTTCAACGGTCCCGAAGATTACATGGGCGGCGACGGCGACCGCTTTTTGGAGATATGGAACCTTGTCTTCATGCAGTACGAGCGTTCCAAAGACGGAACGTTGACACCGCTTCCCAAACCCTCCATCGATACCGGTATGGGACTTGAACGTGTCGTCGCCATTCAGGAAGGCGTACGCAGCAACTACGATTCGTCGCTCTTTATGCCCATTATCCGCAAAGTTGAAGCGATGATCGGCAAACCTTACATGTATGCCAGCGGTGCTTCGTACCGCGTTATTGCCGATCATATCCGTACCGTCACGTTCCTGCTGGCTCAGGGTGTGAACTTCTCCAACGAAGGACGCGGTTACGTTCTGCGCCGCATTTTGCGCCGCGCCGTACGTCACGGCTACCTGCTGGGCTTCGAAGCGCCGTTTATGCATCAGATCGTTCCTGTTGTTGTAGAACTGATGGGCGGCGCGTATCCGTACCTCAAAGAGCGTGCGGCTGCCGTTTCGGAGTTGATCGAACTTGAAGAGAAGGGCTTTTACCGCACCATTGCATCGGGAATTGCACTCTTTAATGAAGAGCTTCAAAACACCAAAGAGGTCTTCAGCGGCGAAGCGGCATTTAAACTCTACGACACCTTCGGATTCCCGCTTGACCTGACCGAGGATATGCTGCGCGAAAAGAATCTGAGCCTCGACACCGAAGGGTTTGATGCGCTGATGAAAGCGCAGCGCGAACGCGCCAAAGCGGCCTGGAAAGGGAGCGGCGACGCTCATGTTGAAGGGGACTTCAAAACGCTGCTGGAGACCTTCGGCGAAAACAGCTTTGTCGGCTATGGCTCCATGACGGCACAGGGTAAAGTACTGGCCCTGCTTGCGGAAGATTTCAGCCGTGTCGATGAACTTCACGCACGCCAGAAGGGGTGGGTACTGCTTGAACGTACGCCATTCTATGCGGAAAGCGGGGGGCAGGTCGGTGACATTGGCGAGCTTGAAGGCTTTGCCAAAGTACTTGAAACCCGTAAATTCCACGGTCTGAACCTCTCGCATATTGAAACGACGCACACGCTGAAAACGGGCGTTACCGTCATTTGCACAGTGGACATTTCACGCCATGAAGTAGCCCGACACCACAGTGCGACGCACCTGCTGCATGCGGCACTTACCGAACAGCTCGGCGATCATATCGCTCAGGCGGGCTCCCTTGTCGAGGCCAGTCGGCTGCGCTTCGACTTCTCGCACCCCAAAGCGATGAGCCGCGAGGAGATTCTTGCTGTCGAAGAGCAGGTGAACCACCAGATTCTGCGCGCCATTGCGGCCAATACGCAGGAGATGGATGTGGAATCCGCCAAACAGAGCGGCGCGAAAGCGCTCTTTGGCGAGAAGTACGGCGACATTGTGCGCGTTGTGGCGTTTGGTGATGCTTCGGTCGAACTGTGCGGCGGAACACACGTTGATAACACGGCGGCAATCGGCACATTCGTCATTACCAAAGAGAGCGGGGTGAGTGCCGGAGTACGCCGCATTGAAGCGGTTTGCGGGAACGCGGCTTACAACCTCTTCAAGCAGCAGCGCCATCTGCTTGAAAATGTCGAGGAAGCGGTCAAAAACCGTGATGTTATGGCAGGCATCGAGCGTCTTAAGGAGCAGGTCAAAACACTTAAAGCCGATGTGATCGCCGCGCAGCAGGCTGCGAAAGAAGAGTTACATGTAAACACGCTCAATGGTGTGAGCGTCATTGTCGAAGAGATTACGGCAGGCGACGTCAAAGAGCGCATCGACGAGATCAAGAATCAGCACGAATCCGTAGCGGCGATGCTCTTTATGGTCAGGGACGACAAGGTCATGCTCGCAGCCGGTGTGAAAAACGCTTCGCTCAAGGCGGGTGAGTGGATCAAGCAGATCGCTCCTATCGTCGGCGGCGGTGGCGGCGGACGCCCCGACTTTGCGCAGGCAGGCGGAAAAGACCCCTCCAAAATCGCCGAAGCCAAAGTTGCGGCACTTGCTTACGTTGAGAGCCAGCTCGCCTGATAGACGTTTCCGGGATTACCAGTGATGGCCCCGGCCATGAAACTGGCTCGCTTCGCTGATAATCATAAAGGCATCCGGATCGTATTCCTGAACCAGCTCTTTTAACAGCGGGATTCTTCCTGCTTCGACGGCTACAAAAATAATGTTGCGCCTATGATGCCGGTGTAAACCTTCCCCCACAACAATCGTGCCGTGCTCCTGAATTTTTTCGCGGATAGGCGCGGCAAGCGTTTCTATATTTTCGGTGACGATACTGACCGTTTTCTTCGAAGGCCTTCCGCTGATAATCATGTCGATGGTGCGGGAGGTAACATAGACGCTGAACATGCTGTAGAGCGATTGGTTCATATCATCAAATACCAGCATCGAGGAGAGCATGATCAGGGCATCGATGAAAAGAAGTACTTCGGATGCCCGGTACTTTGTCCTGAGCGCAACGATCTCTCCGACGACGGAAGTGCTTCCCGTGGAGGAACGCCCCCTGATGATCAGACCGACGCCGATACCGATGAAAATACCTCCGAAAACCGCAGCCAATAAAACGTCGTCCGTCAGAGGTTGTAAATGCAAAAGCTCTTTGAAGATGTCCGTGAATGAGGCGATAAGCGTGATAGCAATCAGTGTTTTGAAGGTGTAGGCCTTTCCGAAATAGAGATATCCCAGCAGAACGAAAGGGGTGCTTACCAGTGCGATGAACGTGCCAAGCGAGAAGGAGGGAAAGAGCGAGTGTATCAGGAGAGCGATACCGACACCGCCTCCGGTAATAATGCTATTGGGAGAGAGAAACGTGACGGCGCCATAGGAGAGAAACGCACAGCCAAACACGATATATACATACTGAAGCAGAGAGTTTTTGAATACGGACATCCGGAATCCTTTGGGCGTGAATAGTGTATCGGTGGTGTAATACTATCAAAAACTGCACCGTGGCGGATGCCTTGTTTGAGAAAAAACTTACGGAAAAAGACTCCTTTTGTGCTTAGGGGTGATCGCAGTTTTACGTGGTAGAATTTTGCAACTTTAATCAAGGGACTCTTTATGAGCGAACTGTTTGCCGACAACCGGAATCTTATTGTCTTTTTACATGTAATCAGTGCCGTCGTCTGGGTGGGCGGCATGATTGCCATGCGTTTTGCCGCGCATTACAGCTTTATGGAACTCGAACCACCGCTGCGTCTGGCACGTACGGCGCATGCGCTCAAAAATCTTTTTGCCATTGTGGTGCCTTTTGTTGTGTTACTGCTGGCTACGGCGCTGATTATGGCAATCGGTATGGATCTGCATCATAGCGATTTGAAGTTTCTGGCCTTTGCCAAAGAGGGAATCTGGACGGTAATGACGCTCAACCTTGTTGCCATGATTTTGCGCCGGAACAAGGCGCAGAAGTTCATTGACGCGGGAGATTTCGCAGCCGCCAAGCCGCTGCTTGGACTTATTGGCGGCGCTATGGTTCCGGTCAATATCGCGTTGGGAGTGGTCGCCATTTTTCTGGGTGTGACGCTGAGCCACTAGATGCTGCGTCTGTGTTCCACATCCGAAACCCGCGCACTCCTGCTGCGTGACGCCGGCATCGATTTTGTCCAGTCAGCTATTGATTTTGACGAAGATGCCATTGTTGCAACGTCACCCAAAAACTTTGTCTATCTGGCAACGCTGGGCAAATACCGCGAAGCGCTGCGGAGGTACGATTACCGTGAACTGCCGCTGCTGGTTGCCGATACCGTTGTCACGTCGCAGGGGCAGATTTTGCGCAAGGCACGCTGCATGGATAATGCCCGCAACATCCTTATGACCCAAAGCGGCAACGTCACTTCCATTATTACATGTATGATCTATCGCAGCGAACGGCGTGAGGTCATCGACATCTCTTCGACCGATTACCTCTTCGATGCTTTCGATATGGATCATCTCGAAAATTATCTCCAAGGCGGCGAATGGCGTGGCAAAGCGGGAGCCTGCATGGTCGAGGGATTCTGCAAGTCCTATATCCGGGAAGTCCGGGGTTATGAGAGCTGCGCGATGGGATTAAGCGTCGAGGTGCTGCGCCCCTGGCTGTGAAGGCAGGGATTCGACGTAGATGCTTTGTGAAGGGAACGCGAATTTCAGGTCGTTTTTCTCTACAATCTCCATGATCCGGTAGATGATGTCCTCTTTGATTGCCAGCCACTCTTCCCAGTCGGTGGTCCGTGTAAAACAGTAGACGAGAATATCGACGCTTGAACTGTTCATCTGGTCGAGAAAGACCAGGAAGGTGCGTTTGTAGCCTTCCAGATCGTCGCGTGAAATAAACTGGCTCCGGAATCCGTAGGCATTCAGCGGTTCGGAGATGTTCTCCTGTTTTCCCGGCGCCGTAATGCCGTCATGTTCCAGGAGCATGGCGCGGATCTCTTCGACACAGCGGCGCAGCTGCTCACGCGGCGAATCGTAGGTCAGGGTGATGTGCATCTTGATACGGCGTCCAACTTTCCGGCGGCTCCAGTTGCGGATGGAGTTCTCGGCCAGTTTGGCGTTGGGTACGAAAAGCATGGCGTTGTCGAAAGTCCGGATGGTGGTTTTTCGAAGTCCGATTTCGACAACGATGCCTTCGATGCCTTCGCACTCGATCCAGTCCCCCTGAGAAAAAGAGTTGTCAAGCAGAATCATGACCGAAGCGAAAAAGTTTGAAAGCGTATCTTTGGCGGCGAGCGCTACGGCCAGACCTCCAATTCCCAGTGAGGCGATGATGGCTGAAACATTGAAATCCAGAATTCTGAAAATCAGGAAAAAAGCAACAAAGACGATCATGAAATAGGTCATCTTTATGAGCATGTTGATAACCTCTTTACGAAGGTTGTCACTACCGCGGATAAGCGTGCTCAACAGGTACTCGCCATAGACCGAGACGAGTTTAATGACCGCCCATGCGATCAGGATGACATAGAAAATCGAAAGCCATTGCGAAATATGCGCCCCCGGAGCTTCGGGGTAGGTGAGCACTTCGAGGGAAAGTCCCGCAGCGTACAGCATGAGAAAAAAACTCACCGGACGCTGAATGGCTTTGGCAAAACGGGCATGGACATAGATGCTGCCGTGACGGATAAAGTAGTGTTCAAGACCCCGGATCATCCAGCGGACGATGACGCGCCGCAGTGAAAAAAAGAGCAGCAAAATAGTGATTATCAGGATGATTTTTCCAAAACCGACGTTGCCGAAACGGTAGGGAACGAGTGTGTCGAGCCGTTGCAGCAGTGTCTGGATACGCAGCATCTCGAAGACCGGGTTCTCACTCAGGAGCTTGGTGCGGTGCTGCTGCAGAAAATCAAGCAGCTCCCGGTAGCTGCGCTGAAGTGTTTCGAGGGTTTCAATACCGTCGTGCAGACTCTCTGTAATAGTGCTTTCAGGAGCATTGGAAAGGGTGTCGCGGTAGGGTTGCAGCGGATGCGCGTCAAGCCAGCGGTACGCATCATGCAGAAGGCTTTCCAATGCGTTCTCGTCCGGCTGTTGCAGTAGGGCGTGCATGCGTTTGAGAAAACTGTGAATGTACTGCCGCAGTTCCAGCTGTGCCAGTGTCACTTCGTCGCGCGTGACGGCGAGCTGGTAGCCCAGATTGCGGTTTGCTTCGATTTTGTAACCCAGTTGCGTTTTGGTCTCGTTGTAGTGGTCCGGATCGAAAGAGTCGCCGAGAAGTCCGAGGTGCAGCGCTTCGAGAGCATTGTAGAGAATATCGCTTTTTGTGCGTGCATAACGCTCGATCAGATTGTTGCGGCTTTTTGAGGTGGCATTGTCATCGTTGCCATGGGAGAGGGAGGCCAGAAGTGTTTCATTGCGACCAAGCTGTTCAAGCACCAGAAAGACATCTACGGTATCGGTCGTATGGAAATCGCTGTTTTCATCACAATAGAGTGGCAGTATGAGGAACAAAACAATAAGAATGGCACGCGGAAACGACGACATGAGAATAAGTCCTGATAGGTTCAATTGAGGCATTGTAGCACAGGTATGAAACCGCTTGTAATGACAGACACGTTACAATTCACGATCACGTTTCTAGAAGGAAGTTTTTATGCGCTGGATGGTCGTTGTGCTATTGGGTTTCTGGTTTGGCGGATGTGCCAAAACCCCGGTGACCGGACGCTCGCAACTGCTGCTCATTGATTATTCGCAGGAAGTGGCGATGGGGCTTTCCGAATCGGAAAAGATCAAACAAAACGGCAAGCTCAGCCGTGACGCCGCACTCAATGCGCGGATCCGGCGCATCGGACAGAACATTGCCGCGGTGACGGGAGAGGACGGGTATGCGTGGGAGTTTAACGTGATTGAAGAGAATACGCTTAACGCCTTCTGCCTGCCCGGCGGCAAAGTCTTTTTCTATACCGGAATTTTAAAAATCATGGACAACGATGACCAGATTGCCGCCGTCATGGGTCATGAGATTGCCCATGCACTGGCACGCCACGGCGGCGAGCGGATGAGCATGCAGATGCTCGGGAATGCCGGTGCGGCGGTTCTTGGCGCGGCTATCGGCGTTCCTGCCGAGTATCAGGGACTTTACGAGCAGGCCTACGGTACGGTGGCGCAGGTTGGGGTACTGCTGCCTTTTAGCCGCAAGCATGAAAGCGAAGCGGACCAGATCGGCATCTATCTGATGGTCAAGGCGGGCTACAATCCCGAAGAGGCCATCACATTCTGGAAGAAGATGAAAGCGCTCGGCGGAGACAAACCGCCGGAATTTCTCTCGACCCACCCTTCGGATGAGACACGCATCAAGGAGATAGAGGCGTACATTAAAACCCTCACCCAGAGCGGGATCATGCATCATGGCTGAGTATTATGCCGGTGAACTTGCGGCACTGAAACGCTCAGGGCGGCTGCGTTCCCGTCAGGTTTTCGACCCTTCTATCACTGATCTGGCATCGAACGATTATCTGGGGCTTTCCCATAATAAAGAACTCCATACCCTTACATGTAAAGCACTTGAAGCGTATGAATACCACGCCCCAAAAGCCTCCATGCTGGTCAACGGCTATCATGAAATTCACCGGAATTTTGAACGCGCACTCTGCGAGGCCAACGGTTTTGAAGCGGGGGTGATTCTTGGCAGCGGATTCAATGCGAATATCGCGCTCATCGAAGCGCTGGTTCGCAAGGGTGACGTGCTTTTCATGGATGAAAAATACCACGCTTCCGGGCAGCTGGCCTCGCGCTGCATTGACGGAGACGTGGTTGTTTTTGAGCATAACAACGTGCAGGATCTGAGAGAAAAACTCCTTACATGTAAAGCCAGACGCCGCATTATCGCCATTGAAGGCATCTACTCGATGGACGGTGATCTGTGCGAAAGGGAACTCTTCGCGCTGGCCGATGCGCATGATGCGCTGCTGATCGTCGATGAAGCGCACAGCAGCGGCGTGGTGGGAGCGCATCTGATGGGAGTGTTTGACCTTTACGGCATCACACCGCGTCCCAATCACATCAAAATGGGAACGCTCGGCAAGGCGTACGGAAGTTTCGGAGCCTACATTCTGGCATCGGAACATATTGTCACCTATCTGATCAACCGCGCCAAACCCATTATCTATGCCACGGCGCCTTCGCTTTTTGACACGCTGCTGGGGCATCATGCGCTGGAGCATATTTTAAACCATGCCGCAGCGCTGCGCGCGGCAATCGCGCGGCGTCAGGAGCTGATTGAAACGCATCTGGGCCTTACATGTAAAGGGCTGATCGTTCCGATAGAGATCGGGAACAATCAGAAAGTCATGGAGATTCAGCAGCGGCTTCTGGAATCGGGAATTCTCGTCGGAGCCATCAGACAGCCGACGGTAGAGAAAGCGATCATCCGGGTCATTGCTCGGCTCGGTGTCGAAGAACAGACTTTTGAAGCGGCGCTAAAGCAGATCGGGGCGCAAATTTAGCTACAATGCCTTCCATGCAGGTGAACGCGCTTCAGATCGGTTTAGGTACAACACGGCTGGTGGATATCGCCTTTGATATTGACCGTTCGCTCGCACTCGTGGGCCAAAGCGGCAGCGGAAAATCGCTCACGCTCAAAGCGCTGCTGGGAATGCTGCCAAAAACCATGCACGCCCGTCTGGACGTGGAAGCCCCTTTTGAACTCAGTCGCGGCAAAACGGTGGCTTTCGTGCCGCAAAACCCTTTTACGGCACTCTCTCCGCTCACCCGGATCAAACGTCAGTTTTTTGTTCCCATGAAACGCATTCACGAGCTTTTTGGACAGGTGGGTCTCGATCGTGTGCTGCTTGAGCGCTATCCGCCCGAACTCTCCGGCGGGCAGTTGCAGCGTGTGGTGATTGCCATGGCGCTAAGCAGCAATCCGCGGCTGCTGCTGCTGGATGAGCCCACGACCGCACTCGACCCCGCAACCCGCGGAGTCATTCTTGATCTTTTGCGAACACTTCAGGAAACGATGGGGTTTAAAACCCTTTTTGTAACGCATGATATGCACAGTGCCGCCACACTGTGCGAGCAGATATGCGTCATCCGTGACGGGAAGGTGATTGAAACCGGCCTCATGGAGCGGGTGCTTGAAGCACCGCGCGATCCCTATACAAAAACATTGATCGAAGCGAGTTTCGCACACCGGGAGTTTAGAACGTGAAGCGCTTTTTCTGGAGCCTGTTTTTTCTTATGCTGCTGGTCCCGTTTGTGGCGGGAGTCTATTTCCTTCAGCAGTTCGGGCATGAAACCGACCGGTTGGTTAATTACCGCCCGCAGCTGACCACACGCATTTATGACCGTCACGGTGATCTGATTGCCAACGTTTTTGGGAACGAGCACCGGCTCTATGTCCGCTTTGACGCGATACCGCCGCGCCTTGTCGAAGCTCTTGTGGCTATTGAAGACACCACCTTTTTCGAGCATCCCGGAATTAACGTCGATGCGATTTTCAGAGCGATTCTCAAGGATATCAAAGCGGGGCGTCTGGTGGAAGGGGCTTCGACCCTGACGCAGCAGCTGGTCAAAAATACCCTGCTTACACGTGAAAAAAAGCTCTCGAGAAAGCTCAAAGAGGTGCTGTTTTCGCTGAAAATCGAGTACGAACTCTCCAAAGAGGAGATTCTTGAGCGCTATCTCAATGAGGTCTATCTGGGACATGGTTACTACGGCATCCGCACCGCTTCGGAGGGATATTTTCGAAAAGATCTGGATCAGCTGAGCCTCAAGGAGATAGCAATGCTGGTCGCACTTCCCAAGGCACCAAGCTACTACACGCCGACGAAAAACTACGAACTCTCCCTCGGACGCGCCAACCGGGTTGTGTCGCGCATGCATGATCTGGGATGGATTGACGATGACACCTATAACAAGGCAACGCGCGAACGTCCCGAAGTGTATGACGACACCCTGACGCTCAACAGGGCTCCCTATATTGTCGATGAGGTGATGCGTCGTCTCGGCGGAGCCTTTGAAGATATCCGTGATGGCGGCTACGAGGTGCATACGACCATTGATCTCAAACTTCAGGAAGTGGCAAAAGAGAGTCTGACCTACGCGTATGATCTGACGCTGGATCGTGCAAAAGATGATCCCGATTTTAATGCCACGAAACTCAATGGCGCACTGGTGAGTCTGGACCCGCACACCGGAGACATTCTGGCACTTGTCGGTGGCGTTGATTATCAGAAGAGCAGCTATAACCGTGCTACGCAGGGGGTGCGGCAGCCGGGCTCCGCGTTCAAACCTTTTTTATTTCAGGTGGCGCTCGATCTGGGCTACAGTCCCGCAAGCGAGCTGGTGGATGTCGCCCGAACCTATGAGTACGAAAAAAACGGCGAAGTCCAGAAGTGGCAGCCTAAAAACTATGAAAAAAATTATGAGGGGCTGATGAGTCTGCGTCAGGCGCTGGTGCATTCACGCAACCTTGCGACCATTAATCTCGTCAATGATATCGGACTGGGTTCGATGATCGCGGAACTGGAACGTTACGGCATCAAGGATCTGCCGCAGAACCTCTCTCTGGCGCTGGGGTCCATTTCGCTCTCTCCGCTCGATCTGGCGCACTATTACACCTCGTTTGCCAATGCCGGGCTACAGGTTGAGCCGCAGCTGATACGCTCTGTTGCGAACAGTTACGGCAGTCAGGTGGAGTATGAAAGCAGGGAGCGTTACATTACGACCCCGCAGCAGGCCTATCTGATGACGACGATTCTGCGTGACGTAGTGCTCTCGGGAACGGGACGGCGGGCCAATGTCAAGGGAATCGAGGTTGCCGGAAAAACCGGTACGACCAATAACTCCATGGATGCCTGGTTTGCCGGTTACTCGCCGACGGTCGAGACCGTGGTGTGGTTCGGAAATGATGACAATACACCCATGCGCAAGCGTGAGACCGGAGGACGGGTGGCAGGCCCCGCTTTTTCACACTATTATGAAAAACTTCTGGAGCTTTATCCGCAGACGAAGCGCCATTTCGAACAGCCTGAAGGCGTGATCGTCACGACGCATGGCGGCAAGAAAGAGTATTTTACGGAAATTTCGAAACCTCCGGTGACGCAGCGCGACGATACGACGACGGGCGGACTCATTTTTTAAGGAAAAGCGTGATGAAGAAAACAGTTTTGGCACTGCTGGTCGCCGTATCATTATGGGGAGAGTTGTTTGTACAGGGCTCCAAGAACTTCGGAGTGACCATCGGTGCGGGCAGCGGATACAACAGCTCCTACACGATTGTCGGAATCAGTGCCAGTTTTTTTGTTGTGGACAATCTGCTCGCCGGTCTGGAGTATCGCGGCTGGTTCGGAGGCGAGCCCAGCATCAATGAACTGAGTGTTCCGGTGACCTATATTTTGCCGTTGCATCAGAAGTTCCGTCCCTATGCCGGAGCATTTTACCGCCGTACCTTTATCGAATCGCCTTATGACGACTATAACATATACGGCGCGCGCGGCGGTGTTTCAATGATACTTGATAGCAGCAGTTACGCATCATTCGGCTGGGTTCAGGAGTGGTTTGACCCGAGCAGCGACGGGGATACAAGTCGCGGTTATCCGGAGATCGCCGTCGGAGTCAGTTTTTGATAGCGCCGGAAATCACCGATGCCCTGAAAGAAGCACTTGCCACTCAGGAGCACCTTTTTGAGAAGCTCAAAATGGTGGCGGCTCAGTATGATGCCATCGATTTTGACGAGAGCGGTCTCTATTTTGAGCAGGAGGCTGCCGTGAAAGGGCGCTGGGAAAAACTCTCATCCAAAATAGCATGTGCTCTTGAGGCGTGCGACGGCGTTGAGAAGGTCGCTCTTGCGCAGATACTGCTGCCGGATCAGCGTAAGGTCGGTTTTGTGATTACTTTGAGCGCCGAAGCGAACATGGAGATGATAATTGACTATGCGCAGGATGAGTGTATTGAAGTGACGTTTCGCGATCTGAGCGCGTAGCCTCAGAGAGAGATTGTGAATCCACGGATCAAAAAACATTACGACCGGATTGTTCAAAACGATCCCGGCACTATCGAGATTGCTCCCAGACAGTTGGCCAAAAGCCTGGATAAACTTCATGCGTATGATCGCGGCCTCTTCTTTTCAACGCTTGGGCGTATTGCGACCCACCAGCTTCTGAGCGTGTTGCTCGAATGCAGCGGAGAAACCTTCGCAACGGCATTGCAGCGCATTCCGCTGATTCGGCTGGAGGAGACGCTCAAAGATCAGGAGAGCGACAATGTCGCCGATGTGATCAACCGTGTGCGTCTCATTCGGCCCGAACTGGCCGACAAACTCTTTGAGGCACTGGCGCAAAACGACCGTCAGACGGTGACAAGGCTCTCGAAATATGATGAAAAAATTGCCGGGGCCTATATGCAGACCGAACTGCTCAAGGCAACGCCCCACGATACACTCTCTCAGGTCAAACAGGGGATCGTCAATTTCAGAGTTACCGAACCGGGCACCGCGATTGGAAAACTTTTCGTTGTGGACGACGCAGGGCTTTTACTCGGATCACTCCATTTTTCTGACCTGATTCTGTTTGACAATGAAGACAGCGTCGGCTATATCATGGAGACCGTCAAGCCCAAACCTCCCATCACCATCCGTACACACTCTCCGGTGGAGGAAGTGGTGCGGCTTTTTAGCGCTTATGATCTCAGTACCGTTGCCGTTGTTAACAAGCGGGGTGTTCTCAAGGGGCGTATTACGCATGATGATGTCTATGATCTGATGCAGGATCTCTATACCGAGGAGGCATACTCCATGGCCGGGGTGGATGATGCCGCGGAGGAGCAAAACAGCTTCAGGGCGGGACGGGCGCGTTTGTTCTGGCTGGGAATCAATCTGGGGACGATTCTGATCGCATCGTTCATTGTAGGGATTTTTGAATCGGCGATTCACGCCTATGTAGCCCTTGCCGTATTGCTGCCGGTTGTCGCGGCACTCGGTGGAAACGCCGGAATGCAGTCGTTGACGGTAACCATTCGCCGTCTGGCATTGGGTGAGATCGATTACGGAAGTATCAAAATGGTGCTGCTGCGTGAACTGAAGATAGTCGCCGTCAACGGGGTGGTAATAGCCGCACTGATCAGCGTCATTGCCTATATCTGGTTTAAAAATCCGCTTTTAAGCGCCATCATCGCACTTGCGATGTTTCTGAACCTGCTGCTGGCAGGTACGCTTGGCGGATTGATTCCTCTGCTGCTCAAACGTTTCGGAATCGATCCGGCTGTCGCCTCGACGGTTGTGCTGACGACACTGACCGATGCGTTTGGTTTTTTTATCTTTCTGGGACTCGCGGAGTTGCTGCTGGTGTAGGGTTTACATGTAAGTGAGCCTTACATGTAAAAGCTGCTAGAGCGGGTAGGCCCGGTTCAGCGCGCAGAAAAGCGCCTTGACCGAAGCGATGGCAATGTCGGTATTGCGGCCGACACCGAAAAAGCGATCCCCGGTTTCGGTTTCGATTTCAATGTAGGCGACGGCATGCGCCGATGACTGTTTGCCGCAGGAGTGCTCGCTGTAGGACTCCAGTGTAAAGGGATACGGATAGTCCACTCCCAGAGCCTTGCGACAGGCATCGATGGGGCCGTTGCCTTTGCCTTCTACGATAATCTCCCTGCCATTCATTTTGTAGGTGAGCGTGGCATGGACGGTTTTGTCTTTAGTCGTGGTCGAATGGACCGACATGTCCACAAACTCGATATGTTTCTTCACTCCAAAATAGGTCGTTTCAAAGATTTTGAGAATCTCTTCGGGAGTAAGCTCGCGCCCCTCTTCATCGGTCACCTGCTGTACAATGCGCCCAATTTCCGGATGCATCTTTTTGGGAAGCTGATATCCGAATTTCTCTTCGAGAATATACGCGACACCCCCTTTGCCCGACTGCGAGTTGATGCGGATAATGCTCTCGTAGCTGCGGCCGACATCTTCAGGGTCTATCGGCAGGTAAGGCACTTCCCAGTGCGGATCGCTCTTGGCGCGCTGATAGGCCATCCCTTTATTGATGGCATCCTGATGCGATCCCGAGAACGCGGTATACACCAGCTCGCCCACGTAGGGGTGACGTACATGGGTTTCGATATCGGTACAGTGTTCCACCACTTCGAGCACATTATTCACATCGCTGAAGTCAAGTTTGGGGTCAACTCCCTGTGTGTACATGTTGAGTGCGAGCGTGATGATATCGACATTTCCAGTACGTTCACCGTTGCTAAGCAGCGTTCCTTCCACCCGGTCCGCTCCCGCCAAAAGGGCAAGTTCGGTCGCGGCGACAGAGGTACCCCGGTCGTTGTGCGTGTGCGTCGAGATCAGGACGTGCTCGCGGTTGTCAAGATGACGGCTCATCCACTCGATCTGGTCGGCGTAGATATTGGGCGTACTCATCTCTACGGTTGCCGGGAGGTTGATGATCACTTTGCGATCAGCCGAGATTCCCCAGCGTGCGGTAACAGCATTGCAGATTTCTGCCGCGAATTCGAGCTCGGTTCCGGTAAAACTCTCCGGCGAATACTCTAATGAAATCTTGCCATCATGCGTCGCTTCGTACTTTTTGACGAGATCGACTCCCTCAAGTGCCAGTGTGATAATTTCGTCACGCTCTTTTTTGAAGACAATTTTGCGCTGTGCTACCGACGTGGAGTTGTACAGGTGTACGATGGCATGTTTGACCCCGCGGAGCGATTCAAACGTTTTGGCAATAAGGTGCTCGCGCGCCTGAACCAGAACCTGAATGGTGACATCATCGGGAATGAGATTGCGCTCCACAAGGGTACGCAAAAAATCATACTCCACTTTGGAAGCGGAAGGAAAGCCCACTTCGATGACCTTAAATCCCAGACGTAGCAAGAGGGCGAAGAGTTCAAGTTTTTGATCCAGATTCATTGGCGTTACCAGTGCCTGATTACCGTCGCGCAAATCGACGCTGCACCAGATAGGCGCTTTGGTAATGGTGTTGTCAGGCCAGGTACGATTCAGCAAATCAATTTTGGGGTAAGGGCGGTATTTGCCCGTGTTCACATGTTTCATGTGATCTCCTTGTAGTAAAACTTGAACAGATGCTCTTGCTACGGAGGCAACTGTAAGCGCAATTATAGCCAAACGAGAAAAGGGATTTACGATATCGGGTAAGCTAATTGGGAAGGTTTTGCCCTGTTTCAGGGAGATGTCAATCCCTTCCTGATCGGATCACATGCAGCCCAGCTGTCGGCATTGTAGTTTCTGGCTTCGCGTGAAGGATAGAAGTCGGTTGCAGCTTCGACCCAGATATACTCCATTCGGACATCGTGCTGCACGGGCTTACAAGTAAGTGTTAATAGGAGTTTTGACATGGGTTGTTTTCGACCTTACATGTAATCATTCGGGATTTGATACCGTACCCCTGTTTTTGTATCTTCTAAAAAAGTATTTTTCCTGTGTTTGTTTCAACATATTCATACTTAAAACATACTTTAGATAATGACCCGTGAAGAGTAACAGTTTCACCTCTATGTAGTTTCTTAACTACATCTATTGAAAACGTAAACTCCATATTTTTGATATTTTCATCTAAACTTTTGAATTCAACTGCAGCTGTATCACCACCTTTCAAAATTATAAGGATTAAAAAGCTGAATGAACAAACCAAACATGAAAAATACACTGAAGTATATTAATACTTTTATTTGGTTTTCTAAGTCAAATAAAGTGGTACAAACTTCAACAAATAAAGCGCACACTATTGAAAAAACAGATAACAAAATCCTCTTTTGTATAGTCTCAATTTTTGCCAATAACTCTTTTGTCAAATATAATGCAAAAAGAATAAGAGCACTACCTACAATTATCTGCAAGAAGCCATTATCAAAATACACACTCAAACTTGCAATCGCAGGTACTCCAATACATACATCCAATGCAGAGCTTCTGTTGAGACCTTTTTTTTGTAAAAATATAAAAAAATATAAAAAAAACAGATACAAATATACAAGAAATGAAATACTAAAAAAGCTAGTTTCCATAACAATTTTCTCTAGGATGTAACCAACCAGCCAGTAAACTGTCAACAGCAACACCAATGGCAGCACCTATAGGCATAATGATTTGTGTGATGATGCCCAACCCTGTCGTCGCAGCTTGACCACCCAATAATCTAGTAGCAGAAAATGCTAGCATACCCATTAATAGACCTCCAATAAAACACTTTACATAAGCCAAAGCCGTTTCTTTACCGTAAACGGTATATAAAGTAATTGCCATTAGTGAAACATACAGAATAATTGCTGCAATAGCAGCTACTAATAAATGTGCAAAACCAAATGAATATGGTGCTATCCCAGACAATAATGGTGCCCGTGCAAGTGATAATAATAAACCAAGGCCTAATCCTAAGTAAAACGCCCCATTATCTCCCCCGGATATCATATAAGCCCCAGCCCCACTAAGAGGGTCAATCACAATATACCCACACCCAGACCACCCCGGAACACTCACATTGTCCGTATGGGTAATGACATATTTGCCTGAATTAACAGCTGATTGTATCTCACCCTGTATTCCGGTATGAATGTTGGGCAGTACCGTGTTAATATTGCTGCTATCAATTCTGTAAATGCTCTGACCTGTCTGATTGGCAATCTGGAGTGCTTTGACGGCGCTGATGGCTTGTGTAGGATTGGCCGGATCAGTGTTGAACATCTGCTCGGGAACCTGATGCTCCAGTGCCGAACCGATGGTGCCCACCTGAACGGTAAAATCCACCATTTTCTGATGGTTGTTATCAAGAGCAGAAGTTACCATGGTCATGGGAATATCCAGATGAATCCCTCCCGCACTTATGGTTCTGGGCATGCCGTAGAGATAGGTCACTTTGGGTTCATACCCAAAGATACCATTAGAAGCCACAAGCCGGGTTCTTGCTTTGGCGGCAAGACCCGCCATCTCGCTTTGGCCCTGAAGTTGTGCAAAGTAGCTGAGACTTCCGGCGTACATCATGTCTCCAAGGATCTCCTCTCTCGTGAGTGCGGCAAGTTGTGCCTGATCGCTGGATTCTAACACGTTTTTTGTCTGTTCCAATCTGCTTTGCAAATCTTTGAGTTTTTGAGGAGAGACGCCCTGGGCAATAACATTGAGCGAGAGGTAGCTTCCTGCTATGGTGGTATGGGTTTCACTTCCCAGACTTCCAATTCCCGGAACATAAGGCTGCATCATGACATCAAGCTCTTCACCCAGACGCATCTGCTGCGCTTCGAGTACCACACTGCCGTTGACTTTCACCTGGGGAATGACGTTGATGAGATAGGCCGGAAGGCTTGAGGGAAGTTGACTGACATCAGTGATGTTGCCTTCGGGGATGTAGGAGGCGATAGTATCTTCATCGGCCTGTGTGGCCGGTTTGAACGAGAGTGTGACACGTTCATTGTTTACTTTGGCGTAAGGAAGGGTGATGTTGGGTGAAAGATCTCCACCGGTTGCCAGAAGATAGGCGTAATCGTAACTGTTGCTCCCCTGCATGGAGATGCTAACGCGCTGCTGCAGGGATGCGGGTACTTTGGCGTAGCGGGCTCCGGTAGCAACAATGGGATTGGGCAGGGAGGAAGGAAGTGTGGAATACTCCTCTATAATGGTCTGTGCCCCACCAATGACGTCAAGCACACTCGGATCGGTCATGTTGTTTTCAATATAGCTTTCAAGATTGCCCTGTGCCTGAGTAAGCGCGTTTTCCAGCGCAGAGGTGTCAATGCTTTTGATAGCCCCGGTGGTTTCGTTGATCTCTGCGGAAGCAAGCAGGTTGTTTACCAGTGCTTCGGTATCGATACCGCTTACATGTAAAGCATCAATTCCTTCCTGATAGGTGTACTGCTTAAAGCTCGGATCACATGCGGCCCAGCTGTCGGCATTGAAGTTCCTGGCTCCGCGTGAAGGATAGAAGTCGGTCGCGGCTTCGACCCAGATATGCTCCATTTGGACGTCAGTGACACCGCCGCCTCCCATCATGGCCGCCATGGGAATGCCTGCCGAAGCAGCGTAGGTCATAGCGGCGTTGATATCTTCAAATCCTCCGGCCCAGTTTTTGAATTTCTCTGCGGGAACGGTAATGGTGCCGTGCACGTAACGTGCGGGAATTTTTGAAGCTCTAAAGAGGGCAATAGTAAGCGTTGCGATGTCAAAGGCGTTACCGCGCAGGGTCTCCAGTGTAAGCTGGGCATTTTGCGAAGAGCCCCATGAGGGAATCCATGTGATATTGTTGCGCACCCAGTGGAAGATCTTTACCGCGTCGTAGCCGAGTTCGGCGGCTTTGGCTTTAATGGCGTCACTCAGGACGATCTCGTCGCTTTCACCAAGATAGGCCGGATCGTCGGCTCCGGGAAGGGTGTTGTAGTTCAGATCGCCCAGTGCCGCGTAATGTTGGAGTGGATTGCCGGTGTATCCCGAAAGGGTAAAATCGGCTTTGTCACTTTTTGGCGTGTTGTTCGGATTGGGTTTGAGAATCTGTGTCGGCATGCGGTTGGGGTTATTATGCTGTTTGCGGCGTTCAAACTGTTCGGTATCGACGCCATCGATGCTAAACTCCACCGTATCGTCGTTTGCTCCTAGCAGGCGTTTGGCGTAAGACGCGCTTCGTGTCAGAAGGCTGGCGCTGTGCTGTTCGATACTCTCGCGCTGTTTGGCGCGGCTCCATTTCAGATGGGCCTTGTAATGTTTGAGCATGGCATCATGGCGATCTAGTATCTCCTGCGGCAGGTGGCGTGCTTTGAGATCGGCGGCTACGGCTTCAAACTGTTCGAGCACGGCGGCTTCGTCATCACCGATTTCGGTATCGACCGTTTCGAGTTCGGCAACGGCTCTGGAACGGGCCTCATCATCAAGTTCCATGGTGTCGAGCAGTGCCATCAGCCGTTGTGCATGTTCGAGATTTTCGCTCATCCGGTCACTGCTTTTGGCCTTATGTGCTTCGCTCTGCGCATCGATGGCCTTGACACCTGCGGCAAAAGCAGGTGTGGTAAAGACGTTACATGTAAGAATAAAAGCCAGAATCAAAGTTATGGCTCGCATGGTATGAGAGGCTCTTTTAAAACGTTCAATCATATTCATATGTTTTTTCTTTCGGGTCATTATTTGCATAACTTGTTTCTCTCCTTGCATGTATCTTCCGAGTATTGGTAAGCAATAGCTTTTATGGCAAAAGCAAGTGTTTCGCGTACGGATTCCTGGGTTTTGTCATTTGTAAGTCTGTCTGCTGCCAGACGGGCGTAATGAAGCGCCATATTCCACTTGTTTCTGGATGCATAGCTTATGGCTTTTTCGACATATTTGTACTCGATAGAGCGGTGTTCAAGTTGTGTCAGTACGGTTTCAAGCGTTGGCAGCGGTGTCACTTCAATATAGCGGCGCAGCGTATCGTGCAGCATCAGGTCAGGTGTTTCGCCTATATAAATTGAACTTTCAAGATCAAATCCTGCGGCTTCTTCACCAAGAGCCATCCAGATACGCTGTGTTTGCGTTTCATTTTCTTTAAGATCAAAAGGTGCTTCGAGGCTACCTTCGTTGTTGAGCTGCATGTTGTCCGTCTCTATGAAACTGACGTCGCTGGTGAAAAGTTGGCTTTTTGTCATTCCGGCAGTGGCAATTCCCTGATTGTTCAGGGTCAGATCCATACCGATTGTGGAGATAGGATATGTCACAGTATCGGACGAATCGGAAATCGCCTCAAGCGATTCGAGCAGCAATGTTTCTGCCTCACTGTTTTGCATGGCGTACAGCAGGGCATCAAAGGCGATAAAGCGGGTATGCCCTTTATGGTAATCATAACGGGTTATTGCCGGATAGGTCGTATCGCTACAGACAAGACATCTTTTCTTTGTCTGTTTGCCAAATATGCCAAGAGACTCAGCGCCACTGAGTGTTATTTTCAACTTGTCGTCATCGAGATCGAGCGGCAGTGTGGTATTGTTCTCCATAGTAAGCGTATCGATGTGAATCAGCTTTCCTCTGTAGTCGACTCCAAGAATCTCGAACAGATGATGATTGCGGCTGTCATGACTTCCCGAAATCAGTAGCCCTTCACCTCTGAATACGGCCTCTCTGAGTTCTGTCTGCAAATCTACCGGGAGTATATGCTGCTCGCTGAAAATAGCATAAGCGCCATACATACCGCTTCGAAATTCACACTCAAAGGCGTTGTCGTCGGTAACGATTGTATACGAGAAGCCATAGGTATCGAGAAGTGCTTTAAGGTATGCTTTCTGGCTCTCAAGATCGGCAGCGTTTATCGGTCCGTAGGTATCGCCCTTTTTGCACAGTGCTTTGTCATCAAGTAATATCAGTAATCGTTTGGCGGCACCTGGTTTGATCTCCGGTATAACCTTGATAGGAGGTACGGTGATCTGGAACGATGCATAGCCGAGGGTCACCCATTCGTTGTTATCTTGTGCCTGTAATACACAGGCATAATCGCCAGCAGCCAGTGAATCAGTCTCAATGTCACGCATATAGGTCAGTGAGGCATTGGCATCAAGAGAGAGCATTTGGTCTGTCTGATTGACGGAACTGTTGGTATCAATAGCAATCAGTAATTGACGTATGGGTTGATTGCTTAGCGGTGAGAAACTGAAGTTGTAGAGCAGATCGTTGCACTGTTGCGGTTCACCCTGTTCAATGCTTGCATAGGCCACGTTGACTTCGCCTATGAGTGATTTTGAAATTTCAGCGGCGACTTCAAAAGTAGTTGCAGCACTATCAAGCAGTGTACCGTCTACGGTATACAGGTAGGCTTGCACGTCATACGTTCCGACAGGAGCATTCTTGAGCTGTAGTGGTTCAATGAAGTTACGGCTGCCCTGTGGCGTCATCTCGGCTACTGGAAGTATTGTTGAGAGCGCTGTAACACTGCTTGAGCTGTGAGTAACGTTAAGTTCCACGTATGTTCCCGTAAGAACGGTATTGGTAGAGAGATTTTGTATCAGGTGTTCAAGTTCTACACTGTCATTGGTATGATAAATCGGATGGTCCGTCTCTACACGTAGCATTGCCAGTGATCCCGAAGCACTGCTTGAGACAATGTTGAAGGTGGCGGTGTCGCTGTCAATAATTTGGCCTTCATTGTCATAGAGTGTACCTACCAGGAAATAGGTACCTGCCATCAATATTCCGGAATTATATGGTTGTATGGCATTATAAGTACTTCCAGCAGAGAGAATCCCCGGATTGAGCAAATCAAATGCGGTGACTTCGCTATTGTTAGCATCTACAATCCGAAGCTTCGCAGAAAGTTCATAATTTTGCTGTCCCGGATTGGTTATCAGAGTAGAAAGGTTGATATCTTCGTATGCGCCATAAAACGGTTTATCGGTTGCCACGCTGATCGTACCGAGGACATTGGAGGCGTTATTAGAAATTTCCAATCTGTTGTTTGCTTCGTTACATTCATTAATTTTGCCGTCATAGTCAACAATGGCAACAATGGTATTTTGGTCGATGTTCTCAATTCCTTCAAGAGTAACATCACTATACGTGTTGTTCTCCAGCGCCTCAACATTGACCGTACCAAGCAGTACACCACCATTGGAAGGGTCACCCGTGAAAAAGTGTACCTGGGTTTCTGAAGCCGTAATGGCTCCTCCGTTACCTACACGTACACTAAGTGTGTAGTTGTTGATGTTATCGTGCAGGTGTAGCAGCGACAGGCTCAAATCCGGAGTTGCTAAAGGATCGCGATCTAAAAAGGTATTGAGACGATAGGTATTGTGTGTCAGCCATGAGGGCGTTTCATATTGCGGAACGGTACCGTCGTCGTTGATGTTGTTGATATGGTAGCTGTGCTGGTTCCAGATAGCGCGGGTGGGCATCCAAGTATCGTTGGCGTCTTCGAGGACGCGGATTCCATGATAACTCCCCCAAGCATAATCATTAGCTGCAATTACAATTTCTGCCGAACCATCATTGTCAACATCTGCAACAACAGGATATTCCCATATAGTACCGGATGGATTCGGTAAGCTATAAAGTACCTTACCGGTCGATCCTTCATAAATTCTAAAGGTGTGCTCATCCGCATATAAGATTTCTGCTTTTCCATCACCCTCAAAATCGAATACTGTTGAACCTGTAGATGCTGATGAATAATCTTGAGTTGAAATTAGCCATTTTATACTGCCATCATCTTCAAAGACAACATAATAATATCTACCAGCAATTCCAATTTCTGGTTTGCCATCTCCATCCATATCGGCAACAATTGGAGCAGCGCCGCCGCCTCCTGGTATCGCTACAGGTCCCCAAATAAGATTTCCATCATGTGATAATAAAGATACCTGAGCATTTCCAATCCTTACAAGCTCAGGATAAGTATCATCATTAAAGTTGCCAATAGCATAGTTGCCCGCTAAAGACGTACTCCATAAAATCGAACCATTCGTATCATAAGCTGTATTACCAGAAATAACTTCTAAAGCTGCATCATCATCAAGATTTAGCACAATCGGTATTCCTGAAGCTCTAAAACTCCAAAGTCTTTCACCAATGTTACTGAAGACACCATCAATATATAGGATTTCAGGAGTTCCATCATTATTTAAATCAGCGATAGCAGGTTCTCCATTACCTGAACCAGTAGTGTTTTCCCATTTTAAGCTACCGTCACTATTGTATGCCATCAGTCCGTTGTGGGAGCCCTTGCCAACGACTATGTCTATTTTTCCATCATTGTCAATATCCGCTATAGCCGGAGCATTAGCAGCGGTAACTCCTGAGATGTTTTTTACTTCAGAGCCGTCATCTCCTCTTACGATATGCAGAACTCCATAACCATTGTAAGAACCACCGGAAAACGAGGTGAACAAAATGTAGGGAGTGTCTTTTTGATTGATTTCACTATCATTATTGTCATCATATAGCCTGCCAACGATAGGAGTACTCATTACTTGACGATAACTGGTTGAAGGGGCTGTTCCATCCCAATGCCATTTAACAACAGGGTTAAGATTACCAATTGCTATAGGTTGATTCCGACAATTACTTGATGATGAGAGGATATTGTTGGTTTCATCCAGTTCTATAACATTGAGGCCCGAATCAATCATCACCGATATCGGAGCATCTCTAAACGGTGCAATGGCTGATACAGCTATGACCGTACTACTGGTTTCGTCAACACCCAGTGTGTCGGTGTAAGTATGTTCTCCCAGCCAGATGTCATCTAAAGTGTAGTTGCCATCGTTGTTACTGTCGTAAAATGCTGTAAATGTTATTGGGGTTTCTACTGCTACATTGCCTATGTTTACAAATGTTACCGTAATGGTTCCATTGAGTTCTAATGTTTGCGGGTTGGTAGCGGTATTGTTGACATCAATGTTTGCTACTTTCAAATCAGGTAACATCACAAGGGCTTCTTCAGGGCGAAGACGAATCTGACCAATATTAAGGTGCTCCGTCGGGTTGAGTACGATCAGCAGGTTCGATCCGACAAATTCCTCTTTGGTGACGGTGATATTGACATCTGCCGTTGTAATACCGCTTAAGCTGAATTTTCCTTCCGCATTGCTTGTCATATGTTCTGTAAAACCGTTGTAATCAACTTGTATATCCGCATCAGCAATCGGTTCATTGGTTCTTGAATTGACAATCACCCCTTCCAATGAAGCGGTATTCTCTTCCAGTGGCGGGGTAGAGGCATTGACATACATTTTCGGTGAAAGATTGACGAACGAGCTTTCTGAAAGATAGACTTCAAATACAAGACTCTGATAACCGCTTTTTTGAAACGACATCTCTTGTTTTCCATAAGTAGTAATGGCCATATCGTAACTGCCGTTACTATCTGAAATACCAGCAACATTGCCGTTTAGCGCGATTTCGACTCCTTCAAGCGCCGCGCCCGTATCACCATCAAAAATAGTGCCGATTACAGTGGCGCCAACGCGATCAAGCGATGCTGAAAAATTGATTTGCAGACTTTCATTGACATCAACTTCAATATACGCACTTTTATATCCTTCTTTGGAAACCAGCACTTCAATAGAACCAATGTTCAAAGGCTCGATTCTATAATAACCGCTGGCATCACTCATGGTATGGACAACACTACTGCCTGTAATGTTGATATCAACACCCTCAAGGATGTCACCATTGACAGCGTCGGTGATAAATCCGAAGATTGAGGGGTTGGCTGCCGGTGTTGGATAAGTAGACGGAGGTGTCGTACTTATAGGATAGAGATTGATATTAAACTGCATGTTGGCATTTGCAATGACATCAAACGTTGTTTCATAAGAGTGATAACCATCGACGCTAATGAACATTGTAGTCGCACCTGCATTGAGTTCATTAAAGCGGTATTGCCCTGTCGTATCACTTTGGACGGTTGCATTGTTGACACCTTCAAGTGTAAGGGTGACGTTTGCAAGAATTGCATTGGTTGTAGCATCACTCACTGTTCCAAACAGTGTCGTAAGATTTCCGCTAACCGGTAAGGCACTTTTTATTTGAAGTTTTGGTGAAAAAATGGCTAAGGCACCCACTCCCAATGTTGCAGATGTCGAAGCGGGTTGATAACCCTCAGCTGTAACCGTAACTGCATAGGTTCCCGGAGTGATGCCATTGATTTGGTAGCTGCCATCTTCAAGTGAATAGGTTTGAATGCTGCCAATTTCAATCAATGCACCGGAGATTGGACGCGAAGTGACGGAATCAGTAACAACACCTTTAATAATGCTTGTTGTAGCTCCAGCTTCAACAGGAGAAATTTTAATAATTCCAAAGTCTGCAGTTTCACCTTGTGAAAGCATAAAAGTAGCACTCACCGACTGATAATCTTGAAACGTAATCTGAAGTTGATAGGAGCCTAGCTCAAGTGCATCAATGGAGAACTTTCCATTATCGTCCGTCACTGTATTATGTGAAGTACTACTTGTGATGGAAATAGCAACATTTTGTAAAGGTGCAAGCGTTTGTGCATCGACAACAATACCTTTTATACTTCCAAGATCAGGATTAGGCACCGGTGAAGCAGTAAACGAAATAGCTTGTAAAAGCAGTGCCGTCGTATAGGGGTCATGCTCCCAACTGCCGTCAGACTGCTGCAAAAGCGTAATTGTGTCAATACTTCCCTGAATACGCTCGATGCTATCGTACATGGGTGCAAGTGCGATAAGGACTCTGGCACTTTGATGCAATTCGCCCCAGAGATTATTACTTTGTTTGCTCTCAAGATAGAGTTTCGCTTTTTCAAGTTGGGTTGAGAGGTTATACTGGTTGCGGTAGAGCCAAAGTGCTCGTAATGCCAATGCTGTAGTATAAATTGATCCGGTCTGATCCCGTTCTCCCCAGCTACCGTCCGTATGCTGCCTGTTGATCAAGAATGAGATGGCATTACGGGAAACGGTTGTTTCTGCGGTGTTGTACAGAACCTCAAGCGAGAGAGCCGTATCAAGTACCGTACTGTCGAAGCCCGGTAATTCTCCAAATCCGCCGTCAATGTTGGCATTTTTCAAAAGTGCCTGAAGCGTGTTGGTTGGGTCGATTCCATATAAGGTTTTCACTGCAAGTTGACTACAGAGAATTTCCGTGTTATTGGCATCCATGCTGTTGAGATATGCCAATGCTTCATTGAGGAATACTGAATCCAGTGTCAATGAATTGCTTTGCGCACTTTTTAAAACTTCGACGATGCTTTGAAATTGAGTAGCGACACGGCTTTGCGTATAAGCCGTGGCATCTGTCTCATGAAATTGCTCCAGATAGGCAGCTCCCTGAGAATTGGCAGAGAGATACGGTATCAGCAGCAATAGCCAGGTAAGAAGAACAAGAAGGTGTTTCATTAACGACTCCAAACAGTAATTATTATCAGTAGTGCAGAATGTGCGGAATTTTAATTTAAACAAACAGTAAATGTCAAGTAGTTGTTATATTTAAAATATTTTTAACAAAATGTATTTGTTTTTGCAATAAATGTACCCATATCATTTATGTAATGTGAATACGTTTATACATGTTTTGGCTAGGCAGGTGATACTGATTGTAAGATGCAGATATTCATGATACAATCAGTTTTATCCGGTTTTTTGATAAACGTCAAGGAGTTTTTTATGATTAAAGCCGGCCTGATTGTCGCTTTAAGCACCACCGTAGCACTGGCATGGTTTTCACCACCGAGAGTGAATTTGGGCAAAAGTGACGATTCCCATCATATAGATGCCAATTATGTCCGTATCGATGCGAAGGCGATTGTCGTCGATAGCAGAGGGAAAAAATATTTCTATGACGGTGCACCGTCAGATGCGGTGTCATTTGATGGTGCGCTAGCATATTGCGCGGACATGAACCATTCCGGTTACACCGACTGGCGGGTCCCTACAAAAGAGGAGATGCGTGATCTTCTGGAAAATTCACGCAGCAGTGTCGCAATAAAGCATGCTTTCAAAAATGTCAAGGCGGCGCTCTACTGGTCATCTACCGAAACCTCTCTGAACAAAGCTTGGTATTTCGATTTTGATCTTGGACGTTATGGCAAGCGGGAGAAAAATAAAAACTTTCACGTTCTCTGCGTTCGGGATGTTGCGCAATAGGATTTTCACGATTTCGCTACAATTGCACTACATGTAATGAAGGGTAACGAATTTATGGAAAGATTTTTAGAAGAAGCAAAAGCGGCAAGCCGGGTATTGCTGCAGCTCAGTGGAGCTGAAAAAAATCGTATGCTGCGCGAGATGGCTGACGCATTGCGGAGCAATACCATCAATATCATCGAATCCAACGCTATCGACATGCGAGAAGGCAAAGCTGCCAATCTTGGAAGTGCACTGCTTGATCGTCTGCATCTGGATGAAAAACGTATTGAAGCGATGGCAGTTGCACTCGAGGAGATCGCCGCACTCAAAGAACCGGTAGGCCGCGTGCTTGAGGGCTGGATGACCGAAGAGGGGCTTAAAATTGAGAAAGTCAGCATTCCTATCGGTGTTATCGGCATTATCTACGAATCACGCCCTAATGTCACATCCGACACTGCTGCACTCTGTTTTAAAAGTTCCAACGTCTGTATTCTCAAAGGGGGCAAGGAAGCTCAGCACTCCAATGAGGCCATTGCAGCCTCCCTTCGCAGTGTCCTTCAGAAAAACGGCCTGCCCGAAGCACTCATTTCACTGCTTCCCGATGCGACGCGCGAAGGTGTCGCCAAGCTGATTAAAATGGACAAATACGTCGATCTCATCGTGCCGCGCGGGGGTGAAGCCCTGATTCGGTATGTCAGTGAGAATGCAACGGTTCCGGTAGTCAAACATGACAAAGGGCAGTGTCATACTTACATTGACAAAGATGCCATTCTGGAAGACGCCATCCGTATTGCCATCAATGCCAAAGTGCAGCGTCCGGGTGTCTGTAACGCCATGGAAACCCTGCTGGTAGATCGTGCCATCGCCGCGGGAGCCCTACCGCAGCTCAAGGCAGCGTTTGATGCAGCGCACACACAGCTTAAAGGGTGTGATGCAACTCGGGAGATTATTGAAGTAGATGTCGCAACCGAGGCCGATTTCGATACCGAATATCTCGCCAACATCCTTAATATTCGTGTTGTTGACGGGGTTGATGGGGCTATTGAGCATATTGTCCGGCACGGTTCGGGACACTCTGAAGCAATTATTACCCAAAATGTGACGGTTGCGGAGCGCTTTATGAACAGTATCGATGCGGCGGCACTCTATCTGAATGCATCAACGCGTTTTACCGATGGCGGTGCCTTCGGCTTTGGTGCGGAAGTGGGCATCAGTACCAACAAGCTGCATGCCCGCGGACCGATGGGAATCGAAGGACTGACGACCTATAAATATAAAATCTATGGCTCGGGCCAGATTCGTTAGGAGTGTTGTATGAACGAACCGATGGCGATGCAGGAGTGTGATATTTATCAGATGCTGCTACAGCAGCTTGTCGATGCCCAGACGCATCTGGTTCTTGTTCTTGAGAATGAGAAAGCGGTGGCATCAAACCACGCTTTCAATACCTTTTTTGATCTGGATAATATTTCGCAGTTTGCACGCGAAATCGGAGCTTTGGAGTATCGTTTCGTTCCCCATGATACCTATTTTCATGCAGGTAAGATGGATGAAGGCGAAACCTGGTTTGAGGCCATTGAACGATGTGATCCAAGTGAAAGACTCGTCAGCATGCTCAGTGCAAAAATGGAACCGCACGCTTTTGAAGTGGTAGCGCTGGATCCGGTCGGTGTCTATCGTATCGTTGTCTTTCATGATGTGACAAAAACACTGATTAAGAGAATCCTGATTGAAAATGATGCCAGTCTTGACAAAGTCAGCGGGGCTTACAGTAAAGAGTATTTCATTCATACTGCTTCCAGCCTGAGTGATGCTGCCACATTTAATGAACGTCTCATCGCACTCACACATATCCGGTTCTCGGCGGAACTTCCTATTGAATGTGAGGCTGATTTTCTTCAGGCCATCGTGGCCCGTATCAAGGGGGCGATTCGTTCCGAAGATATGCTGGTACAGTGGAATCAACGGGAGCTACTGGTTGCTTATATGCTTCAAGATCCTACTGGAACCGATCCGATGTTGAATAAGCTTCGTCGTTTACTGGATGTATGGACTTACGAAGGATGCAAAAGTTTCGAGTATCGTCTTCAGAGCGTGACTCAAAATCCCGGAGAACCAATCAGAGAACTCCTCAAACGGCTCGGTTGATCAATCGAAGCTTTGTGCCCGGACACGTCGGGTAAGCGCTTCCATCTTTTGAATAAGCTGTTTGGTGGTTACTTGCAAATCTTCAAAAGAGGTTTTTGCCAGATCGTGCTCATCGCGTGTCAGCTCTTTATGGCGTTTCCCCAAAAATTTTCTGAATACTCCCTGTCTGTCATCGAAGTATAGTTGATGAATTTTTGAGTATTCCTCATGCCAGAGTGTATGCAGGGCTTCAAGCTCATTATAAAAAGTTTTTCCAAGCGTCTCGGAGAGTATTTTGCCTTCACTGTAAAGCCAGGTGCCGAATTCGCACTGATAGTGATCCAAAATGACGGGCTGCGCTTTGAGAGGGATGTTTTTGATCAGGAATTCAACATGCTTGAGATTGGTCGTATGTACTTTTTTGACACGTTCAATCGTATCAAGAAGATTTTCTTTGTAGTTCATTGACAGCTCGCTTTAAGAATCCGATTGTTTTTTCTGGACTATTATACTCGAGAATCTGGATAATGCGTTGTTTCAGCTGAATTTTTGCGGGTTGTTATCGAAGAGAGAGGAATTCTGAAGAGAGGCAGAGCTTTTTCAGCTCTGCCTTCATGCTATTAGCAAGAGTAAGTTGTTTTGAATTCGAAAGCAGTTGGACGTGCTTCGTCAGGCCAAACCTGAGTTTCAAATTTGTAGTGCTGATAGGTATCGATGAACAGCTTGGAGAATGCCGGCTGAAGGAATTCGTTATCACGAATAAGCGCTTCGAGTGAACCGCGAAGGGTGTGTGGCATTTGCGGGATACCTTTCTCGCGGATCTCATCAAGTGAGAGTTCGAAAAGGTCTTCATCCATTGGACCAACCGGCTCGTATTTGTTCTGAATACCGTCAAGACCTGCCATCATCATTGCTGCAAATGCAAGGTATGGGCAAGAAGTAGAATCCGGGAAACGCATTTCGATACGTGTCGCTTTTTCACCCGCACCGTAAGGAATACGGCATGAAGCAGAGCGGTTCTGGCTGGAGTATGTCAGAATGCTTGGTGCTTCGAAGCCGGGAATCAGACGTTTGTAAGAGTTGGTAGATGCGTTGGTAAACGCGGCGACGGCACGAGCGTGTTTGAAGATACCGCCAATGTAGTGACGCGCTGTTTCAGAGATGTTACCGTATTCGCCCTCTTTGTAGAACAGGTTCTTGCCTTCTTTCCAGAGAGACTGGTGTACGTGCATACCGTTACCGTTGTCGCCGTAAAGCGGTTTTGGCATGAATGTCGCAGTTTTGCCATTAAGGTGTGCAACCATTTTGATAACGTATTTGAGTTTTTGAACGTTGTCGGCGGCACCGATAATGTCAGAGAATACGATACCGATTTCACCCTGAGCCTGTGCTACTTCGTGGTGTCCAAGAACAACTTCAAGACCTACCTGCTCAAGAACCTGCATCATTTCAGCACGGAGATCAACCATGGAGTCGATTGGTGCTACCGGGAAATAACCGCCTTTGGTACGTGGGCGGTGACCTGTGTTGTACATGTCTTCAAATTTTGCATCGTCGTTCCATACGCCTTCATCAGAGTCAACACGGTAGTGAGATTCATTGATGGTGTCTTTGATGCGAACGTCATCAAAAATAAAGAACTCGTTTTCAGGTCCGAAGTAAGCCGCATCCGCAATACCAACGCTTTCAGCATATTTGAGTGCTTTTTTCGCAATAGAGCGTGGGCATTTTTCGTAAATTTCACCTTTATAGATGTCATAAACGTCACAGAAGACGATGATGGTAGGGTCGGCAGTGAATGGGTCAAGGAATGCTGTCGGAACATCTGGAAGAAGCAGCATGTCGGAGCGGTTGATCGGCTGCCACGCTTCGATGGATGACCCGTCGAACGGAAGACCGTTGGTGAGGTTCCCTTCATTAACAGCGCTCATACGATACGTAACGTGGTGCCACATACCTTTAATATCGGTAAAACGGAAGTCTACAAACTGGACTTCATTCTCTTCACAAAATTTGAAGAACTCTTCTACATTATTTACGAATTTTCCCATTCGATTTCTCCTCGTACAAAAAAGTGCAGACAGTATAGCAAAAAGGCCTCAAAAGCTGACAATATTGTCTGGTTAAAAATTAACCAATTCGCGGCGTCGGTTCCGGAATGTGGCACATTGCGTATACCCGACATCGCGTGCCAGTGTTTCGATTTCGTTCCGGTAGAGGCCTACCTGTTCAGGTTTGTGGGCATCGGAACCGAAAGTGACGGGAATACCCAGAGCAAAAGCCATCTCCAGCAGCGTACGCGAGGGGTAGGTCTCATTAATGGGCTTGCGTATGCCGGCGGCATTGATTTCCAGTACCATATTGGCGTTTTTAATCGCTTCCAGGGCCGGACGTGCGATGGTTTCGACCGGTTTTTTCGGAAGATATTTAAACACTTTTATCAGGTCAAGGTGGCCGACGATATCAAAAAGACGGCTGTTGGCCATTTGAGTAATCAGATCGAAATAGCGTTCCCAGATGACATCAATATCTTCATGCTCGTACCGACCTATGAATTCGGGATTGTCAAAGCCCCATTCGTCGATGAAATGCACCGATCCAATGAGGTAGTCGACATCAGCTTCAAGGACACGCGAATCAATATGACCGGGCAGAAAATCGACCTCATAGGCAAAAAGGATGTCGACATCGTTTGCAAATTCTACCTTGACGTCGCGGACCATTGCTTCATAAAGCGGCATCTCATCGAAAGACATCCGGTATTTCGGATCGAAACGCATCGGAGCGTGATCGGAAAAGCCGAATTGCTCCACACCAGCGGCGATGGCCTGCCGAACATAGGCTTCAGGGGTCCCTTCGGCATGGTTACAGAGTGTCGTATGATTGTGCAGATCGACTTTCACGGCTTTTCTCTTTTTAAAGTTTTGGTGATATTATAGTACAAACGAAACCATCAGGAGCAGAGAATGACCCAGGAAGAGCTTGACGCTTTGATGAATGGCGATGTCGATTTGGGGGATCTCGAAGAGGAAGTGGCAGCCGAAGATGCCCTTGAAGAGGTTGTGGAAGAAGAACCTGAAACCTATGGGAGCAGCTATAAAGCCTCGGCCAAAAACCACTATCCGCCTCCGGCAACGGATGATCATAAAGTCGTGCATCAGCTTGATGATGTTACGAAAGAGAGCGAAGAGAAGGCAACGGAAATCTTCGATATTATCGAAGGCATCAGCAATGATGTCATGGATGCCGATGCCAAAGCTCAAAACACGATTGAAGTGCTGGAATCAAATATTGCCCTCTTCACCACGTTGACGCAGAAATTTCCCGGAGTTGAGCTCTTTAAAACACAGCTGGAAAAAAATGAAGATGCGCTCGGCTGTGCCAATGAGCTGCTTGAGACACTTCAAAACAGCGGCGACAGCATTATGAATGTCATGGATATCATGCAGTATCAGGATATTCACCGCCAGAAAATCGAACGAGTCATCAACGTAATGCGTGCGCTTTCGGGTTACATGAATGCGCTTTTCGAAGGTCGTATCGATGATGATGCCCGCGTCAGTTCCGCAACGCATCTGCCCGGCGATACCTCCACGGAAGATGTTGTCAACAACGACGATATTGAAGCACTGCTCGCCTCCTTCGGGCAAAAGTAAACCCTCTTTTGGGTAGAATTCGCGAAAAATTAAAGAAGCAGCCATCGTGAAACGGGTCGAACTCCTCTCGCCTGCGGGCAATCTTGAAAAGCTTAAAATCGCCATTGATTACGGTGCCGATGCCGTGTATGGCGGTGTGAGCCACTTTTCATTGCGCATCCGTTCGGGCAAAGAGTTCGATATGGAGAGTTTCAAAGCGGGCATTGACTACGCCCATGAACGGGGCAAAAAGGTCTATGTGACCATCAACGGATTCCCGTTCAACTCCCAGCTTTCCCTTCTTGAAAAACATATTGTCGCTATGGCCGCACTCGGTCCCGATGCCTTCATTGTTGCAACGCCGGGCGTTTTGCAGCTGGCCCATCGTCTGGTTCCGCAGATGCCGCTGCATCTCTCAACGCAGGCCAATGTTATGAATGTACTGGATGCGCAGGTCTATTACAACATGGGTGCGCGCCGAATTATTGTCGCGCGCGAAATTTCGCTAAAAGACGCCTGCGAAATCAAAAAAGCGCTGCCTGATCTGGAAATCGAGGTTTTTGTCCACGGCTCCATGTGTTTTGCCTACAGCGGTCGCTGTCTGATTTCGACACTTCAAAGCGGACGGGTACCCAACCGCGGCAGCTGTGCCAACGACTGCCGCTTTCCTTATGAGCTTTATGCCGCCAATCCTGAAACGGGAACCCTTTTTCGGCTTGAAGAGGACCCGGGTGTCGGTACCTACATCATGAACTCCAAAGACCTCAATCTGGCATCGCACATCAAGGAGATCATCGATTCGGGGTGTGTCGATTCGCTCAAGATCGAGGGACGCACCAAAACCTCCTACTATGCGGCAATCACCGCGAAGACTTACCGTCAGGCGATTGATGATTATTACGAAGGCATCAGCCGTCCCGAGGCGTATCAGGAGGAGCTGCATACCATGCAGAACCGCGGGTTCACCGATGCCTATCTGATCAACCGCCCCTTTGAAAAACATGACGATCAGAATCTCGACTACACCATGATGATGGGAACCCATCAGGTCAGCGGCATGGTCGATGAGAGCGGCAGTTACTTCATGGTAAAGTACAAAACGCTGCCCGGAGATGCGATGGAGATCGTCGCGCCCACAGGTACGCATATGGAAACGGTGGAAAACGAGATCGGAAGCATTACATGTAATGATGCGGGTCATTGGTTCGTAACATTGAAAAAGCTTGTGGCGCAAAACGGCAAAGAGTGGGCTGAGGCACACAGTGGCAATCTGAATCCTTTCGTATTACCGGCGCCATTGCCGCCATACACCTTTTTCAGAATTCCTGCAACCGATGAGATGATGAGCGTCGCTCCCAAAATCTGAATCCAAACCAAACAAAGGAGAACCATGAAATTCGTATCGATTATTATCGGCAGCAAAAGTGACTATGAGGTAATGAAGGAGTGTGCCGACACCCTTGATAAATTCGGAGTCCCGTTCGAACTGATCATCTCTTCGGCGCACCGCTCGCCTGACCGCACGAAAGAGTATGTCAAAAAAGCAGAGGAAAAAGGGGCGCAGGTCTTTATTGCGGCAGCCGGTATGGCGGCGCATCTTGCGGGTGTTCTGGCGTCAAAAACGGTAAAACCCATCATCGGCGTGCCTATGAGCGCTTCGGCGCTCAGCGGTATCGATGCGCTGCTCTCCACGGTTCAGATGCCGGCTGGAATGCCAGTTGCTACTGTTGCCATAGGCAAGGCTGGAGCCACCAATTCGGCGTATCTGGCGATGCAGATGCTGGCACTCGAAAATGAGGACCTGCGTATCAAACTGCTTGAAGACCGTATCGCCAAAGCAAAAAAAGTCGAGATGGACTCCATGGAGATCGAGACTATTATAGAGTAAGGATGCATAATGGAAGAGGTATGGATGCGTGTTGACGAGTATGCCGATCTGACACGACTCGAAATGGGTGCAATTGAAGATCTGATCGAACGGGGCAAACTCAAGAGCAAAACCGAAAACGGTGTCGTCTATATCGATCCTTCCAAAGGAACTCAGGTTGTTGTTCCTGCGGAACTGCAGCAGATTCCCTCGGGAGCCGAGTTTATGGTGGGGCCGCAGTTTGTCGAAAGGACGATCGGAACCATCATCAATCTGCATGAAAAAGTTCTTGGTGCGAAAGACGAGACAATAGAGTCGATCCGCAGCGAGAACCTCTTTCTCAAAGAGGCGCTTTCATCTTTGCAGGAGCTTTATGAAGAGGACCGCCGCACCATTGAAACGCTGACGGAGCAGCTGAAGCTTTCGCAAAAAGAGGTCGAGTTCATGCGCCGGAAATACAAACTGATGTGGGGCAAGGTCGTCGAAGGTTTCGGCGAAGGCAAAGAGTGAAAATCGACGCGGCCTGCGTCGGCTGCATCGTAACCCAGTGCGGGCGAGTTGCGGACGCCATTCATGCTGACGCCACGCTGCGCGAAAAAATTCTTTCTCATGTCAACCGCGCTGCAACACACTTTGATTTTTCAAAAACCCCTCCCGAAGTGGCTACCGATGTTTACGAAGCAATGGCGGAAATGGCGCAGATGCGTGACCTGTATGCCGAGCAGAAAGCCCACGCGACACAGCGCGCGGCACTCTTTATGCCCATGTTGCAAGAGACCATCAAAAATGCCGATGATCCGCTGCTGACACTCTTAAAAGTAGCCGTTGCCGGCAATGTGATCGATCTGGCGGCGGAGGTGAGTTTTGATCTTGAAGAGGAGCTCTCAAAGCTTTTTCATACCGATTTTTCCATTGATGATTCACGCCTGCTGGACGAGAAACTCGCAGCGGCGCAGACGCTACTTTACATTGGGGACAATGTCGGCGAACATCTCTTTGACTACCTTGCCATAGAAGCGCTGCAACGGCTTTATCCCGCTTTACATGTAAGCTACATGGTACGCGGCAATCCGATCATCAATGATGTGACGCTCAAGGAAGCCAGAGAAGTGGGGTTTGACGCACTCTGTTCACTCGTTGACAGTGGCGTCAACACCCCTGGATTTGTTTACGAACGTGCGACAAAGGAGGCTCGGGAACTTTTTGACACTGCCGATGTCGTCATGACCAAAGGGATGGGCAATTACGAATGCCTCTCTCCCTCTCCCCGAACCTCGCTGCTCTATCTGCTGAAAGTCAAATGCGGCGTTGTCGCCGCGTCACTCCAGCGCAATATCGGTGATATCATCTGCAAGATGGTGTAGCAACGCTTCACCTGTGGTGACGCTCCTGCCAGAGTCGCATTATTTCGGTTGTGTCCGGTGTGCCGATGCTGCGGCGTTTTCGCTGCGGATCATACGGAATCCCCGAGCGTACCAGATCGCTATCTCTGATAACGGCGTACTCAAACGTCGCACTCTTTTTGTTAAAGATCAATGCCGTCCCGTCGGTTGTCTCAACCCAGTGCATGAAAGCGTCTCCTTTGAGCCGTCCTTCAAATGTGCTGCCGTCGCTTTGGGTGAAGGTTTGCAGGACGCTGCGCGTGGCGGTAGCCTGCAGCGAAAGCGAAAACAGAAGCAGTAAGAACCATCGCATCAGAACTCCTTTTGAATATCAAACGTTATGACACTGCCGCGCCCTGAGATGTTTTTGAGCAGGAAGCCGTCACCACTGTAGCTGCCTTTGTTCTCTGAGTAGAAAAGGTTTCTTTCATGACCGCGCGCGAGGGGTGTCTCATCGAGTTTGAGACTGTTGATTGGAATCGTGGCTTCAACCAGATCAAGCCCTTTATTTAAAGGATCGGCATTAACCGTGTTGCTGGACCAGTGTGCGTGGAGGATGCTTTCATCGACGTACCAGAGCGCCATGCCGCCTTTGAAGAGACCGTCTATGGCAAAGAGCCCCTGATCATAGCCGCTGTTGTTGCGGTTTTCCATCAGGTAGTAGTGATCGGCATCGATGGGGTATTTGAAAACATTGAAGGTATCGGCGGCACTCTCATGAAGGTTTACATGTAAAGAGGTGTCGGTTCCTGGTTCCTGCGGCGTGATCCAGCCGTTTTCAATTTTGCTCCAGGCGCAAAAATGTACCGGCGAGGAACCTTCAATGGTTCCGAAAATCTCATGCGTTCCCCACATGCCCGCTCCCATGAGGCCAAAGTAACCGATGCCCGCAGAATCGGGCTCCGCCGTAGGTGTTGTATCGTAAAGATCGGGCAGATCGAATGCGGCGTGTCCCAGTTCATGAGCGATGATGCCGATGGTGGCATCGCGCTTGTTGTCATGATGACGCTCTCCGAAGACGGCGTAATTCCCTTTATGCGAGCATCCCATCAGGGAGACACGGTCAAGGTAGGCGACATTGATGCCGGTCGTACAGTAGGTGTGTGCGAAGACACCCGGAAGCGTACTGACACCATAAGCCTCTTCGTTGCCTGCAACGATGAAGATGATCAGCAGCTCGGCTGATGAGATGGCGCCGTTACCGTCACGATCATACGCCGCATAGTCAATAAAAGGATCGGCCTGAGTCAGTGCCGCGACAAAATCGGGATGCAGCGCTCCAAAATTATTCCCCGGATCGGGATGCTCTTTATCGAGTGTTACCGTGACGATACCGTCATCTGAAATCTCCTGAGTTTCATGTATGGGGGCAAACCGAAACCGACCGAGCGAGTTTTGCAGATAGAAATTGTTGAGATCGCCTTCGGTGTTTCCGAAGATTTTTTCGCTCCAGAGCGAGACATCATTGGTAAATGCGATGTTGTTGTAATTGATGCGGATGACTAACAGCGGTTGCACAGTTGATGCGATTGAAGAGACACTGCTGCTTTGTGCCGATGAGCTTGAAGAACCGGTGTCGGTTGCGCCATTTGAGGAACTGCCGCCGCATCCTAAAAACCACACTGCCAAGACGATTGCGATCCATACTTTCATAACGCGGAGTATATCCAAAAGCGGCAGACAGTTTCCAAACAGAGACCCTTTGGTATAATGGCGCAATTTTTTACATGTAAAGAGTCTCTTATTATGTTGACCTTCAGTGATCTGCTACTCAAACTTCAAATTTTCTGGAAAGAGCAGGGGTGCAATATTGTGCAGCCCTACGACATCCCCGCGGGTGCCGGAACCTTCCATCCCGCCACATTTTTACGTTCACTCGACTCACAGCCGTGGTCGGTGGCCTATGTTGCTCCCTCACGCCGTCCGACAGACGGGCGTTACGGTGAAAACCCCAACCGCCTCGGGAGCTACTATCAGTTTCAGGTGCTCATCAAGCCCAGTCCCGAGAACATTCAGGAACTCTATTTAAAAAGTCTGGAGTATCTGGGGCTGAATCTGGCCGAGCATGACATCCGTTTCGTCGAGGACAACTGGGAGTCTCCGACGCTGGGTGCCTGGGGTCTGGGCTGGGAAGTGTGGCTCAACGGCATGGAGGTGACGCAGTTCACCTATTTCCAGCAGGTCGGAGGCGTCGCCTGTGATCCGGTGGCCGTTGAGATCACCTACGGTACGGAACGTCTGGCCATGTACCTGCAGGGTGTCGATACGGTTTTTGATATTGTCTGGGGTGAAAACGCTTTTGGCAAAACACTCTACCGCGATATTCACAAAGAGGGCGAGATCGAGTTTTCAAAATACAATTTTGAAATCGCCGATACGGCGCTGCTCTTTTCGGAGTTTGAATCGAAAGCGGCCGAATGTGCCCGTACCCTTGAAGCCGGTTTGCCGTTACCGGCGTATGATCTCTGCATGGCGGCGTCGCATACGTTTAACACGCTTGATGCCAGAAAGGCCATCAGCCAGACCGAACGCGCCAACTACATTCTCAAAATCCGTGACCTTGCCAAAGGGTGTGCGGAACTCTACAAAGCACAGGAAGAAGATCGCCTCAAACGCGTCCGCTCCTGATCGCGCCACGAGCGGTGCCGGAGCGAAAAAATCACACATGCGGCATCGCCTGAAATCATGAATTTTCATAAAATTAATCTGATACATACAGTTTCGATACAATAGTGCCATGCAAACGGTAATCGGTCAGATTGAGCGCATTGTTTTTGAAGAGAACGGGTTTCTCATTGCCCTGCTTAAGGGCGGCGAGAAGGTTCGCGGCACCTATTATGAGAGCGATGCGGAGAATCTTGTCGATACCGCCGTCACCCTCAAAGGCAGTTACGAAGAGCACCCCAAATATGGCCGTATATTCGCCTTTGAATCGTTACATGTAAACCAGAATGAACTCTTTTTCTTTCTCAATCGCGTCATCAAAGGGCTCAGCCGCAAACTCACGGCCGATCTGATCGAACAGTACGGCGAAGCGGGACTCATCGATATTCTCGATCATGACATCGAAAAACTGCTGGGTCACAAGGGGATCAAGAAAAAACGCCTGAACCAGATTCAGGAGAGCTGGAAGCAGTTTCGTTCGTTACGGAAACTGGGAGAGTTCCTGATGCCGCTGGGGGTGACGCCAACGCTGTTAAGCACCATTGCGAACGCCATGAAAGAGGTGCGCGAGCCCCAGAAGCAGATTGAAGAAAATCCCTACGTATTGACCTCCATCAGCGGCATCGGTTTCAAACGTGCCGACGAGATCGCTTTAAAACTCGGCGTCGGGCTAAAAAGCGAACGCCGTATCGGCGCGGCGATGGATGATCTGCTGTTGCAGCTGAGCGAACAGGAGGGAAACTCCGCAGTTGCTAAAAAAGATCTCTATTCCAAACTCGATGCGGTGCTGGAGTTTTACGGCGAAGACGCGCTGTATGAACAGGTTCTGCTCGATCGCATCAATGAAGGCAGCATCAAACAGTTTGCTTCGGGCCTTCTGGCACCCCAGCGTCTGTATGAAGCTGAGAGCTTTCTCTTCGAGACGTTTACGCGCCGCGCCAAAGCGATGCAGCCGGTTATCGAGAACGATCTCGACGCTTTTTTGCAGATGTTCGATTTTTCGCTCGGAGCGCAGCAGCGCGAAGCACTTGAAGCTATCAACGAAGGTGCGAGTCTGCTCTTTTTAGTCGGCTATGCCGGAACGGGAAAAAGCACTACTGCGCGTGCGCTGCTGCAGCTTCTCAATCGCCGCTATCATGAAAAAGAGATCATCACCTGCGCGCTAAGCGGAATTGCCTCGCAGCGTATCGGGGAGCGAAGCGGGTATGAGAGCGCTACCATCCAGAGTCTGCTGGTAAAGTTTGAAGATCGCGACGCCATGCCCTATAAAGTGGTGCTTATCGATGAGGCATCGATGATCAACTCCATGCTTTTTGCGCGACTTATGGCAAAGATCGACCGCGATGCCGTCGTGATCGTCGTGGGTGACGATGCGCAGTTACCTCCCATCGGCGCCGGAGACGTGCTTAGCGATGTCCTGCAGCTCTCACTCGCGCGCAGCGTGAAACTCACGGAGATCTACCGCCAGAGCGACGATCAGGCCATTGCTTCTATTGCCAATGCCATCCGACAGGGCGAAGTCCCCCGGTACGATGGAGCCTATGAAGATTTTCATTTTATTCCGGTGGCGATCGAGGGCTATTATCAGCGCAAAAACACGCTCTGTGCATCGGAACTTACCCAGCTGCGCGAACACAACTCACAGGCCATCCTCTCGCAAATCGCCGAGAAGTCTTTGCAGATTATTCCGCTCTCGCGAGAGCTTCTCAAAAATCGTGACATTGCCGCATATCTGGGAAGTTATCAGGTGATAACACCGATGCGCGGCGGGACGCTGGGCGTTGAGAATCTCAACCGCGTACTTCAGGAGTATTTCAACCCCTCGCAGCCGAGTCATTTTGTCAAAAAAGAGGTGGGCTACCGGCTGTGGGACAAAGTGGTCCATATAAAAAATGAAAATCTTCCGAGTTTTACCACCGAAGCGTTTAAAAATGGGGAAGAGGCACAGGAACGACGCATTTTTAACGGCATGATCGGTCTGCTTTTCCGCATTGATGCCGAGGCGGGAGAGTCGTATGTGGTCTATCCTACCGAAGGTATCGTCGTGCGTTACGACACTGCCCAAATGCATACGCATCTGAGTCTTGCCTATGCCCTGACGATCCACAAGGTACAGGGGATGGAGTATGAGCGCGTTGTGATGCCGATGAGTTTTTCCCACTTTATCATGCATAATACCAAACTGCTCTACACCGCGATTACCCGGGCGAAAAAAGAGTGTTTCATCATTGGTGAGCCGCTCGCTTTCGAGAGTGCCTGCCGCAAACGCGATGCGACGCGGCGTATGACCGTAATGCAGGAGTTGGGAAAATGATACGTTTGGGACTGATGTTGGTATTTTTAACACTCTCACTGGGCGCATGGCCCGGTTTTTACGCTTTTCTCGGCGATTCCCTGTATGAGGATGCCCGTGGATACCGGGAGCTTCTGACCCTGGAGCCTTTTAAAGATGTTGAAGTACAAATTCGGCATTTCACCGATCTGGCGGACCGTGCGCTCGAAGAAGGCGCCATGCTTGACGCCGGAAGCAAGTCGGTCCTGAGGATCAATTACATCAATACGCTGCGCCAGCTTGATAGTGAGCGTCAAAAGCTCCGGCAGCGTATTGAACCGATTCTTGACACCCTGCAGCGTCAGGGTCACTATGATGTACTTTCGCTGCTCACGGACAACCCCTCTCCGTCGCTGCGACAATCCGCAGCGGTACTTTCAGCACAGCGGTTACGGCAAAGTACACTGCAAGATGGCACGCTTACGCTTGACGAGAGCTACCGGAAACTCAAAGCACAATTACTGGAAACGCATTTACAGGGGGATGCCGCGGGATGTCTGAACGATTGTACTGCGGCACACTATTTTATGGTCGAGATTGAAAAAGCCGATGCAACGCACCGATGCCAAAAGATTGCGCCATTGCTTGATCTGATGCAGAGTTATCTTGTCAGCGCGCGGAGTGTCTGCGAGCATAACAACACGACCCTGGAAATGACGATGCAGTTTGCAGCGGGATACGACGGTTCACTGGTGCAAAACTGCCGTTGACTCAGGGACATACTACCCCCTGGTAACGTGAAGCGATCTCGCTGCAGGCGCATTTGGGAATCTGAATCAGCAGCGGTTCTTTCGAAGGGTCCAGCCATTGCATCAGCTTTTGCAGGATATCCCTCGGCATTGTGGTACAGCCGGCAGTCGGTGCAGAGGCATTTTTCTCTACATGTAAGAAGATGCATGATCCCTCATTGGGGGTTCCCTCACGATTGTAGCCGACGACAACCCCGAACTCATAGAGGGCATCGTCCCGGTGCATCCATTCAAAGCTCTTTGGCGGATGTTCGGGGTCGAGGATGACAATGCGGTTATAATCGGGATGCGCGGCGTCATCGACACAGATGCGTGTGGCGTCTGCCGGTATATAGGGCATTATCACCGGCAACGACTGCGCATATCCGAAAAGTGCAGTCAGAGGAAAAATGCCTGCAGGCGCCCTGCCGTCTCCCTCTCTTTTTTGGATGGCCGGACACTGCGATGCCAAGGTGCTCTCCCGTGCCCATCCCAGACCGTTTCGTCCCAGATTCACCGGAAGATGCTTGCCTGAAGGAAGGTAATATCCCTTAATACGTTCGTAGCGCTGGAGTAAACCTTCGGAGCTGTTCATATCGTTGGCAACCACCACAACAAGCTGTTCCGAGGCACAGAGCTGCCATACGCCAAAAGCTATCAGAAAAAACAGTCGAAAAAACATCGCAGACTCTTTATATTGGTTTAAAGATTACTATATTAGCATTGAGTATCTAAAGCGTCACAGGAGTTGTGGTGGGAATCAAAATCCGCAAGGCGGAATCAGCTGACAGCCGATTTGTAGCAGCAGCAATGCTGGCAAGTTCCCGTTCGGGAAAAAAGGTGGGAGTTTTCGATCTCATCTTTGAAACTTCGGATAATGCGCAGTTGATTGAAAAGCTCAGCCAGCTGGCTTTGGCAACAACCAAAAGTCAGTGTCATTACAGTAATTTTCTGATAGCAGAAGAAGAGGGAAAGGCTGTAGGTGCACTATGCGGCTATGAGCCAAGAATCGCCACCCATGAGATATTTTCCAAAGCACTTGATGAGGTCGGAGTTGATGAGGGATATCACGAACGCATTGCCGCGTATCTGCTCTGTCAGAGTGACATCGACCGTCAAACCTGGGTTCTTGACTACATGAATGTCGATGATAACGCCCATGAGCTCTCCGTGTTGAAAGAACTGGTACAAAAAAGCATGCTTACCGCGCGCCTCAAGGGGTACCGGAAAGTGCAGACCATGGTCGAGATCGGTTCAACCGAGACGGAACTCGTTTACGAAAAAATCGGCTTCAAATTCGTTGATGAAAAACGCAGCGATTATTACTTTGAAGTTTTCGGGCGCAAGGGTATCATGCGTCTGGGCATGCAGCTTTAAGAACTTTTTTGGAGTTCGGCGCCCTCTCCCTGCTTCCTCCGTTTCTGGCTATTGTAATTGCACTGATGACGCGGCATGTTTTTGCCGCGCTTTTGGGCGGTATTGTTGTCGGTGAGATTATTGTCGCGCATTTCGATGGTGGGGCAGCACTCTTTTCACTTTTCGAACGCGCAACGAAGCTGTTGGGCGAAGCATGGATACTCAAAACACTGGCCTTTGCGCTTCTTGTCGGTTCGGTGATGGCACTGCTGCGTGCATCGGGAGGCATCGGTGCACTCGTCAACGCGCTAAGCGACAAACGCCAGCTTGTACGCTCGGGAAAGAGAGCCTTGCTTCTGACCTATATGGTGGGTGTCGTGATCTTTATCGAATCGTCCATTACCTCATTGATCGCGGGTGCCGTGGGAAGACCGTTATGCGACCGTTACGGCGTGAGCCGCGCCAAACTTGCTTTTGTCTGTGACTCGACGTCGGCACCCATCTGTTCCCTGATTGTACTCAACGGGTGGGGAGCGCTTATTCTGGGACTTATCGTATCGCAAATGGGGAGTGCTTCATCGGTGACGATGCTGCTGCATGCCGTCATGTACAACTTTTACGCCATGGCGGCACTGCTGGTGACGCTGGCCGTGATTGTATTCGATCTGGATACGCCTGCGATGCGCCATGCCAGAGTCATGCACGAAGCGGTAAGCGCGGAGGCCGGCGGGAGGCTGCGCGATCTGCTCATTCCCGTCGGTGTCATGATGGCTACCGTATTTGCAACGTTGTGGATTACGGGCGATGGCAATCTGATGCAGGGCAGCGGTTCAAGCGCGATCTTTTATGCGATGGTGGTGACGCTGCTCGAGATGGCCTGGCAATATCGTCATCGGTTGCGTCGGAATGTATGGATTAAAGAGGCATTTCTCGGTGCGCGTTCGATGGGAGGCATTACACTCATTCTGTTTCTGGCATTTCTCATCGGCGATATCACCAAGAGCTTGCAAACGGGACTCTATGTGGCATCGTTCGCTTCCGAGATGATGCATCCTTCCTTGCTGGCGGCCACGCTCTTTGTTCTCAGCGCCATCATGGCTTTTGCAACGGGGACGAGCTGGGGAACATTTAGCATCATGATTCCCATTGCCATTCCGATGGGCTTATCCATGCAGAGCGATGTGGCGCTTCTCATCGGAGCTGTGATCTCGGGCGGTGTGTTCGGCGACCACTGCTCTCCCATTTCCGATACGACGATCATTTCATCGATGGCTGCGGGATGCGATCATATCGAACATGTGCGGACGCAGCTGCCTTATGCCCTCGTTTCTGCCGTAATCGCCATGGGGGCGTTTCTTATTTTCGGGATGCTTGAAGGATAAAGCCGCGCTCTTTCTGGCTGGCGATGATGTGCAGCGATTTGAGAAGCGCCTCTTTTTTTGTCTCAAAATACTCTTTGGTCGCCTTGGCGGAACAGCCACGACCACAGTGGTGCACAACCATAAACTCGTCAAAGAGCGTCGGATAGAGGGCCACAGAGTAGTAGCTGCAGGAACGTTCGGTTTTTCGAATCAGGATCATGAAGTTTCACATCTCCGGGGGCTTTGGCGTTATGATACAATAGTTACCATGAAAAAAGCAAAAATTATGCTGCTCGAAGACGATGCCGATCTGAGTGCCACGCTTTGCGAATATCTTGAAGATTCGGGATACGAAGTAGAACCTCTTTACGATTTTGAAAGCGCTCAGGCACGGCTTTTCGAAACCCGGTACGATCTGCTGCTGCTTGATGTCAACATTCCCGGAGGCGACGGATTTTCGCTCTTGCGCGGTGCGCGGGGCGATGCGCTGCAGACGCCTGCCATTTTTATGACGACACGCGGCGCGATGGAAGATCTTGAACGCGGCTATGACAGTGGCGGCGATGATTATCTGAGAAAGCCTTTTGCTCTCAAAGAGTTGCGCCTGCGTGTCGAAAGTATGCTCAAGCGCAATTATTTTCATGCTTCCTCGGAACAGATCGAACTGGGCGGGGAGATTCGTTACGACACAGAGCGAAACGCTTTACATGTAAAGGGCGATGTGGTAACGCTTAGTGATAAAGAGGCCCGATTGCTCAAGCTTCTGGTACAGCAGCGCGGCAGCATGCTGAGTCACGAAGTCATTATGGAACATCTGTACGATTTCGAAGAGACACCCAGCGACAGCGCCCTGCGTACCTACATTAAAAACCTGAGAAAGATTTTGGGAAAGGATGCCATTGTCTCCTACAAACGACTCGGTTATCAGCTTCGCTGAGGGACGGACATTTCGGGCGTTCATTGCGCTTTATGCTTTGATGAGCATTGCCATTTTGGCACTGATGGGTTCGATCTATTATGATGCAAAAAAAGAGCAGATGCTCAGCTCGCACCGTCTGGCGATGCAACTTGAGAGCGAACGCTACATTCCGATGCTTCGGGGGTGGCTCTCCCAGGATGTCGGAAACAGTGTGCCTTTTCCGATTGATCTGGCCTACAATACCGCATTTTATGATGCGCTCGGTATGGAAGTGGCGAGCTACCTGCAAAAAAAGTTTTTCAATCCGAAACAGGTGATCGAGCTGCGTGAGGGCTACATCCATTTTTACATTGCGCTGGCATCGTATGGTATCGGGGATTTTTATCTGACATTTGAAACCGAAGATGATGGCTTGTGGCAGCAGGACGCATGGAAAACGATGCTGCTTTACGGTACGCTGATGCTTGTGCTGCTGGGTGTAGTGGGATATTACCTTGGGCGACTTATTTTTGCTCCAATGCGCGAAGCAATAACCCTTCTGGATGATTTTATCAAAGACACGACGCATGAACTGAACACGCCGCTGCAGGTCATTTTGGGGAATGTGGAGATGATCGACGCCGCATCACTGCCCGGTTCGCTTCCCAAGAAATTTGAGCGTATCACCATTGCCGCCGAGACGATTGCAGCACTCTATGACGATTTGACCTATCTGATGCTCAATCATGCCCCTGCGCAGGTACGCGAAGCGGTCAATGTCGAAGCGCTGCTGCGCGAACGTCTTGATTATTTCCGCTATCGATGCGATCAGAAACAGTTACATGTAAGCTTTGATAGTGCGGCATCGGTGCGTGTCACGACCGATCGCAATAAACTCCGGCGGCTGGTTGACAACCTGCTCTCCAATGCCATCAAGTACAATCATGTCGGCGGAAGCATTCGCGTTATGCTTGATGCCGCATGCCTCAAAGTCATTGACAGCGGCGAGGGGATCGATCCGAAAAAGATGCATCAGGTGTTCAAGCGCTACGTACGCGCGAGTAGCAACGCGGGAGGATTCGGGATTGGTTTGCATATTGTCTCAAAGATTGTAGGAGAGGAAGGGTGGCGGCTTACGCTTGAGAGCACTCCCGGATCCGGGAGCACCCTCAGCGTGTTCTGGTGATTATTTTTTGCCGATAAAGGAAGCGATCGCTTCGATATCTGCTTCTTGCAGCGTAGCGACCTGACCTTTCATCAGGGCTTTCATGGCACCGCCGTAGCTGCCGTCTTGATATCCCCTGAGCGCGGTAACGATTTCTTGAGGGGGCAGGGTATTGATAATGCGGCTTTTTCCGAGTGCCGCTTTTTCTCCGTTGGCCCCGTGACAGGCGGCACATTTTTTAAAGAGTGCCGCGCCATCGCTGGCACTCAGCAAGACGGTAAGTCCCAGAATTAGAAGTAGCGTTTTCATCATAAATCCTTTGTTGTGTTATCCGCAGCTTGGGACATTGCCCGAATCTGCTGCATATTCATAGAGAAAATCTTTCAGATCGGAGGAAAGTTTTTTGAATTTTTCCCCGGCGAAAAATTTTTCCGACTTGTCACCCTTATGGGCCTCAATAAGAAGTGCCGCGTTGTCGTCAAAAAGCTCTTCCCACGCATCCTGCGTCTTCATCGCGGCACCTTTGGTACCGTTGCCGTGACATTTTTTACAGCTCTTGAGATAGGCCTTCTGCCCCTTGTTAATGTCGGCCTGTGCGGCCGGAGCCGCAATCAGAGCACTGAGGAGTGCAGCCCATAAAATAGTTTTTCGTGTCATCGTAAACTCCTTGTTTTGATAGTCTCATGGTAGGGCATGATTGTGGAGTGATTGTGAAACGAATGCATGGATGTCGTGTTACCTTTAAGCGGTGCAAATTGAATTCCGGTAGCGTTGTAGCGATTGATGGGGAGCTTTTATCTCTAATTTATAGATACAGTTGTTATAATTTTGTTATCAGAAAACAGGGTGCAATGCACTCTGTCAATCTCACACAAAGACCATGAATGAACCAGCCAAACTTAGAAGAAATCGGGATAAAGAACACGGGAAAGATTTTTCACAATCTTGACTATGAAGAACTCATTGCCCACGAGTTGAAAAACGGTGAGTGCCAGCTGGCGGAGAGTGGTGCCACAATGGTGGATACCGGTATTTTTACCGGTCGCAGCCCCAAAGACAAATATTTTGTCAATCAGGATCCATCGAACCGCTACATTGCATGGGGTGATGTCAATCACAAGGTTTCGAAAGAGATTTTTGAAGAATTGCTGGCAGTGGGCCGTGAACAACTCAGCAACAAAGACCTCTATGTGACAGACGTCTACTGCGGATCGTCACAGACCAGTCGCCGTTCCATCCGTTTTGTTACAGAACTGGCGTGGCAGTCTCATTTTGTCACCAATATGTTCATTCGCCCTTCCATGGAACAGCTGCAGGGGTTCAAACCGGAGTTTACGGTTTTGAATGCCTGTAAAGCCGTCAATGACAAATGGAAGGAACATGGGCTTCATTCTGAAGTTTTCGTCATTTTTGATGTGGAAGCTAATCTGGCTGTTATCGGCGGGACCTATTATGGCGGCGAGATGAAAAAAGGGATCTTCTCCATGATGAACTACTGGCTGCCGCTGGAGAACAAACTGCCGATGCACTGTTCGGCCAATGTCGGTCATGACGGGGATGTCTGCCTTTTCTTCGGTCTGAGCGGTACGGGAAAAACCACCCTTTCGACTGATCCGCATCGCCGTCTGATCGGTGATGACGAACATGGTTGGGACGACGATGGCGTTTTCAACTTTGAAGGCGGGTGTTATGCCAAAGTCATCAACCTCAGTGCTGAAAACGAACCGGAGATTTTTGGTGCCATCCGTCACGGTGCGCTGCTTGAGAACGTGGTGGCTGATGCCAACGGCGTGGTCGATTACACCGATGGCGCTAAAACGGAAAACACCCGTGTTTCCTATCCTATTTTCCACATTGACAACCACGAAGAGACACTGCACGGTTCACATCCAAAAAACATCATCTTCCTGACGGCTGATGCGTTTGGTGTATTGCCTCCGGTGAGCAAGCTGACCAAAGAGCAGGCAATGTACTACTTCCTCAGCGGCTACACCGCCAAGGTTGCCGGAACCGAGCGTGGCATTACGGAACCGACAGCAACGTTCAGTGCCTGTTTCGGCGAAGCATTCCTGCCACTACATCCGACAGTATATGCTAAACTTCTGGGAGACAAAATCGATAAGTACGGCGTTAACGTCTTTTTGGTCAATACCGGATGGACCGGTGGCCCGTACGGCATCGGCAAACGCATGAGCATTAAAGATACCCGTGCCTGCATCAACGCCATACTTGATGGCAGTATCAATAAAAGCGAATTCCGAACAACGAACACGTTCCGTCTTCAGGTTCCCAATACGCTGGGCGAGATTAATCCGCAGATTCTTTTCCCGCGCGAGTCGTGGGCGGATGATACGGCGTTCGTGGCAACACGTGACAAACTGGCGCAGATGTTTATCGACAACTTTAAAAAGTATCAGACCGAAGAGAGTGAATTCGATTTCTCTGCAGCGGGACCGCAGATCGGCGCATAAGCCGGTTTACATGTAAGAAACGGGGGGGGTGTCACCTTTGAGGTGGCACCCCTTTTTTTATGCCTTTTTTTTCGTGGCTGCCGAGAGGTACCACCACAAGAGACCAAGAAGGCTTAAAAGAATGATGGGGGCAATGTAGGGGCGCGCTGCTACCACCTCATAGGCCGACATGATGACACTGCCCGACATATAGGCTCCGTAACCGACTGCGACCGCCCAGATGGCCGATGCGGCAAAATTCAGCATCGTAAAACGTTTGAGATCATATTTGGTCAGTCCGATAGCCAGCGGAATCAGCGTTTTGATGCCATAGACATACTTTTGCAAAAAGATGACCCAGTCACCATGTTTTTTCATAAGAAGATGCGAGAGCGCCAGTTTGCGTCGATGTTTTCTCAGATAGGTCATCATGTCGCCTTTTTGATAGCGGGTCATGTAAAAGAGCAGCATGTCGCCGAGAAAATTGGCGACAAAGGCGATGGCAATGGAGAGGGTGATATCCATTTTCCCGGCGAAAGAGAGGACACCTGCTGCGAGCAGTCCGACGAAACCGCCGCCGAGCGAATAGAGAAAGAGCGCAATATAGCCATAGGTTGTCAGCGAACTGAAAATATCTTCCAAATTATTTCCTTACATGTAATGTTAGAGTTGTTTGATCTTCATGATCTCGTCACGCAGGCGTGCGGCCTCTTCAAACTCGAGCGCTTTGGCCGCCTCTTTCATTTTACGGGTGAGTTCGTCCACAAGTTTTTTGCGTTCCGCTTTGGGAAGCTTGTCGAGTTTTTTGCGTTTGGAGTAGAGGGCTCCGGCATCTTCGGTTTTGAGGTTTTCATCGAGTTTTCGCGTGGTGGTGCGCGGTGTGATGTTGTGCTCGATATTGTATGCCTCCTGCCGGGCGCGGCGTGCATTGGTAACATCGATGGCCCGCTGCATGGAGCCGGTCATCTTGTTGGCGTAGAGTATGACGCGGCCATTGGCGTTGCGCGCACCCCGGCCTATGGTCTGAATAAGCGCGGTTTCCGAGCGCAGGAAGCCTTCCTTGTCGGCATCGAGAATGGCAATGAGGCTTACCTCGGGAAGGTCAAGCCCTTCGCGCAGCAGGTTGATGCCGATGAGGACGTCAAATTCACCCAGCCGTAATCCGCGAATGAGCTGGTTGCGCTCGATAACGTCAATATCCGAGTGCATGTACTGCACTTTAATGCCGAGATCTGCCAGGTATTTGGTAAGCGCTTCCGCCATTTTTTTTGTCAGGACGGTAATGAGAACCCGTTCATTGTTGGCGGTTGTTTTTTTGATTTCGTCGTGAATGTCCTCGACCTGATTGTCGGAGCTTTTAATGGTGATGACCGGATCGAGCAGTCCCGTGGGACGGATGATCTGTTCGGCTTTGACGGCGGAGAGTTCCAGCTCATACGCTGCGGGTGTCGCCGAGACAAAAAGATAATACGGCGCTTTGTTGATGAACTCGTCAATACGCAGCGGCCGGTTGTCCAGAGCGCTTGGGAGTCGAAAACCGTATTCGACCAGCACCTCCTTGCGGCTGCGGTCTCCCGCATACATGCCGCGAAACTGCGGCAGGCTGACGTGCGACTCATCGACAATGACCAGATACTCTTTATGATGCAGCTCGAAGTAGTCCAAAAGCGTATAGGGTGCTTCGCCGGGCTGCTTTCCGGTCAGCAGACGCGAATAGTTTTCAATGCCTTTGCACATGCCGGTCGTCTGAAGCATTTCGAGGTCGAATTCGCAGCGCTGTTTGAGACGCTGGGCTTCGACAAGCTTGCCTTCTTTGAGCAAAAAATCAAGCCGTTCGTCGAGCTCCTCTTCGATACGTTTGATGGCGACGGCCATCTTCTCCTGTGTCACGCTGAACTGGCTCGTGGCATAGATGGTTGCTTTTTTCTGCTCTTCGATTTTTTTATTGGTGAGGACTTCGAAACTATAGATGCTCTCGACCTCGTCGCCAAAGAACTCGATGCGAATCGCTTCGTCGTCAAGGTAGGGCGGGTAGATATCGATGACGTCGCCACTGACACGGATGTGGCCGCTGTCAAAATAGGCGTCGTTGCGCGAATAGCCCATCTCTACCAGTCGTAAAAGCAGTTTCTTCTGGCTGATCTCATCGCCTATTTCGACAATCTGCACCATCTTCTCATACTCTTCGGGATCACCCAACCCGTAGTTGGCCGAGACGGATGCAATAACAATTACGTCGTCATAGCTGAGAAGGTTGGCCGTGGCGGAGAGGCGCAGGCGTTCAAGCTCTTCATTGATGGCACTGTCTTTTTCAATGAAAAGATCCTGACGCGGTATGTAGGCTTCGGGCTGGTAGTAGTCGTAATAGCTGATAAAGTATTCGACGTGATTGTGCGGAAAGAACGACCTGAACTCGCTGTAGAGCTGCGCGGCGAGCGTTTTGTTGTGGGTCATGATGATGGTCGGCAGCTGTACCGCCTCGATGGTCTTGGCCATCGTATAGGTCTTTCCGCTGCCCGTGACCCCTTCAAGTGCCTGGTAGCGGTTGCCAGCTTTGATGCTTTTGGCGAGCGTACTGATGGCTACGGGCTGGTCTCCTGCAGGAGCATATTCGGTCACCGCTTGAAATTGTGCCAACAAAGAACCTTTGGAAACAAGAATATGCTAGAATTGTAGCCAAAAGAGATTAAGGAACCCGAATCATGGAAGAACGCTCAGCAATCGATAAATTAAATGAAAAAATGGGGCAGTTTCTAGAGCGTCACCAACAACAGCTCGAAGAACTTAACCGCCTCCGTGAAGAGAATGCCCTGAAAAACGGTGAAATCGAAAAACTCCGCGAAGAGATCGCCATGAAAGATATTGAGATCGAGGAGATCATCTCCAAAATTGAAAGTATTCTCGGCTGAGCCGAAACGCCATGGCAAAAAAAATCAGCCTGACTATCAACGCCAAACGTTACGATATCGATATTGACGAAAAGTTCGCCCCGTTCCTGCTGCAGCAGATGCGCGATGACTTCAACCTGAATGGCAATAACGACTTAAAACTGCTTTTGCAGGCCTATGTGCGCAAAAGTTACCGCATCTTCGAAGAAGAGCAGCAGATCAAAGAGCTGCTTCAACGTCTGGAAAATCAGTGAGATTTATTTTCCATTAATCTTTATAGGTGTATAGTACTTACTAGGATTACGAGTGTAGTCTAATTTTATTGATTAAGGAGGACGTTATGAAACGTTCTGGTTTTACTATGATTGAGTTGATCTTCGTGATCGTAATTCTCGGTATTCTTGCCGCAGTTGCCATTCCTAAAATGGTTGGGGTTCAGGAACAAGCGCGTGCTGCTAAAGCAGGTGAATTGGTGTCTCAGTTGAATAGTGTTATTGTTCCACAAATCTGGAGTAAGGCACAAATTCAGGGAACAGGACAAGTCGCAAATGTCGCAACAGCCATTAATCTTGATACATTGATGGAGAGACCGTCAAACTTCACCCTAACTACATTGGGTGCTGATTTGACGACCGTAGGTGCTAACTGTGTCGCAAGTGCCACAACAGGTAATGCTGCTTGTGAAGTTATGACAGATGCGACTAATTCCCTTTATATTCACTTCAGGGATGGAAATATGACTGATTCTCCACGTTTTTGGTATACAACTCAAACAGGTACATATAACGCTGGTGATTACAACATTTCTAAATCTTCTTTCTAAAGAAATTACATTGCTACCGGCTTCTTGCCGGTACTTCTTGAATAAAATTTGTACAGGATAACACTTATGAAAACTGCTTTTACTATGATTGAACTCGTTTTTATTATTGTTGTCCTTGGTATTTTGGCAGCAGTGGCATTTCCGAAACTGGGCCCGGCTGTACAGGATGCACAAATAGCTGCAGGGCGTTCCGCGATCTCTTCGATTCGTTCGGCAATTGCGAGTGAACGTCAACGCACCATGTTGCGGGGTCAAAATCAGTATCCGCAGATTCTTGACGATGCAAGCACTGCGGTAGGTCAGCAACTTTTTGACGGCAATGCAACCGTACAGCTGCTGCAGTACCCCATTATTTCAAAAACCGGAGGCGGTGGCTGGATGAAAACCGCTGCCGGCTACACTTTTAACGCCGGAGGTGTGACGGTAACTTTTACCTACAACACAAACACCGGTATCTTCACCTGTACCCGTGACAATTCAGCTGCGGGTGAGAAGTGTAAAGAACTGATCGACTAAACTTGTTCTACTCCATAGCACTTCTCGGAGTGCCTCTTGACTCCTTTACGTATGAATCTCCTCTTTATATAAGCTCTGGATCACAGGTTTTTGTTCCACTAAAGGGTTATTTTAAACCTGCTGTCGTTCTCTCGCAAACCCGTCCTCTTGATGCACCCTGCGAAAGCATTCATGAAATTACCCCATTTTACTATTCAGAAAAACAGCTTGAAGTGACGCGTTTTATTTCAGGTTATTATCTGGTAAGCTTTGGTGAGGCTCTTGCGCTTTTTATCCCTTATGACCTTACATGTAAGGCTTCAGTTCATTACAATGAAACGGCTTCGGCGCTTCCGAAACTGAGCGCCGTGCAGCAGAAAGCTTTTGAAAGGCTTCAGGAAGTTCCGGTATCTCTACTCTTTGGCGATACCGGAAGCGGTAAAACCGAAATCTACATGAAGTATTTTGAAGAGCTTACATGCAAGGGCAAACGTTGCTTATTTCTGTTGCCTGAAATCGCACTCACCCCGCAGATGCAGCGCAGGCTCGAAGCGCATTTTGGCGATACTGTCGTACTGTGGCACTCTAAAATGACCAAGCTACAGAAAGAGAAAACGCTTCAGAAAATTCGCAGTGGTGAAGCGATGATTATCGCTGGCCCCCGTTCAGCGCTTTTTCTTCCCATCAGTGATTTGGGGCTGATAGTGGTAGATGAGGAGCATGATGACAGTTACAAGTCATCATCCCGTCCGCGTTATCATGCCCGGGATGTGGCCATCTATATGGGTAAGCTACTGAACATTCCTGTGGTTCTTGGTTCCGCTACACCGTCGCTCAGTTCCTATGTCAAATTTCCGCACGTTCGTCTTAAAGGCGGCTATCACGAGAGTCAGAAACAGTTTTTATTTGAGCCGGAACGCGAGCGGGTGACGCCACTCATTGACGAAGCGGTTGCAAAAAATGCGGCGGCTTCTAAACAGGCAATTTTGTTTATTCCGACCCGCGCCAATTTCAAGTATCTGATATGCGGCGATTGCGGTTACACGCTCGAGTGCCCGTTTTGCTCGGTCGGAATGAGTCTGCATGGGAAGAGTAATGCGCTTAAGTGCCACTACTGCGGCTATGCGGAGCCGATTCCGACAATCTGCCCCAAATGTTCAAGCCACATGCTGGAAAACTCCCGGCTCGGCACGGTGGAGGCCATGGAGTATTTCGCCGTGTATCAGCCACAGCTTCGCACACAGCAGTTTGACCGTGACGCCATCACAACCCAGAACAAGCTCAAAAAGGCGCTTGAACGCTTTAATAATGGTGAGATCGATCTGCTCATTGGCACCCAGATGCTCTCCAAGGGGCATGATTATCATGATGTGACGCTCGCCGTGATCATGGGGCTCGACAATATGCTTCAGCTGCCTGACTACCGCGCGCGCGAAAAGACATTGGCGCTGCTCATTCAGATTGCCGGACGCGCGGGCAGAAAGCATGATGCAAAAGTCATTGTGCAAAGTTACTATGAAGCTTTTTTCAGACCCTATCTGAATAATTTCGAACAGTTTCTCGAAGATGAGAAAAAAATCCGCGAAGGTCTCTACCCGCCCTTTAAAAAACTCGCACGCATTATGTTCGCCCATGTCAAACGGGAAAAGGCCTATGATGCGATGTTGGAAATGGCCGGGAAGCTTTCGCGCTACAGCGAAGTTGAAATCGTGGGGCAGGGGGCTGCTGCCATTGAGCGCATCGGCGGGAAATACCGTTTTCAGATTTTGCTGCGTTCTGAGAAAAGCACCGACCTGATCCGTGCCATCAAAGTGACCCGCAACCGGCTTGCCGAGATCGATATGGACCCGGTCGAGTTCGCGTGAAGCTGCTTTTAACCTTATCGCGATAAAATCAGATTTATGATTTCACGCTACCCCACGAAGAAAATATTTGTCGGAAATGTCCCTGTCGGAGGCGATGCTCCCATCTCGGTGCAGTCGATGACCTATTCGCGTACCAGCGATGTTGCCACCACGGTTGAGCAGATCAACCGGCTCCATTTTGCTGGCTGTGACATCGTCCGTGTCGCCGTGCCCGATATGGAAGATGCCCGAGCGCTCAAAGCGATTAAAGAGCAGATTTCGCTGCCGCTGGTCGCGGATATCCATTTTAACTACAAACTCGCGCTGATTGCAGCCGAGAGTGTCGACTGCATCCGCTTTAATCCGGGCAACATTGGTGAAAAAAGTCGTATCAAAGAGATTGTCAAAGCGTGTCAGGAACGCAACCTTCCGATCCGCATCGGCGTCAATGCCGGAAGTCTTGAAAAAGAGTTCGAAGAGCGTTATGGACAGAGTGCGGAGGGAATGGTCGCCTCGGCGGAATATAACATCAAGTTTCTTGAAGATCTCGGTTTTACGGAAATCAAGGTGTCATTAAAAGCCAGCGATGTGCAGCGTACCGTGGAAGCGTACCGGATGCTGCGTCCCAAAAATCACTATCCGTTTCATCTGGGTGTGACGGAAGCGGGTACAAAGTTTCATGCGACCATCAAAAGTGCCATCGGGCTGGGAACGTTACTGCTTGAAGGCATTGGCGATACGATGCGTGTCTCCATTACGGGAGAACTCGAAGAGGAGATCAACGTTGCCCGCGCTATTTTGAAAGACAGCGGTGTGGCGGCGCAAGGGCTCAATATTATCTCCTGTCCGACCTGCGGACGGATTGAAGCCGATCTGGTCAGTGCCGTGGCACAGGTCGAAGCGCGCACGAAACACATTAATGTTCCGCTCAACGTCTCGGTAATGGGGTGCGTGGTCAACGCCATAGGCGAAGCCAAACATGCCGATGTGGCGATTGCTTACGGCAAAGGGAGCGGACTGGTCATGGTCAAAGGCGACGTCGTGGCGCGTCTGGATGAGCATGAACTGGTGGACCGCTTTGTCGAAGAGGTCGAAAAAATGGCGGCAAGCGAGAAAGAGTCGTAATGGAAGAGCACCTCTATAACCTTGCGTTTGAACGCTCTGTTCTTAGCTCCATCATTTTTGAACCCTCGCAGTTTGACGAGCTTGAGATGCAGCTGCGCGTCGAAGATTTTTATCTGGCCGCCCATCAGGATATTTACCGCGCCATCGTAGAGCTCTCACGGACCGACAAACCGATTGATGAGGAGTTCATTAAAAAAGAGCTCTCCCGTGCCAAGAAGTTCGATGAAGGGGTGATGCTTGAAGTGCTCAGCGCCAATCCCATCTCCAATACCCAGGCGTATGTCAAAGAGCTCAAGGATAAAGCGCTCAAACGCCATCTGCTGACGCTGACGACGGAGATCAAACGGGTCACAGTGGAAGAGGAACTGCCGAGCGAAGAGGTTATCGACATTGTCGAGAAAAAGCTCTATGAGATTACGCAGGAGAATCAGAGTGCCGATTTCCTTGACGCCCCGACGATAACCGATGCAACGCTGGCGTATATCGAAGAGATGAAATCGCGCGGCGATTCGGTATTGGTGGGCGTTGACACCGGTTTTGCCGAACTCAACCGCATGACGACAGGATTTGGCAAGGGCGATCTGGTCATTCTGGCCGCGAGGCCTGCGATGGGTAAAACTTCATTCGCACTTAATATGGTGCAAAACCTGATGGACAAGGGTAAAGGCGTCGCTTTCTTCTCTCTGGAGATGCCGGCCGAACAGCTGATGCTGAGGCTTTTAAGTATCAAAACTTCGATATTCCTGCAAAAACTGCGCCTTGGGGACCTCAACGATGAAGAGCAAAAACGCCTTAACGCCGCCGTGGCGGAGATGCGCCGCAGCAAACTTTATGTGGATGACGGCGGTTCGGTGAACATTCACCAGCTCCGCTCCAAACTGCGCAAGCTCAAGTCCAAACACCCCGAGATCGAGATGTGCGTGGTGGACTACCTGCAGATCATGAACGGCACCGGCGGCAAAGACCGTCACCTTGAGGTGAGCGAGATATCGCGCGGACTCAAGATGCTTGCCCGTGAACTCGAAATGCCCATTGTAGCGCTTTCTCAGCTCAACCGCGGACTGGAGTCGCGTCACGACAAACGCCCGATGCTCAGCGATATCCGCGAATCGGGCTCAATCGAGCAGGATGCCGACATCATTCTGTTTGTCTATCGTGACGACGTTTACCTCTATAAAGAGGAGAAGGAGCGTGAAAAAGCGGCCAAAGCGGACGGAAAAGAGTTCGTCAGTAGTTATGTCGAGAAAGAGGAAGAGGAAGCCGAGATCATCATAGGTAAACAGCGTAACGGTCCAACCGGCCATGTGAAGCTGATATTTCAGAAAAAACGCACCCGCTTCGTCGATCAGCCCAGTTACGGCGGGATCGAGATCGCGTATGAGAACATCGACATGAAATCCGCCAACATGGGTGTTGAGGAGAGTGAGAACATCTCCATGCCGGTAATCTGATGATCGAGCGCCCTGCGCTGTTTGATCGCCGCAGCTTCGCCTTTTTCCTGCTTTTTACATGTGCGGTTGCCGCACTCTCCCTGATTAACGAATACAGTAACTTCCGTCTCTTCAAGCGTTTCGATACGGCTGTCTTTGACGCTGAGGTGATCAACCAGTACAAAAAAACAAAAAATTCTAAAACGTACTATGTGTTCAAATTGCGCTTCGAAGGCAACAAAACGTTTTATACGACCGGATCTACGGCACTTAAAGATCTTCGGGGTCGCACGGTGCAGGTACAAATATGGCCGCAGCGGTTGACATTTTGGGAGTATCTCGGAGGCTTCTATGCGCGGAGCCTCTTCTTACATGTAAAGCCGGATCTCTCAATGAGCGAGCGGATACGCCGAAAGATCGCCCTTGCGCATGAGTCAGTGATGATGCAGGAGCTTTACGGCGCGCTCTTTGCCGCGGCACCGATGGGAGTGGAATTGCGCAAGGTGCTTTCAGCATCAGGAGTATCGCATCTGCTGGCTATCAGCGGATTTCATCTGGGCGTGCTAAGCGCGCTGATTTTCGCGCTTTTTTACTGGCCGTACCGGCTGATGCAGGAGCGGTGGTTTCCGTGGCGGCATCGGCGGCGGGATCTGTTTATCCTCAGTGCGCTGAGCGTATTGGCCTATCTGATGGTTTTGGGATGGGTTCCGTCCCTGCTTCGTGCCTTTGCCATGATGCTTGTCGGCTACCTGCTTTACGACAGGGGCGTTAAAGTGGTATCGATGCAGAATCTTTTCATTGCGCTCGTTTTGTTGCTCTCGCTCTGGCCCACGCTGATTTTTTCTCTGGGTTTCTGGCTTTCGGTTGGCGGTGTTTTTTATATTTTCCTCTTTTTGGAATATTTTGGTCACTGGAAACGCTGGGAAATTCTTTTGGGGCTTGGCGCTTGGATCTATCTGATGATGCTTCCCTATGCTCTGGGCATCTTTGGAACGTTTTCGCTGTACCATCCGCTTTCGATTCTCTGGAGCCTGCTTTTTACGTTTTTCTATCCGCTCTCCATACTGCTGCATCTTTTCGGAGAAGGAGGCATGATGGATGCCGGCCTGCTTTGGATGTTTCAGTCGGTAGAAGCAGAAAAAGTAGTGCTGCATCCGGTAGTTTTGGGAGTGTATTTTGGACTCTCTCTGCTTGCCATATATAGCAGATACGCCCTTTACGGAGCTGTTATGCTAGCTTTATCTATCGGTGTTATGGCTTACATGTAATTAATCTGATACATTCTGTCGCGCATTTTCGGTATGGGAGAGCAGATAACAAAGCTTGAGCCCATAGATGAAAATGACCCATGAAACGTAGATCCAGAGCAGAAAAAAGAGCAGCGCGGCAAAAGAGCCATAGATACTTGTATAACTTTTATTATAAAAAACATAAGAAATAAATCCGGTTTTGGCGATGCTCCAGATAAGCGAGACGATAAAAGAGCTGATGGCTGCGGCGCGTGTCGGTGTTTTTTCGACCGAAGCTATTTTGAAAATGAGAAAGAAAAGGGCCCAGATAATCAGATGCGGCAGCAGTGCCATCAGATTGAACCAGCCGCTGATAAACGCATTGGAATTAAGGAGAATGTGCACTTTTCCGGTGATGTAAAAGGAAGCAATGAGCGCCATGGGCGTCAGGGTCAGCAGGGTCCAGTAGGTGGTGATGGATTCCCAGATCGTTCGCTGTCTGGTATGGAAAATCTTGCTGACAATGTATTCAAAGTTGCGAAAGAACATCAGCGCGGCAATGACAATCATGATCACCCCGATAGCACCGAGTTTGACCGAGTTTTGCAAAAAGTTGTCGAAATGTTCCGTAATGATCTCCGAATGCACCGGCACGAGGTTTTCGAAAATGAATCCTTTGATGGTGGCGTAATGTTCGGAAAAACTGGGCAGATTGGTGAAAATGGTCAGGGTGATGAAAAGCAGCGGAACGATGGTAAAAATGGTGTAATAGCTGAGACTTGAAGCATACACCGTGAGCTCCCGGTCAAAAAGGAGCTCGATGTAGTATCTGGCTTTTCTGTAGAGCGCTTTGTAGCGCGGATTCATTGCAGTCCCATCTTGTGCGGGTTGAGAATGTTGTTGGGATCGAAGGCGCGTTTGATGTCCTGAAACAGGGCCATCTCTTCATCGGTAAATGCCATGTGCATGTAGGGCGCTTTGGCGATACCGATGCCGTGTTCGCCGCTGAGCGTACCGCCGAGGTCGATTGTAGCCTGAAACACCTCTTCGATGGCCTGATAGGCGATCTTGACCTGCTCGGGATCCTTGCCGTCCACCATGACGTTGGTGTGGACGTTGCCATCACCCGTGTGGCCGAAGCAGGGGATTTTGATCTGGTATTTGTCGGCGATGGCGTAGAACCGCTCAAGCAGTTCGGGCAGGGCGGAACGCGGGACGGTGACATCCTCGTTGAGCTTTTTGCTGCCATAGACCGAGAGCGAGGGCGAAGCGTTGCGGCGTGCAAACCATAAATCAGCAGCCTCTTTGGCGTCCTTGGCGATTTTGAATTCGTAACAGCCATTTTCGCGGAAGACTTTTTCAATCATGGCCAGCTGGAAATTGAGATCCTCTTCAAGGTTGCCGTCAACATCGGTGACGAGAATCGCCCCGGCATCGACCGGAAGCCCTTTGTGAAAGGTCTGCTCGACGGCACGAATGGTCAGGTTGTCCAGAAATTCCATGGCAACCGGGGTCACGCCGCTGGCCATGGTTTTATAAACGGCTTCCATCGCTTCGCTCACGCTGTTGAAAATTCCCATCGCCGTTTTGGTCAGTTTGGGTTTGGAGAGGAGTTTGAGGGTCACTTCGGTGGTGACGGCCAGTGTCCCCTCGCTGGCAATCAGAATACCGGCGATGTTATAACCCGCGACATCCTTGATGGTGCGTTTTCCCGCCTTGATGATATCTCCGTTGGGACGTACTGCGCGAATCGCCATGACATAGTCTTTGGTAATGCCGTATTTGGCGGCGCGCATGCCGCCGGCATTTTCGTTGACATTGCCGCCGATCGTGGAGTACTCCTGTGACGCCGGATCGGGCGGATAGAAGAGCCCCACCTCCTCGACGGCGCGCTGGAGATCCTTGTTGATGACGCCGGGCTGGACGACGGCAACCATGTTCTGCATGTCGATCTCGAGAATCTTGTTCATGTGTTTTTCAAGTGCGAGAACGATACCGCCGGAGCTTGGCAGGGCGCCACCGGTAAAGCCGCTGCCCGCGCCGCGCGGCACGATGACGATGCGGTGCTCGTTGCAGTAGCGCAGAATGTCGCTCACATCCTGTTCGTGGCGCGGGAATACGACGGCATCCGCTTCAAAACGTTCGCGCGTGGCGTCGTAACTGTAGGCAATGAGGTGGGCTTTGTCACTGTAAAGATTCTCCGGCCCGACGATGGCGGAGAGCGCGGTTAGGTGTTGGGGTGCGATCATGCTATTCCTCGATCTCAAATTCGTCTAATAGTACGCTACGAAGGCTATCATTCGATTTGATGAAGTGATATAGTTTGGAATCTTTGGGATTATTTAATACCAGCAGTTCCAGATAGTAAGGCTCGTACGATTCGAGCGTGCTGCTTCCTTTGCCGAACCAGTTGGCTTCGATCTTTTCAACACGGCTGTAAAAAGGGAGTTTCGGTGTTTCGGGACTGGAAAACGGTGCCGGTGTGAGTTGCAGCAGGGTCAGGCTTTTGCAATCAATAGTGAAAAGGGTCTCGGCGCTGTAGAGGTAGATGAGCCCAATCGATGCCACGGAGCAGTAACCCTGCATATCTTCGGCCAGCGGTGTCGGATGGCCGCGGTAGGAGAGATAGGCCGCAAATCCGTCGGGATGGACCCAGTCCAGTGTGGTAATGCGCTTGGTGATCTGGTGGTAGATCTCTTCGCTCGGTGCGATCAGCATGGCGCGTTCGTAGTCGAATGCGAGTATTGCGAAATCTCCTACTTCCGGTCGCCAGTTGCCGCTGGGAAGCGAGTTCTGGCGCAGGCCGTCATAGGGTGAGAGCGTCAGGGTGGCTTCTGCGGTTTCAGGGTTGAAATCACTCACGACGGCACTGGCAACAATGGCGCTGTGCTCGCTGTTGAAACGGTGGACAATAAAGCCGCTCACACCGACATCGATCATCGGAACCGAGATGATTGCCTTGTCATCGCCCATGCGTTTAATCAGCGGCGATTCGATGGCCGAAGCGAAGAGAATTACGGGAAAAAGAAAGAAAAAGAGGAGTCGCACACCATACCTTGCTATAGTAAAATCGGGGTGATTATACTCAAGAGTAAGTAAAAATCTGCTACCCTTCCAGACAAAAATGACAAGAGCGTTCATGCGGTTATTCCTCCTTCTGTGCTTCTCATACTCCCTGTTTGCGGCATCGGTCGAATTTGAACGCTGGCCCAGAGGCGAGACTTTTCTGACGTTTCTGGAGCATCAGAAACTTCCCCAGTCCATCTATTACGATCTGGATAAAGAGGATCAGAAACTGACCGAAGACATCCTTTCGGGTGCCAACTATCAGGTTCTGCGTGATGCCAACGGTTCGATTGCACAGGCGTTGATTCCGGTCAATGACGAGCTGCAGCTGCATCTTACATGTAAAGCGGGCGCATGCAGTGTCGAGCCCGAGCCGATCGAGGCGGAGAGCCGTATGGAAGCGTTTTCGCTGCATATTGAAAATTCGCCCTATTACGATATTTTCAAGGCGACCGGTTCCAAGGCGCTTGCCCAGATCTTTGTCAACGGTTTCAAAAACTCTCTGAACTTTCGCCGCGATCTGCAAAAGGGCGATGCCCTGGTCATGGTTTATGAGCAGAAATACCGTTTCGGCAAACCTTTTTCCATGCCGACACTGCACTGTGCCATGATCGAAATACGGGGGAAGCGCCACAGTATTTATTTGAACAGCGATGACCGTTATTACGATGAAAACGGGGCGCAGGTCGAAGGCTTTCTGCTCGCAACGCCGGTACGCAACGCACGCATCAGTTCGCGTTTCAGCAAACGGCGCTACCATCCGGTGCTCAAACGCTACCGGGCGCATCTTGGCATGGACTATGCCGCGCGTCCGGGAACGCCGATTATGGCGGCAGGCAGTGGGAAAGTGGTCTTTGCCGGTTACAACCGCGGCTACGGCAACGTTGTGAAAATTAATCATACCGACGGCTACATGACGCTTTATGCCCATATGAAATCGTTTAAACGCGGCATTAAAAACGGGGTGCGGGTCAAACAGGGCGAGGTGATCGGATACGTTGGATCAACGGGGCTCTCCACCGGTCCACACCTGCATTTCGGGCTTTACAAAAACGGCAATGCCATCAATCCGGCTACAGTCGTGCAGGTAACCACCAGCAAACTCTCCGGAAAAGCGCGCACGGCTTTTCTTGCGATCAAAAAACGCTATGATAGCGAGATCGATACCCATCTCTCTGCCCAGACACCGCCAAAGCGTATGGATGATTACCAGTATGTCTATTATCTTGACAGAGAAGAACCCAAGGCGGCACTGTGAAACATTACACTGAAATGCAGCATGCTTTCGAGCTCTTCCTTGAAGATCCCGAAAGCGAAGCGCTCCACCCGAGTGAAATCGCCTACCTCCTGAAAAAACTGCGCAAGAAAGATGCGGATGCCTTTTTTGAAACGCTGGAGAAAATTCCAAAAGACATGCTCGGAGAAGTCCTCCTTGAGCTGCCTGAAGATGCCAAAGACGATGCGATTGCGCACTTTCCTTCCAAAGATCTCGCCGAAGCGATTGATGATCTCGATTCCGATGATGCCGCGGATCTGGTCGAGGATATTCAGGACGTTGACAAAGAGAAGTCGCAGGAAGTTCTCGATCAACTCGATGCAGAGGATCAGGAAGATATCGACAAGCTGCGCCGCTATGATGAAGATCAGGCGGGGGGCTGGATGCAGACCGAACTCTTCGATGCGGTTCTGGATGAGACGCTTCAGGCATCGATTGAGCGTTTTCGCCACCTCAAAGCCGAAGGTGAGCTCGAGAACATCTATCAGGTCTTCATTGTCAATGAAAACCGCCGTCTGATCGCAACGCTGCCGCTGGAGAATCTGATTCTCTATGACTTTTCAAAAACCTACCGCGAAATCCTTGAAACAAAAGAGTTCCGTTCGGTCGAAGCCACGGAAGACATTAAAAAAGTGGCGCAGATGTTTGAGCAGTACGACCTTTCGGTATTGCCGGTTGTGGACTGGCAGGGCAAGCTGGTGGGACGGATCACGTCAGATGACATTTATGACGTCATCGAAGAGCGTGCGACGGAACAGATCTATAACCTTGCCGGGGTTAATGACGATGCCGAATATGAAGAGAAGTTTATGGGGATCTTCAAAAAACGTTCCGCCTGGCTCTTCATCAATCTTATTACGGCGATACTGGCGTCGCTGGTCATCGGCATGTTCGATGAGACGCTTGCCGCATTCATTCCGTTGGCTATTTTAATGCCGATTGTCGCATCGATGGGCGGCAATGCCGGAACGCAAACCCTGACCGTTATGGTACGCCGTCTCGCTCTTGGCGAAATCGATACCGAGAATGCGCGTCATGCGCTCAATAAAGAGGTGGGCGTCGCGTTGCTTAACGGGCTTCTGTTTGCTTTTATCATGGGAATTATCGCCGTCATCTGGTTTTCAAACGCTATGCTGGGTATCGTGATTGGTGCTGCGATGATTATCAATCTGTTGATTGCGGGTCTCTTTGGCGCTGCGATTCCGCTGCTTTTAAAACGGTTGCAGATCGATCCGGCGGTAGGGTCGACGGTGCTGCTGACAACAGCGACCGACGTTTTCGGTTTCCTCAGTTTCCTGGGATTGGCTAAAATTTTTCTGATCTGACATCCGCGTCCGTGACGCGGTGCTTTAGAAGTGGTACGAGAGGTTGGCGTAGAAGTAGCGGCCCGGTTCGTTAATGAGCATGACGTCATCGGTCGGTGAACCGGTGATAAGGGTCAGGTCTTTATAGGTGTTGGCAACGGCATAGGTTTCATCGGTGAGGTTATCGATGCCGACGGCCAGTCCGATACCGCTGTTGAAACGGTGGTCGAGTTTGACATTGATAATGCCGTAGGCATCGATCTCCTGCTCCCCGTTGTCGGCATCAAAATTATGCCATCGATCCGCTGCCAGCCCTTCAATTTTCAGGCGGCTCTCATACGCATATTCGTAGATGTACGCCACACGTGCCTGCAACGGCGGAATGTCGGCGAGGTCTTTGTCGCTCTGTCCTGCAAGGGCTTCATCTTTCTCCCCGATCTGGTAGGCGAAACCCATATCCACGGAGGCGGCGTCACTGAGGTAGATGGAGCCGCTCAGCTCGAAGCCGTAAATTGTGGCATCGATGTTCTCGAACATGTTTCCACCCATTTTGGTGGCGTTGTAATAGATGTAATCATACAGACGGTTGTAAAAGAATTTTCCCTTGAGGGTGCTTGAACTGTCCGTAGCTTCAACACCGAGATCGGCCTGATAGTTGGTGGTTGCATCCAGATCGGGAGTTCCCAGCTGGGTCTGGGACATGTCGGTTCCCGGTTTGCCCAGAATGTAAAGCTCGCGTGCATCAGGAACACGGTGCCCTTTACCGACACCTCCAAAAAGCTTCAGAGCGTCATTGAGTGCATACGTTGCCTGAAGGTTGGCGCTGATCGCCTGATAGTCATTGCTCTGCCACGGATCCATGCCGCTGTTGATACCGGCCATACGGGTGTATTTCTCCGGCGTGACGCTGGTAGTGTCAAAACGCAGACCGTAGCTTACATGTAAGGCATCGAATTCATGCGCGGCTTCGGCGAAAACGCCGATGTTGTCGGTATCGGTATCGGTAATACTGGTGCCGACAACCGTACCGTTCTTTTTATAATCGCCGTCCCAGTTGCGGCGGCTTGCATCGACACCGACTTTAAGCTCGGTGTTGGCGCCCAACTCCATGGTGTTTTTGATTTTGGCGCCTTCCATCGCAGTGGTGAGTTCATTTGACATGATGGTGTTCATCTTGACGGCCGACATGCGGTAGGCATTGGACATCGGGTGCCAGACATGGGAGTGGTACGCAGAGAGGCTCAGCTCTTTGGAGAAGCTTCCCAGATTGGTAGCACGATATTCGGCGTCGTAAATGTAGGAGTCATCCTTGATGGCATCCATAGGTGAGGAAGGATAGAGGATGTCTTTGGAAATATTAACCGTAGCACCCAGTTTGATGAGGTGGTTTTCGCCCAGATTGATGTAGGCTTTTCCCATCATCGATTTTTTGTTGTAGGCATCCATATCGCGGTAGGGGTCGGCAAACTTGTTACCGGCGATTGCAGGGCGATCTTTAACATAGTTATCGATCTGTTCTGCCAGAGTGTTGCCGTCACCGTCAACATACTGGCCGCTTTTTTCAGCCGAGGCACTCAGCAGCAAACGTACGGTGTCATTGCCGCCGGTAAATGTGGCAGAAGCTTTTTCCTGCCCCCAGCTTCCGGCGTTAAGGTCGATCTGACCATGAAAATCTTTTGCGGGGGCTTTGGTGGTCACACGCAGTCCGCCGCTGAGCGTTCCGAAGTTTTCGACATCATAGGGCCCTTCAACCACTTCAATGCTCTGAATATTATTGGTAACGACATGTGAGGTTGGTGGGTCCATGCGGTTGGGACAGGCGCCGCACACTTTGGCATCGTCAATCGTGACATTGATATTGTCGCGCTTCTGCCCACGAAAAATGACATCATTGGCAATACCGCTGCGGCGGATCATTGTAATGCTGGGAACTTCGTGGCTGAGTGCCGCAGCAAGGTCGGCAGACTGGACATCGCTGCCGTCGACGTCGTCAATGGTCGTTGCTTCGACCTGAATGGGTTTGAGCTGTGTTTCTGCGGCACCGAGCCAAAGAGAGGCCGCTAACGATAAAAGAACTGTTTTTTTCATGAATCATACCTTCTGTTAACATGTGGGATGTATTTTATTTTTGAAGTGTTACAAGAGTGTTAAGTGCTCTTTTTCGGCTGAACCAATGGCGTAATTTGTCAAAGTTGCAGCCTCCTTGGTATGTGACATTTTAATGAAAATAACTGAGAAATCGACGCTTCTGTTACCGCTGCGAAACCATTGTGAACAAACTGTGACTGCAATGAGATAAATCAACGGGAATCGTTATTCGTACGTAATAGGAAAGGTTTATAGTGACGCAGCTAATCAGAAGGGATCTGTTGATGATGAAACTGTATGCCGTACTTGCAAACCGTCTTTTAAAAATCATAGGCCATAGTGTCAAGTCACTTTCTTACGGGTTTCATTTTATTTTCCCCAACCGCCGTTTTACCATTCCGGAACAGAGCCAACCTATGTGGAAACCGAAGAAACACACCAGAATTCCCAGGATCATCTGGCAAACCAATTATACCAACAGGGTGACGCTGCCTGTCTATGTCAACTATCTGTGCAACCGTTTGCTGGCAGCGGATTGGGAGTATCGTTATGTGAGTACGGAGAAGCGATACGAATATATCAACCGCACCATGCCCGAAAATATTTCAAAAGCTTTTGGAAAATTGACCAATGGTGCTGCGCAGGCAGATCTCTGGCGTGTGATTACCATGTTCAATGAAGGCGGGATCTACATGGACATCGATGCCCATCTGGTATGGCCGCCATCATGGATGATCAAGTCAGAATATGACGAGATTGTTTTAAGAAATAAAAAACATTTTACAAACTACTTTATTGCGAGTGTACCCGGGAACACTATTTTTAGAGACACGGTAGATGTTATTGTCGATAATATAGAACAAAAACGTATTGAGCACGGCGTGTATCATCTTACCGGGCCCATGGCGCTTAATAAAGCTTTGGAAGGGAAAATATTCAACCACCGTTTTTACCGCCACACTTGTGTTCAGGGTGATTTTACGAACGAATATTTTCAATATATGGACCGACCCGGTACAAAATGGAATAAAGTGGAAAAATCGACGCTGCTAAAAAATGATGAAGCGGGTGTACACGCGGCATAATTTTGGGGCAGGATCAGTAGTTTCGGGTCTTTCGGGTGAGGCGTTCCGACTCGATGGAAGCTGCCGCATGCTGCATCATGGTGTCGATGGTCTCATCGGCTGTGAACTCCCGTGCGGTATAGTAGGAGAGCTTGAGCGGGTTATGTGTTCCTACGGCGATCTCCTGCGCCTGCGATTGAATGGCTGAAGCGATCTCAATGGCTTCGGGCTCTTTGCGTCTGGGAAGAAGTGCGCCGAAGCCGTTGCCTCCAAGCCGACCGATAAGCGCTTTATGACCGAGATGCGTTCTGGCAATGTCCGCAAAATCATGAAGCAGTTTATCTCCGGTCATATGTCCCAGCTCTTCGTTAATTTCGTGCAGCGAGTCGATGTTGAAAAGAATAACCGAGAACGGTACGCCCTGCTGATGACAAATATCAATATGATGTTGTGCCTCTTCAAAAAAGGTGCGACGGTTGAGGGTGTGGGTCATGGGATCGAAATGGGCCAGCTGTTCGAGTTTTTGGAGCTGTTGAAGTTGCTGGAGCTGAATGTGGACACGTGCGCCGATGTCAAGCGGATCGAGCGGTTTGCGGACAAAATCATGCACACCTGCATGAAAGAGGTGCTGCAGGTGTTCGCCGGAGACTTTATCGAGAATGGAAATAATACGAATTTTCGAAGTATGGGGATTTCGCTGTAACTGCTTGACGAAACTGAACGCTTCATCATCAAAGCTTTCGTCAAGAATTATGACGTGAGGATGATGATGTTCAAACTGCATCCAGCACTCTTCCACGCTGCGCAGCAGTGTCACGTCGTAATTTTTGAGTGTCTCTTGCAGCATCCTGGCGGTGATGCGGTTCTCTTCAAGAATCAAAATCGATGCAGGTATATTCACATTTATGACCTTAGGTGGATTAATAAATTATAAAGTGTGTGAGCTATAATCGCACTTATGAATTTTCAGAAATTAAAAAAAATCTTTTTAACATTGCTGTTTGCAGCAGGCTCGATCTATTTTCTCTACAGCGGGTTTTCCCTGCTTTTCAAACCTTCAACCGTACCGCCTCAGGAAAATGCATCGTCACACAGTGCAGCGAGCCGTGCTGACGAATCAGTACCGAACAGTCAATAGGAACAATTTCGCGTCCGGGAAAAGCGGCTTTACATGTAGCAATCGCTTCGGCATCGTGCGGGTCGTTGTATACGGGCAGCAGCACGGCAGAGTTGAGAATCAGAAAATTGGCGTAGGTTGCGGGGAGCCGTTCGCCGTCGTAATAGATGGCGTCCGTCATCGGCAGGGCGATGAGCCCGTACGGCGTACCGTCGCTCTGTCTGAAGCTTTGCAGCTGTGTTTCCATCGCCCTGAGCGCTTCATAGTGTTCATCATCGGGGTTATCGCACGTGACGTACATGATGGTGTCGTCGCTGATGAAGCGCGCCAGAGTGTCGATGTGGCTGTCGGTGTCATCTCCGGCAAGATAGCCGTGATCAAGCCAGAGAATCGTGTTTACATGTAAGGTCTGTTTCAAAAAGGCTTCCACATCGCTTTTGCCCATGTGTGCGTTGCGGTTGGGATTGAGCAGGCATTCGCCGGTTGTTAGCAGGACGCCCTTACCGTTGCTCTCGATACCGCCGCCTTCGAGAATGAAGTCAAACGATTCGGTTGGAAGTGTATTGTAAGCAGCCATATAACGGCTCAGAGCGTTGTCGAGGGAAGCATCGAATTTCCCGCCCCAGCCCGTAAATGTGAAATCCAGCAGCTTTCCTTCGCCTGCTTCGATTACGGTTATGGCAGAACAGTCCCGCGCCCAGGTGTCGTTGCTTTGATAGCTGACGAAGCGGATATTGGCGTTCGCTTCAAAATAGGATGCTACCCGAGCGATATCGTCACAGACGACGACACAGGGCTCAAAGCGGGCAACGGCACGAATGATGGCGACAAAGTTTGCGATGGCTTCGTCAAGATAGGGCGCCCAGTCGCTCTTCGCATGGGGAAAAATCATCTGAATGTAACTTTGGGGTTCAAACTCGGCAGGATATCGGTTATTATTTCGCATGGCATTTATCACTTTAAGCCGCAAGGCCTTTTTTAAAAATCTTGACATTATAACCGAGCGAATAGAAGATCGGCGTAAAATTGCGCTGGTACTTAAAGACAACGCCTACGGACACGGTCTGGTTCAGATCGCGCAGCTGGCTCAGGAGTACGGCGTCAGGCATGCGGTGGTGCGCAGTGATGAGGAAGCGCATCAGGTTGTCAGCTATTTCGAAACGGTTCTGGTGCTCGATGACATTCCGCAGCTGCCGCATGAACGCATCCGCTACAGCATCAATGACCTGTCGCAGATTGCACGTTTTCCCAAAGGGTGTCAGGTCGAACTGAAGAGTGATACCGGAATGCACCGCAACGGAATCGCACCGGATGAACTCGAAAGTGCCCTTGATGCCATTGGGGCGGCGGGCCTTACATGTAAGGGTGTTTTTACCCATTACCGAAGCGCTGATGCGCTCAGCAGTGAACTCTTCTGGCAGCGCAAAAATTTTGAGGGCATCAAGGCGCGTGCGCAAGCGCACGGTGCGCAGCCGCTGCGTTTTCACAGCGCCAACTCCGCAGCGCTCTTCCGCGGAGATTTCCGGAATGAAGATATGGTGCGTGTCGGAATCGCGGCATACGGCTGTTTGCAGCTCGATAGTGTGTATGAGACGCCGCCGCTCGAACCGGTGCTCTCATTGTGGGGATCACGCCAGAGCACCCGCCAGCTGCATGCGGGGAATCGCATCGGGTATAACGGTATTGTCGAACTTCACGAAACGGCAGAAGTTAGCACCTACGATGTCGGCTATGCGGACGGTTTGCTGCGCAGCGCTTCGAACCGATACATGGCACCGGACGGTTCAAAGCTTTTGGGCCGCATTTCCATGGACAACTGCAGCTTTACATGTAAGGAAGAAGAACTCTGCATTTTCGACAACGCCAATGCGTTTGCGGAGGCAGCGGGTTCGATCGGATATGAAATACTGGTAGGGCTTCCCTCGCGTCTGGAACGGCGCCTTATACCCTGATAATCGCTTCGGCGTAGATGACGCCGTCGATCCCTTCTTTGGCGCAGCGTTCGATCATCTCCTCTTCGTGAATGCGACAGAGGATCTTTGCATCAAAAAGGTAGTGTTCCGCAGCACTCTGAACGGATTTCGCGAGGCTTTCATCCGTGATTATGTAGCGTGCCCCGAGCTGTTCGGCAAAAAGTGCCTCTTTGAGCGAAGCGACTTCAACACCGAAATGCAGACGGTTATCGCGCATGTAGGTGATGAGGTCAAGATTCTTCTCATCAAAAACGATAAACAGCAGCGCGTTTGAAGGGGTTTTGGCTATCGACTCGACGTCATAGATATGATAAAAATGCGCCGATGCGATGAAAGGGTGTCCAAAGAAGAGCATCAGGCTTCCATGCACTCGCGGCTGCAGTAGTAGTGGCCGTTTTTAAGCAGGGCGTCGTCGGTACTGGTGTAGGTGCCGCATTGGTGGCAGGAGACCATCTCCTGCGTTTCCGGGGTATTTTTTCCCGAAGGAGTGGCGATGGTTTTTTTCTTGAAAAAAAGAAAATAGACAATGCCGATGACGGCAAGAAGCAGTAAAATTTTCAATATCATGGCTGAGGTTCCTCTATAAGCAGATAGTGGCGTTTGTTGGCCTTGATGATGCGGTGCGCGAGTGCGGGATCGACTTCATCATAGACTTTCTCCCCCTTGTAGAAGAGCAGCAGCGTTCCCGGAGCGCGAAAGGGCGCGCTGAGACCCATCAGCATCTGCGTGTCGGTGACGGCGCGCGAGGTAATGAGCTCAAAGTGCTGCGGCGGCAACGCCTCGACCCTGCAGTTGGCCACCGTGACGTTTGAGAGCCCCAGATCGGCTTTGACGAATTGCAGAAAACTGGCGCGTTTGACAAGCGGTTCGACCAGTGTTACTTGTGTCTGCGGCAGGGCGATGGCGAGCATCATCCCCGGAAAACCCGCACCGGTTCCGATGTCCATAGCCGTGGCCACCGCCGGAAGAAAAGTAACGGGAAAGAGTGCGTCATAAATGAATGCGTCGAGCTGTTCGTCGGAGGTGATACCCGAGAGGTTGTGTACCCGGTTCCATTTCCAGAGCAGCTCTTTGTACTTCGCAATCCGCTGCTGTGCCAGATCATCCAGCGCGAAACCTTCTTCCCTGAGTGTTTTTGCGATATCCAAATTTTTCCCGCCTTGTTGTAATCGCTGTATTATAGCAGTCGGGAGTTGAAAATTCCGGGGACGTTTCTGTGGTATGCTTTTTGGAAAGGAGTGTGGTAATGACCCGAAGAGAACTGCTTAAGTCCGCAGCCGTAGGTATTTTGGTGATGGGATGGCGCATCCCGGCACTCTGTGCCCAAAATCGCGTTGTGATCCTCGGCAGCACCATCGCTTCGCTGACCTGCGCCAGATATCTGCGTCTGTATGACGACAGTGCCGATGTGACAGTTCTGGCGGAGCGCAGGGGCTTGGATGCTTTTGATGATGCCATTGTCTATAAAGTCAAAGCCATCGCAACGGGTGATGTCATGGCGGATACACAACTGCAGCACTGGTTTGGAAAGGAAGCGGCACGGGAAATCGCAGCGGCGCTGCAGGGAAAACCCTTTACACCGAATCTGCCCTATTGCGGTGTCGCTTTCGGCAGTGCGGGTGAAAACATCGTACGCTATGATCTGAAGTCTGAAGGAAGCGAAATAGTGATGGAAAAAGTAGTAGTTGAAAGTAATGCTGCCATGGTCGCATTGCGGCACTGCGCCGTACATGATGATGTTTACATGTAACGTTTAAAGCAGATGCCCCATCTCGTCTTTTTTGACCTTGAGATACCCTTCGTTGTGAATATTGGGGTTCATAACGATGGGAATGCGTTCGATGATCTCGATGCCTTTGAGTGACTGGATCTTTTTGGGGTTGTTGGTCAGCAGCCTGATTTTTTTGATTCCGAAATGCTCTAAAATGGTCGTGACGACTTCGTAGGTGCGTTCGTCCGCGGCAAAACCGAGCTGGTGGTTGGCTTCGATGGTATTGAAACCCTTGTCCTGCAGGGCATAGGCGTTGATCTTGTTCAGAAGACCGATATTGCGCCCCTCCTGTCGCAGGTAGAGAATCATTCCACCATTTTTTTCAATGTACGCCATGGCATATTCAAGCTGGTCGCGGCAGTCGCATTTGAGCGAGCCGATGGCGTCGCCGGTAAGGCATTCGGAGTGGATGCGTACGACCGGAACGTCATCAAGCGGTTCTTTATAAATGGCAAGGTGTTCTTTGTGCGCCTCTTTGAAGGCTTTGACTTTGAAAGTACCGAATCTCGAGGGGAGATTGGCCTCCTGGGAAATCTCAACGGTCATAAGTTTAAACTTTATATCGATAGAATATTTGTTTTCGAAATTATATCCAACGGAGCTGTAATGTTTCAAAGATTCCGCCGCAAGCGTCTCAATTCGCATCTGAGGGCACTGGTACGTGAAAACCGTGTTACGGTTGACGACTTTATCTATCCGCTGTTCGTGCGCAGCGGCGAAGGGATAAAGACGGAAGTTGCTTCGATGCCGGGCGTTTATCAGATGAGCATCGACGTCATGGTGCGCGAATGTGAAACACTCAAAGCACTTGGGATCTATTCGGTGATTCTCTTCGGGATTCCCGACGTCAAGGACTCCATCGGTTCTGATGCTTTGCACGATCACGGGATTATCGCTACGGCGATCCGCGAACTCAAACGCGCCCATCCCGATATGTTTGTCGTGAGCGATCTCTGTTTTTGCGAATACACCGACCACGGGCATTGCGGTATTATAGACCATGAGCATGAGACGGTCAATAATGACGCGACGCTTGATATCTCTGCCAAACAGGCGCTGATTCATGCCAAAGCCGGGGTCGACATGATTGCCCCTTCGGGTATGATGGACGGTATCATCGAAACCCTGCGCGAAGGGCTTGACGCCAACGGTTATGAAAACCTGCCGATCATGGCCTACTCCACCAAATTTGCCAGCGGTTATTACGGACCGTTTCGCGATGTCGCTGAGTCGGTTCCGAGTTTCGGAGACCGCTCAAGCTACCAGATGGACCCGGCAAACCGCCGGGAAGCGATTGCCGAGAGTATCGAGGACGAGATGCAGGGTGCCGATATCTTGATGGTCAAGCCGGCGCTGGCGTATCTGGACATCATTCGTGACATTCGCGAGCGTACCTCGCTTCCGCTGGCGGTTTACAATGTAAGCGGCGAATATGCCATGCTCAAGCACGCCGGAATGGCCGGACTGATTGACTATGAGCGGGTTGTGATGGAGACAATGATCGGGTTTAAACGTGCCGGAGCTGACATAATCATCAGTTATCATGCAAAAGAAGTTGCAAATCTAATATAATATGCGTTATGCTACACTATTTCCACCTGGAACCAGACAAAGGGTTTGATTGAGACATTTCTTATCATTGAAAGACTACTCCAAAGAGGAGATTCTCGAGATCGTCGATCTGGCGATCGAAATTAAAAAAGAGCTCAAAAGCGGTATTGTCAAACCGTATATGCCAAATAAAACTTTGGCAATGATTTTTGAAAAGAGTTCCACACGGACACGTGTCAGTTTTGAAACGGGAATGTTTCAGCTGGGCGGACACGCACTTTTCCTCTCCAATCGCGATATACATCTTGGACGCGGCGAACCGGTTAAAGATACCGCCCGTGTCATCTCGTCGATGAATGATATGGTGATGATCCGCACATTCGATCATGCCATGATCGAAGAATTTTCTTCTTACTCCAAAGTTCCGGTTATTAACGGGCTCACAGACTCCTATCATCCGGTACAACTTCTCGCCGACTACATGACACTGGTGGAGCACAGCCACACCGACAATCTTGTGGCAGCCTACATCGGGGATGGAAACAACATGACGCACTCCTGGCTGATGCTCGCCGCAAAACTGGGGTTTGAACTGCGTATCGCCACGCCTGTCGGATATGAGTGTGATGCCGCGATTGTAGCGTATGCCCGTGAACTTGCTAAAGAGAGCGGGGCGGTGATCGTTACATGTAATGACCCCAGAGAAGCAGTCAAGGGCGCAACGGTTGTCACTACCGATACCTGGGCTTCGATGGGTCAGGAAGATGAAAAAGCCGAACGCATTGCCCGTTTTGAAGGGTATATGGTGGATGACGCGATGATGGCACTGGCCGCACCCGGAGCGTTGTTTCTGCACTGTCTGCCGGCCTATCGTGGTCAGGAAGTGAGTGAAAGCGTTCTTGAAGGCGCACAAAGTGTTGTTTTTGAAGAGGCCGAGAATCGTCTGCATGCCCAAAAAGGGCTGATGGTATGGCTTGATCGACGACGATAAATTAACTGGGAGTGAAGGAGCAATGATGAAACTGCTGTTATGGATGGGAACGTTAGCAATGGCACTATTTGCGGGTGATGCGGTACAGTTGGCTGAGCAGTACAGAGACTCGACAAAATGCAAAGCGTGCCACCACCATATTATCGGGCAGTGGGAAAACTCATGGCACTCCAAGTCACACTATAAAAATGACGAATATTTCCGTAAAACTGTCGATTACGTCAGCCGCAAGAGCCGCCGTTCGCAAAATTCTGTTGAAGTCGCCTGTGCGGCCTGCCATAATCCGAGGATTGCGGTAACCGAGACCGATATCAACTACGAGATTCTGGTTGCCATGAAGCTGGATGAAAATTCCGCAGTCAACAAAGCGCTTGAGAGTGATACGATAGAAGAGGGTATCAACTGTGTCGTATGTCACAATATAGACAAAATCCACACGGAATACGGGCCGGATAAACGCGGGGTACATCGTGTGGAATGGATGACACCGGGGACGATGGTAGGACCGCTGGGAGATGCTTTTTCGCCGTATCACAAAACTGAGAAACGCGAGTTTTTTGACAAACAGGCGAATACTCTCTGTTTCGTTTGCCATGCGAATGACCGTTCCGAAGAGGGAGTTGTTTTCACCAATATGGAACAGGAGCTCCAAAAGAGTGACAAGTTGTGTGTCGATTGTCACATGAGCCCGCGACATACGGGGATTGCATCGACGCTGCGCATCGATAACGGGAAACAGAAAGAGCGTCAGGTCCGGGAACACGGTTTTCGCGGAGCCCATACGGCAGGGATGTGGGAAGGCGCACTGGAACTGGATGCCAAAAAAGAGGGAAATAATTTACTGGTGACGATTATAAATCACAATCCGCATAATCTTCCGAGCGGTTTTGGAGCACGAGAACTGATTATTGATGTGGAATACAAAAGCATTGGAAGCGTCGTTCAGCGCCAGAGTATGTCGCTGACACGTCGCTATATCAGCAAGCGGGACAAACCGACGATTCCGCATTTGGCAAAAGAACAGAGTGCGGATATGTCGATTCCCGCACATGGCGAGCGCAGCGTGAAATTTCCGCTTGTCAAAGGTGCTGATGGCGTGAATGTCACACTCTCGTACCGTCTGGTCAATGATGAGGTTCGAGACCTGCTGGAACTTGAAGAGTCGATCTGGAGTGAGAAAATGCTTATCAATACACTCAGGATGAAACTCTAAAAAGTTTCTTCTTTTCCAAGATCGCATCTAAAGCGCATTTTTTTAGATATAATGCGCTTCAAATATTGTTGAGAACCCAAACCTGTCTGCTTTCTGATTCAATCACGATTCGAAAATTCCAGTGTTACATGTAAGTTTCTACATGCTCCGTTGTCATGACAGTTCACTTTTCAACTCTATTTAATTTATGATAAAGTGAGTGTATGACTCCTAACAACTCTACAATTATTCCAAGCAGCTTTGACCGTTTCGGACTCAAAAAACCGATTATGGATGCACTGGAACATGCGGGTTTCAAACAACCCAGTCCAATTCAGGAAATTGCGATTCCCATTATTATGGAAGGTCGCGACGTCGTCGGACAGGCCCATACAGGTACCGGTAAAACCGCAGCATTCGGTCTGCCGGTTCTCAATAACATGCATCTGCGCGGCGGCGTGGAAACACTGGTAATTACACCGACACGCGAACTGGCCAATCAGGTGAGCGATGAGCTCTTCAAATACGGAAAAAAACTCGGCATTAAAACCGTGACCATTTACGGCGGCAGCTCTTACGGGCGCCAGCTGGGACTGGTTGAACGCGGTGCTCAGGTTATTATTGCAACACCGGGACGGCTGCTTGACATCCTCAAGCGTGATATGATGCCCAATTTTACTCCTTCTACCGTTATCCTCGATGAAGCGGATGAGATGCTGGATATGGGCTTTCTTGATGATATCAAGGAGATTTTCACCTATCTGCCGCAAGAGCGTCAGACACTGCTCTTTTCTGCAACGATGCCAGAGCCTATCAAACAGCTGGCACAGCGTATTCTGGTTAATCCGGAATTTATCAAAGTAACGCAGGACGAGACAACAAACAAAGATATTGCGCAGCAGTACTATGTGATTGATGAAAACGAACGTGATGATGCCATTATCCGTCTGCTCGATTCTGAAGAGACGGAAAAAGTCGTTGTCTTCTGCCGTACTAAAAAAGAGGTGGATCGTCTTTCCAATGTCCTCTCAGCCGTTGGCTACAATGCTAAAGGACTGCATGGCGATATGGAACAGCCGCAGCGCGAATCGGTTATCCGCGGACTTAAAACGGATGCAGTCGATATTCTGATTGCTACCGATGTTGCTGCACGCGGTATTCACATTGACAATGTCTCCCATGTGTTCAACTTTCATATTCCTTTTGATCCCGAATCGTATGTGCACCGTATCGGTCGTACCGGCCGTGCGGGTCAGAAAGGTGTAGCGATCACACTCGTGACGCCTCTTGAATTCAAAGAGCTTCAGCGTATTCGTTCCAAAGTGGGTACGACGATGGAGCATGCCTATATTCCGAGCAAACATGAAGTGAAAAAGGCGCATCTGAACAAACTGATCGACACCATCCAAAACCAGAGTATTTATGATGAAGCCCATCAGGTTCTCGACGTTTTGATGGAAGAGATTGACCAGACGCAGATTGCCTATAAACTCATTTCCATGTTGCTGGACAATCAGGCCATCAAAGGACCGAACAATATCGGTATCGCGCCGCAGCGTCTGGAGAAAATTCTTCTGGCGATGGAGCGAAACAACGGTCGCAGCGGCGGTGGGCAGAAACGTGGTGGACGTTCTTCATCGCGTCACACTAACCGTCCGCGCAGTGGCGGCAGTGGCGAACGAAGCCGTAGCAGCAGCGGTCCGCGCAGCAATAACCGCAATAAGCGCGATTACTAAAGCCGCGCGAGCAGGCTTCTTATAAAAGGCTCCCACTCCGGGAGTTCTAAAACACTCTCACGCTGTTTCATTCCCCACATCGGCTCCGGAAAATGCGTATCATCGGCGAAACGCGCCATAATATGCCAATGCACATGCGGCAGCATATTTCCAAAAGATGCGATATTGATTTTTGTCGGGTGGTAGTAAGAGAGCATCTCTTTCTCTATAATATCGAGAACGCGCCAGATTTCCTTTTTTTCAGCCGGAGTGCTTTCAGAAAACTCTTTAACCGGACGCTGTGTAAATATTTTTAGCCAGGGAATGTCACTCTCATGACGTTCTATGAAGATGAGGGAGTTTGAAAAAAGAGAGGGCATGACGCTTACGCGCCTGCGAAAGGCACCAGAGCGCTACCCCAGGTGAGCCCGCCGCCAAAGGCATCGAGAAGCATCAGGTCGCCTTTTTTGAGGCGTCCGGATTCATAAATGTCATTGATTGCCATAGGAATGGACGCTCCGGAAGTATTTCCATACTTTCCGACTGTCAGAACTACCTGCGCTTCA
>JBNLFL010000007.1:0-53753 GCA_050305515.1 Sulfurimonadaceae bacterium
TATACTGCCACCATTTGTCAAGACAACTTTTTAAGAGTTCATCTTCCTACCGCCGGCTGATTTCCTAAACAACTTTTTTCATCCCTTCCAGATAGACATTCATCGGTTTCTTGTAACCCAGTGCTGAATGGAATCGGTTGAAGTTGTAAAAATGCATGTATCGATCAATCCCGTTTCGCAGTTCTCTGACACTCTGATAATCATTGATGTAGATATCATCGTATTTGAGCGTGCGGAAGAAGCGTTCAACGGCGATATTGTCGATGGATCGTCCCTTGCCGTTCATCGAGACCTTGATGCCATGATCTCTGAGCAGCTTTGTGTGTTCATGACTGGTGTACTGGCTGCCCTGATCCGAATTGAAAATGTCAGGAGTGCCATATTTATTTATTGCCTCTTTAAGCACATCGGTGGCCAATGCGGTATCCATCGTGCTTGAGAGTTTCCATGAAAGCACTGATCGGCTGTGCCAGTCGATGATGACAGCAAGATACATGAAACCGCCATGGGTACGGATGTAGGTGATGTCACCGCTCCACACCTGATTCGGTTTATCGATGTCAAGATCACGCAGCAGGTACGGGTAGACCTTGTGCTCATGGTTTCTGACGGAAGTCAGCTTGCGTCTCTTCGGAAAGATCGCTTGTATCCCCATCACGTTCATCAGTCGGTTGACTTTATTAACACCGACTTTATACCCCTCTTCAAGCAGTTGAGCGTGCATGAAGCGGTATCCATAGGTCGAAGAGATATCAGTATAGATTTCATCGATGCGGTTCATCAGCTTCAGATCGTATCCGCTGACGGGCTTGGCCTCGTAATAGAGCGATGAGCGGTTCAGCTCGATCATTTCACACTGTCTTGCCATGGAAAGTTCACTAAGCTTGGAGGCGACAAGACTTTTTTTATTTGATAAGTCCAAGCTCTTTAGCTTTCCCACGGCCCAATCACGCTCGATCGTCGTCTTGCCGAGTTTCTTGGCCAGGGCGTCGTTCTCCTCTTTCAACTCTTCGATCTCGTCTTTGTAAGCTTTCGTCGCTCCACTTACGTCAAATGCTAACGATGCGTTCTCCAAAAACTGCTTTTTCCAGTCACCGAGGCTCTTCCCCGTAACCTTATACTTACTGGCCACCTGTGCTACCGTTTGATCGCCTGCCAACAGTTCAAGCACAACTTTCGTCTTAAACTCTGCCGAATACTGCTTCCTCTTTCTGCTCATAATCTTCACTCCTAAATGCTCTGTAGATTGTAACATTTAGGAAGATGCCCCTTTAAATCGCTGTCCTGATTTTTGGTGGCAGTATATTCTTTGGCTTCAACGATGAAAGGTCTCTCATCAATTGATACACGGTTCTTCAGTTGCCCACGGCGTTGATATTCAGCACTTCGTTTGTGATACTTTCGATGTTTATGACGCAGTGACAGATAGAGTTTACCGCCTCTTCTTTGATCAGCATAGATGTACTGGTAGATCGTCTCATGGCTGATAGCATCCAAACCGTCATGTTCCATACGTCCGCTGATCTGTTCAGGACTCCATCCCTACAGGTTAAACAGTAGACCTAGAAAAGTGCTTGGATACAAAACCCCGGCGGAAGTATTCTTTGGTAAAATGTATGGAAACTTACTCAGCAGCTTAACTGTGTGTTGCACTTACTATTTAAATGGGCGTCGAACGTGAGTTCGGCATACTTCAGCTCATGCGGTGAAGCACTTCCCGCGGATAGAATGACAGTAAAACCGTTACAGTCGACGATACCCATGATCTTACTGCCCTGTGTTCACTCTTCTCAATGCCAGAGCCTCTTTTTTTGCTGAAGCAAAGCTCCTGTCAATAAAACACTCTCTGATATCGATACCGCCTCGCTCATGAAAATCTCTTGCCAGAGTACGCAAAAATTTCTCGAACACCCCTCATTCACCCACTGCTGAAACCTGCGGAGCAGGTCTGGACACGGCGATATGGAAGTTCGCTCCATTATGCCCCCTCTTCAGCACCCACAATACACCGTTCAACACTTCACGTGGATGGTGCGGAGATCTTCCTTTTCCTGTCGGCTTTACTTCCCTCTCGGACAACAGTGGCTCGATAAATTCCCATTGTTTGTTTGTCAGTTCTATGACTAATCGTAAGCAAAGCCTGTGGCATCGGTTTTGAGATGGCCTCTAGTTAATTTTATTTTTCTTTGCAATTTTATCGAGCGCAGATGGCACTCCACCGGGCAAAGGTTGTTCTGCTATACTTTTTACATCTCCAAGTATACTTGTATTTTCTTCGGGCGCAGAAGAACCTCCTCCACCCCCGCATCCAAGGAAAAAAAAGGCTATAATAAATATTAAATTTTTCATCTGAATATCCATACTACGCTTTTAGCTGGTACAAAATCTAAAATTTCGTATCCGGCCGCAACAATTTCATCCCGTATCGTTTTTTCAGGTGAATAACCCTTCCAGATGCCATCAGTGTTTACAAGTATCATAACCGTATCTTCAAACACTGACAAATATGTTTCAGAGAATACAGGCACCTGATGCCATTCCGCCGATGACAAATTAGAAACATCGCTTGCTGTCAAAGCACCAACAGTGACTATATCGCAACTTTCAGGATTTGCCCTGCAAGCATCTATTGTAGCCGTAATATCATCTTCTGTATATAAATTATAACTTCGATAATTGGCCAAAACATAATTTACCGTTGCACTATCGGGTGTAAATTCTGACGAACTGCTGCTTGAACTGCTGCTGCTTGAACTGCTGTTGCTTGAACTATTGTTGCTTCCGGCAACACATTCTCCATCAATCATGACCGTTCCGGTCGGGCATGTATTACCTCCTGTTGGTGCACTGCTTGTACTACCGCTCTGTATGCACTCCCCATTAATCATTACCGTCCCAGTCGGGCATGTATTACCACCTGTGGGTACACTGCTTGTTGCAGCGAATGATGAACATGACCCCATGCCTCCAAATGGATTCGGTAGAAGAGAACATCCGACGGATGGGCTTGAAGAGTAAGTATAAGTTGCCGATGAAGTTGCGTATTGTATACATTCACCGTATCCATTCATATACGTTCCACTTGGGCATGTATTACCACCATTGCTGCTTGTAGAAGTCGCCACAGATGAAGATGAAACAGTAGTTGTTGTTGTTGAGCTTGTGCTAGCTGTACTGGAGGTTGAAGGACCAGAATATTCACTTAAAGAATTATATGTTTTGGTTCCAGCAATCGGTCCTATAGTTGTTGTATTAGTTACACCAACAGAAGGATAGGTCAATACTGTCATTTGAGAAAACTCATCTGAAGGGTCACCGCTAACAAATGTTACTTTGTTAATCCAGTCATCAATCGGCTGAGAAAAACGTAGTTGCAAATTGACACGGAGTGTAGGATTAATTACCTGGCCGGAAAAGTATGATGTTAAATTAATGTTATCTTCTACTACATCAACATAAAGCCATCCACCATTGCGCTGATTAATTGCATTGACATCAACACCTATTGAAGCGGTTGGCGTTCCAGTAAAAAGTATTGTTTTTTCTTCTATTTCCCAAGTAGCATCATTCTTTCTAATAACACTTGAATGATCAATGACACTATCATACAATGCTTGAAATTTCATCATATAACGTAAAGATGCATTACGTGTCGGAGTCATATCTATTGAAACAAAATCAACGCCTGACGGTATATATATCTTAAAATTATTCCAACCAGTCGGTGTGTAAAACTGAGCATTGGCATCCCCTTTGGATGCACTTTTTGTGACTTGAAATGTATAATTGAATACTACAGTATTACCAGCATTTATTTGCTCTATATGTGCTGCATATTCACCAAGTAAATCACCTCTATGAATTGATGAATACTCAGTTGCATTCAATGCTGTCATTAAAAAGATTACAGATAATCCAAATACAATTCTACGCTTCATAACATCTCCTTGAATTTTCTCTAGTTTTACTTAAGCATTCTATACATATCAGTATAGCACGACTAAACAAATAAAGTATAAATCATTTTTGTGTAGTTATAATGTAGTACAGAGCAAGAAGTATTCCAGAGCATTCAAGAAGAATACTCCGGAGTATAAATATAAATAGTGATTAGTGGTGAACTACGTATGCAGCAGCACGATCACTATAAGCTGGATAAAGAATGTTTGTAATTGCAGCACTATTAACTTGTACACCCGTCATAACAGTTGGGATAACAGGTTCACCTTGACCAGAAGTTACTGGAAGGAATGTGTAATCCAAGTATCCAGATGCATACGATGCCGTATTATCAGCACCCGCTACAATATAACAAAGTTCTTCATAGCAGTAGCTATGTTCTGCTGTACCACCCGAGAAGTCATTACTTGAAGTTACACTATTCTCCATCTGGTCACGAGCAGTTACAGTATACTCATAACGTTTAGAATTGTCAACATAAGTACCAGCTGCATCTTTTGACGCATCATATGAATAGTATGGAGCATCTTCTACAGCTGCACCAGTACGTCCAAGATCATCAAAGTGATATTTTTTCACTGGAGAAAGAAGCTGTAAAATAGTATTAGCAGCATCACTATTGTAATATGTTACATAAACGTTATCTTTAGCTAAAACATCTTCAATACCATCAAGAACGTCTCCAGCCAATTGACCTGTTACTGAGTTATCAAGAGTTGTTTCAACACCTCTAATTACACGGTTATTTGCCGTCCCGGTTACACCACCAAGTGCTGTAGCCATAATAGCCATAGTTTTTTCACCACCAACAGCGTCAGAATAGATTACTTCCTGACCATAAATACTGTCATTATCTACACCGGTCCAATCACCAACAGTACCAGCAGCAAGAACATTGTATGCGGCATAAAGTGCAGCTTTGCTCAGTGGATTACCTGGTCCACCCCAACTTGCGCTAACAGAATAAGCATCAATTTGACCAACACCAAATACTTCTACGTAACCATATTGGTTACCAGCAGGACCATTGTCAAACAGGATTTTATCCATTGGGTTTGTAGAAGAAACCATTGTATCATTCAAGAACAATGAATCATCAGTAGATTTAATTTTAACAACGCCATCATTGTAGATTACACCTTCCCAAACGTCACCAGGAGTCAAAAAGATAAGGAAGTCAAGGTTCTCTTTACTGGTTGCAGCTTCACGAATAACAACTTTTGCAACTACAGCAGCTGTAGTATTTGTATTCACCACTTTAATGTTTGTTTTCCACTGACTTGTACTAAGTGCATAGTATGATGGGAAAACAAGATAATCACCTGTAGAGTCACCCTCGAGTGTTACTGGAAGGTTAGCTGAAAATGCAGCTGTTGACAGCATAGCTGCAGCTGTTGCAGAAAATACTAATTTTTTAAGACTCATGTGTAGTCTCCTTACATGTAAGATTTCGCAATAATATAAGACAAAATTTGCTCGAGCATAGCCATATACTAATTGCTTCACTGTGATTGTAGCACTTTATTTCTTTATTTTCAAGTAGAGAGGATAAAATTTATGTTTAAGGTTCATCTATATCCGGAACCAAAGAATCAGAATATTTATGATACCAGCGGCCATTCACATCTATCCACTTATCCAAAAATGTAAAAGTTTTTCCATTTTTATTATATTCGAGCTCAATATAGACGACGCCACTCAAATCAATTGATTTTATACTTTTTATATTTATGAAATATTTTTCTTTATTATTGCTATGAAATTTTTTGTACCACTCAAGATTGTGTTTAAAATTCAAATATGGCAACTCATATTCATAGCTTTCATCAAAATCTTTTATTGATAAAGCATCCCAATATCTACTGGCCTGTGTCAACAAATCACGATATTGCGCTTTTTTTGAAAACTCTTGGTTTACTTGGACATATTTATAAGTTTTACTACATCCGAATACCGTCAAGATAAAAAGCGCCGTCATCAATACCTTACTCATTTGTTGCCCTATTCCATATATTTATTTCTATAATACTCTACAAGTTCTTTTTTTAATCGATTTTTGTTGTCATTTAACAGTAACGTTTTAATCTCTTCTTTAACTTCTTCAAATGGTTTAAAATACTCAGTGTCTATTTTTTCTACATATACAACTATAAAATTTTTAGCCCATTTTTGAGGTGGTACAATATAGTTCTCCTCTTTTACATCTTTAAGATAGCCTTTTATCTGCGGATGTATATTATCAAACATCAGATCCTGCGTTACTTTTGAAATATTATTTTCTCCAGCATATTTGTCCAATGCAGCAGGCTTTTTATAAAAATCTTCATACACTTTCAGGGCACTTTCAAAATCATCAAACATATAAATTTGCATTTTTACCATATTTTTTGAAAAAAATTTCTTTTTTTTGTCTTTATAATAAGAGAGAAGAACATCATCCGACACATCGATAGATTTTTCTTTTTGTCTAACAAGTTCATCTGCCAACTTTCCTTCTATGTATATTTTAATATCGGTTTTAAACTCTTTCGATAATCCTGCTTCCTTTAAAAAAAGATTACTTAAAATCATATTTTCTTCTAAAACACGGGCACTTTCTTTATCATCGATTATAATCATCTTTGATTTTAAATTCTTTTTTAAGAGTTCTATTTCCGATTCATTTGGATATGTGCGATTGGCACTTTGAATAGAGAGCTCAATACCATACAGAAAATGTAACATCAAGAAGTAAATAAAAAATATCTTTGCCATTTTTATCCGATTTAATTAATTTTAATGAAGAAGAAGAAAACGCAATTAGATAACAGCCAGAGAGGCTGTTATCGCTTAACCGAATGGATTAGGTACGATTGAAGTGCCACTCGCTGATGATGTACTACTAGTACTTGATGTACTACTAGTGCTTGAGCTATTTTCAGCAACACACTCACCATTCACAAGGGTTGTTCCGCTTGGACAGTTATTTGCTGGCGCCGAAGAACTTCCTACTGACGATTCGGAGCTTGTAGCGACCACATAATATCCAAGAAATGCATTGGCTTTTACTGCTGCATCAACACCAGCGGCATCAGTGGCATTATCAACTGCAGAAAGCGCTGCATCAAGCTCTGCTGTATTAGCAGCTGAAGATGTAGTTGCAGACTCCGATGAAGTCGTGCTAGTTGCCTCTGAAGATGTTGTAGTACCGTCAGCAAATGGGTCAGGAACGATACTTCTTGTTGGAGCACCAAATGGGTTCGGTACAATACTCGCTCCCGCAGAAGAGCTGGCAGCCTCAGAAGAGGAAGAAACAGAAACCGAGGATTCATTTGGGTTTGGTACGATAGAAACAGAACTGCTAGAACTTGCAGGTACTGTGTTACCAGCCTCAGCGTATGCCAGTTCCAATCCTGCTTTCGCCGCTGCTTTATAAACATTCAATGCTGCCAATGTAACATCGATATCTGTAGTAGTCAATGAAATATTGTACTTAGCATTAATTTCATCCAGGCTCATACCATTTTCTTCCATTGTTGTAAATGGATTGATATTCAAGTAACCACCTGCTGCCTTCATGCTAGGAGCAATTGGATCTGCAGCATCTGCTTCACCATTACCGTTAGTGTCATTAGCACCACCTGCTGTCGTGAATGCTCCTGCTTCAGTACCTTCTGGAAATTCATAAACTGCCCCATTTGCAGTTTGATATTCGACATTTCCGATTTTAACTGTAGCGCCATGCACGTACGCATCTGAGACGGTTACGCTGATTAGAGCACCCGTAGAACTCGTACTTGAAGTTGTGCTTGAAGTTGAGCTTGAGCTTGAGTGGTTAGAACTAGAACTGCCACAACCAGTTAGTGTAAAGGTGGCTGCAAGTACTGATGCAGCAACAACGCTAAGAATTTGTTTGTTTGCCATAAATATTCCTTATATGGATTTTATAGCTGATTGGCCAATCAACTAAAACCTAGAAATTTTAGCGTAATTTGATTAATAATTGCTAAATTGTCAATTCAAGCAGAAAAGGTGACGACCCTTTTTTTGTCTTCAAATACAATAATACCGATACATCGCTGCTTGCATTTTCATCACTGCTGCTATTCCCTTCATTTGAACGAGATTGATATACATTAAATGCAGTGATCTCAGCAGCCACCGTATCTACAGCAATATCAAAGCGGTCTTCATATTTAACAGGTAGCACAATTGGTTTTGACGATTCAAGCCGTAATAATTCTTTTTGATTTGAATGAACAAAATAGCTTACATAAGGCATATCTATGTTATACAGCGAATTTGACGTTTGTAGATCAACCACAGTATAATGTTTATCTTTTGTCGAAGAGGTCTTCATAGAAATTGACTGCAAAAAATCACGATAGAGAAGTTGATAAAGTTTACTTCTATTCTTATCCGCATCGTCATGTAGTGCCAGTGTTTGATTTGAGAGTGTCATAGAACCTATTGCACCATAAAGAAACAATGTAATTATCACGATGAGTACGCTTGAAACCATCAACTCCATAATTGTAAACGCGTGTCTCACAGTTCTACCGGCCTTACATGTAAAATACTTCCAGAGAGTTCTTTACTTTCAATATGCACTTCAATCAACTCAAACTGAATCACCGGTGCCAATGCGGAAGTTTCGACACTCTCATCCATTGAGTAGTCGCCAAATTCTCCCCCAAGCTCTTCTTCTCCGAATGTAATCGTTTCTACCAGATGCTCCGAATAGTCTACTTTCGTATCTTTGAGCCACTTGCGAAGATCATCGTTGTCAATCTGATAGGTGTCATTTAAAAGATCATCAAGTGTTTTACTCGTATGATGATATTTTTGATCAGCATGCAGACCGACGATTGAGAGAATTTCGCTGCTGGTGGATTTTTCTGTTATACGATTAAAAAGGTGGGTGTAGTTGGAATTCATCTGCAGCAAACCGACACCCGCGATCGTAGCAATAACCGCGGCGACAACGACCTCGACTATCGTGAATCCTCTGCGCATCAGGTATCTTTTACCCCGACACGGATGATTTCATGCATCGATGTCGTCCCGTTGAGCAGAAGCACTTTAAGCTGATCGGAGAGTGTTTCCATTCCCTGTGCAATCGCCTGATTGCGGATGACATGGTCGCTGACACGGTCTTTAAGCATGCTTCGGAATTCATCATCAAGAATGAAAAATTCACCGATCGCCTGTCGCCCGATATAACCCGTATAGTTGCATTTCGAACAGCCGCACGATTTATAGATTTTGGCATATTCGGGCAAATCGAATTCCCGGGCAAACTCTTCGGCAAGAAAATCCTCTTCTTTACAATGGTTACAGAGCTTTCGTACCAGACGCTGCGCCAGAACGCCCAGCAGTGAGGAGCCAATAAGAAACTGCTCGATCCCCATATCGATCAATCGCGTAATCGCTGCGGTAGCGTTATTCGTATGCAGTGTCGAAAAAACCAGGTGTCCCGTCAATGCCGCCTGAATGGCGATCTGTGCCGTTTCTGCATCACGAATTTCCCCGATCATAACAACGTCAGGATCCTGACGCAAAATCGAACGCAATCCCGATGCAAAGGTGAGCCCTGCTTTGGGATTGGTCTGAATCTGGTTGATGTTATCAGCCTTATACTCTACCGGGTCTTCAACCGTAATAACGTTGATATCCGGCTTGGCAACTTCCTGCAAAAAGGCGTGAAGTGTCGTTGACTTACCGCTACCTGTCGGACCGGTAACAAGAATAATGCCATGTGAGTGTTTGAGCAGTTCATCAAGCTGATTAACGAGCTTTTGTTCAAACCCAAGGTCGACCATATGCGGAATATCCTCAGACTGCATGAGCATCCGCATAACTACCCGTTCGCCGTAATAAGTCGGAAGCACAGAGACCCGCACGTCGATGCTTTTGCCTGCAATCTTGACCTGTGTGCGACCATCCTGAGGAATTCGCTTTTCGGAGATGTCCAGATTGGAAATAACCTTGATACGGCTGATGATCAGTGTTGCAATTTTGTTGTCGAGATCGGCATTTTTGATCAGCGCCCCGTCAATACGGAAACGTACTTCACTGCGCTTTTCATGCACTTCGATGTGAATGTCCGAAGCCCGTTTTTTAAGTGCCTGGTAAAAAAGAGCGTTTACAAACTTGATAACCGGAGCTGACTCTTCGCTGGTGAGCAGGTCGGAGCTGTTACGCAGAAATTCAGAGAGTGAAATATCATCATTCTCTATCTCTTCACCACCCTGTTCGAGCGAGCCGAGTTCCACATCCGTACGTATTTCAAGAAACTTGTTATAAAGACGGTCATAAGAGTCATCATCGGCGACAGCTATGGGATAGTGAAACTCCTGTTTTGCCAGAAAGTCGAATGCATTGGCAAGATGACGCTGCGAAACTATTACATGTAAAACACCGTCAACCTCTGAAAAGAGTACATAGTTTTTAACAGCAAGGTTGGTATCGATCGCTTCGATCTGAACCGGATGGAGGTCGATATTCTCTACAAGGGGAAACTGTAGCATCTATCTTCCTGATGGCGAAATAGCGTCCATCGCATTTGATTTTGCTTTCACTTCAGGCTCCTTGGCCTTTTCTTCCGCTTTAATCTCGTCAAGACGTTCATCCAGCTTTTTTCCAAGCAACGTTTCATAATCGCGCTGCACCTCATCAAGTTGTTGCATTAATTTACGTACACGTGGCAGATCTTCATTATTGCGTACAATGTAAGGTGTCAGGATAATCACAAGGTTAATCTCTTCCTTTGACGTTTCCGTATAACCAAAAAGTGCGCCAAGATAGGGAATGTCTTTCAGTAGCGGAATGCCCGTATTACTCTCACGGTCTTTATCACTGATCAATCCGCCGATGATAACACTTTCACCGTTTTGTACAATGGCAGTCGTACTAACCTCACGCTTTGAGGTGTTGACATAACCGGGAGTTGAACCGGGAATCACGTCTTCAAGCTTCGCATTGGCCACAAGCGTAACTTTGTTGCCGGATGAGAGACGCGGTTTGATTTTAAGCGTCAGCCCGATGTCCTCGCGCGAGACCGTATTACGTGCGAGGTCAGTGCTCTGGTTTCCCTGAACCGTGCTCGTAACAATGGATTGGGTTTGACCTACATATATTGTAGATTCCTGATTGTTGACACACAGCAGTGTCGGTTCGGAGAGCGAATGCGCCGCACCGTTGCCTGCAAGAAAGTCGATAGTGGCACCAAGAACAATACCCTGATCAAATTTGGCACTGGTATCCAGATTCAGGCCAGCCGGCAATACAACGGAAGAACCCCCAAGATTGGCTGCAAAACTTAAAAGTCCCGAACTGGTCAAAGCCCCGCCGGCCAAACCGTAGCGCATACCGATCTGATCACCCATCGATTTGCTGATCTCGATAATGCGTGCCTTGACGAAGACCTGCGGTTTTTCGATATCAAGAATCTTGATCATCCCTTTGATATCTTCAATATCTGACTCGACCGCCGAAACGACGATGGCATTAAGCTCTTCATAGACACTGACCGTCGGTTTATTCGCTTCATTGACATACTTTTTTTTATCCAGCAAGGTCTGGAGGCTGGTCACGACGTTTTTGGCTTCTGAGTTTTCAAGCGGTAAAATAGTCAGACGCTGATCGGCTCCGGTATCCTTTGCGTCAAGTTTTGATACCATGGGCTTCAGGCGATCAATATTCTCCTGTGACGCCAGAATGATGATGGAATTGCTCGCGTCGTCAGCAATAATATCGACTTTATTGCTATCAACTTTTTGATTGATAAGTGTCTGCCCGATCTTGAGCAGCTGTGGCTGAACGCGACTGGCTTTGGCATTTTCCAGGGCCACGAAAGCAACCTGGGCATTCTCTTCGTATTGCGCTTCGATTTTATCAACAACCTTCTGGATAATCCCGATATTGGCAGGATAGTCACTGACAATCATTGTGTTGGTCTCTTTCATAGTGAGCAGTTTGCCCCCTTCGGAAAGAAACTGTCGCACCTTCGCGGCAAGAATGTCGACATTTTCGCTCGTCACCTGAATGAATTCGGTTTTCATCAGGCTTTTTTCTTTTGTGCCGATCGGCAGATTATTTTTTACCGCAGTATTGGAACGTTCCACTGTATAAAAACTGCCGCTTTGAACAATGGTAAAGCCTTTCTTTTCCAATACGGCAATCAAGATGTCCATCAGCTCATCTTTATAGATGGGAGACGTTGAGATGAAATTGACGGTTCCGGGAATCGGCTGAGACAATAAAATATTTTTGTTGACGACTTTACCCACCATCGTGATAAAGTCTTCGATCTTGATATTGTCAAGTTTCAGATTCACACGTTCACGTGTCGTCTCTTTAGATGGCGCGTCGGCAGCCACAACGACTCCCGGCAGCAGCATTATTGTCATAATTAACGGCAGAGTCTTAAAAAATTTCATATTCCAGTTCCTTCTCTTGATTGTCACGCATGATCGTCAGTTTCAGACTGTCAAGCTTGTCCATATTATTGTAAAGTTTAAACACCTGTGATATCGACTTGAGCTTTTGGCCATTGACCGCAGTGATGATGTCGCCTTTTATGAGTCCGAGTTTTTCAAAGACTGACTTCTCTTTCACCCACTCCACTTCGAATCCCTCCAAACGTTTCTCTTTGATAATCTCTTTGATTTTCACGTTTTTCCAGATGGCATCGAAATTGTTCGCATAATACTTGATCTCGTTGCGCTTGACAAAAACGGCTGCGTCATCGGCAATCACTTCAGGCTCGGCAGCACTGATCGAACCTGTTTTGATCGGGGTATCTTTGAACGTGATTTCGTAACGTTTCCCCGCTTTTTCAAAAATGGCACGATCGGATTTGACTTCAACGAGCTTGTATCCCTTGAAATCCTCATTCAGACCGATCATCATCACGTTTGAGCCTTCCGCCACCGCAATGAAGGGGCTCACTGGATCATCATAAAGTCCTTGCAGCGTCAGGTTGTCAAGACGATACACCGGCTCCTCTTTGGGTTTTTCAACTTTTTTTCCCTGCAGGCCAAAAGCAGCTGAAGGCTTGTAGCTGGCATAAAGCGCACGCTCGGGAATCTGAACCTGCTCAATACCCTGTTTTGGAAGAAAAAAGAGCACTCCAAGCATAAGCGCCTTGATGACGATCGCCATCCATGCCAATACCAAAAATCGTTTGATCCAGAGAGGACTAATAAGCTGTTTCATAGCGGTATCCTCCTTCGGAATCTTTTTTCAAACGCCCCAGCCAAAACGGCTTGCGATCGAGAAGTGCCTTGGAAGGCTGCAGCAGCAGCGACACGTTATGATCGAGGAGCGCAATTGCTCCTTCAAGCGTTCCAAACTCACCCGAAGCACTGATGTTTACATGTAACGGATCAATCAGTGAATGCACAATGCGGATCTCATCAATAGAACGGGGAACGAATTGCTCCATATCTTCAGCCAGAAGAACCGGATCGACCGTCACGGCATTGTAAACCAGCAAAGGTGTCAGCGCGATCGCATCGAAAGTAGCCACGTTCAGATCGTCATAAGCAATTGTTCCGTTCTTCACGACCATCGTCAAACCGTAATCGTGAACCTCTTCTCCCGAGATATAAATGTTGTAAGGCTTGAGCAGTGTCTCAAGAGCATAATAGAGCTGCACTTTCGGAAGAAAAAACAACACCATTCCAACGGCAATTAAAAAATAGAGGAGTGCTTTTTTCAGACGTTTCATAATTCGCACTCCACGGCCACGGTTGCATTACTCTCGGAAAAACGCTCAATCTCTATGCTTTTAATGGCAATCGCTTCGTTGAGAAGCTTGTTGGTAAAGGCATCAAGCGAAATGTTATCAAGCCCTATAAGCACAATTTTGTAAGTAGTTTTAGTTCTATCCCGTTTGGTAACATTTTGATTGAAATTGCTCATCCCCAGAATAGAATCAACACGCTTTTGCATGGCTGCATTGTCCTTCCAGCGGCTTTTAAGCTGGGAGATCGCTTTGCCATCTGCTTCCGCACGTGCGTTTTCCTGGGTTAGATTTGTAATTCTCGATTCAGTTGCAGAGACTTTATACATCATCAGAATCGCTGCAAGTACAAAAAAGAGCAGGAGATAGAGCGGATTGATTTTGTTCATAGGCTCACTCCTACATAAAATGTCGTGTCAACGACCTTCACAGAAGTAATCTTGAAAGATTGTTGCAGCTGTGATTTGAGCGCCTCGGCATGCTTGGCATCAGTCAGAACGATCTCGAAACTTCCCGTTTTCTGGTTGATTTGCATCTTCTTCACATACTCCCCCGGGTTCAGCTTTAAAGAGAGCAGCTTCTTTACATTCTCACGAAGCTCAAACTGGCGAGATTCTTTGGCATAAAGCGCATTTTTGAGCCCATTGAGTTCAAATGATGTCTGCGGCAGTTTAAAATGCTCCGCAATTGATAGCTGGCGTCCCAGAACATCACGCAGCTCCTGACGCACCATCAGATAATGGCCAAAATAGAGGACGATGAATGCGATAGCGACTGCCATCATACGGTATAGGTACTTCTCTTCGAGAAAACTGTTTTGAAAGAAACTGAGTGACACCGTATGCTTTGAGAAATGGTGGGCGGAAAAATAGCGCTCCGAAGAGATCGTGTCCGCGACATAGGCTGATGGCACCAGACTGACACTCTCCTCTTGCGCCATCAACACAAAACCATCGTCCAGCATCAAAGGCATTTCCGTGAGTTCGCACTCCGTCTGCGCAAAATAAATGTTGTTGATTTGAGAGGGTTTCAGTCCCAATTGTGTCAGTTTGGCCACAATCATTGCATCGCTGTAGGCAAAAAGCCAAAAGCGCTCCTCTTTTTTTATGACGTAATAACTGTATTCCCCTTCGGGAATCACGCCATCAAAGAGCGACGCAACCAGTTTTTTTGCCTGAGACACATTGGAAACTGGCAGCACTTCAGATTTAAACCAGTAATACGCCGGCGTCAAAACAATGTTGACCCGTTCCTCTGAAGTACGCAGGGTCTCCTGCCTGTTGATCACCACTGTTTTAAGGGGGCGCTCATTTGTTTTAGTTGGTAATTTCAATATGCGTCGCCTTTTTCGTTTGCAGATTATACAAAAACGTCAATCCCTGATGTTCTTCGCCATTTCTGATATTGAGCCAGGCTTTCACTTCCGGAGCGTAAAAACCGAGCCCAAGACTCTGGAGCGTTTTGGCACTTTCCGAATCGATACCCATGTCTTCGAAATTTTCAAACACATCAATCCTGTCAGTTGTCAGCAGCGCCAAAGATGCGGCATCGAGATCCGGCATCAGCATTGATAGCGTATCGGGTTCGATATGATTGATATCTACCGATTCGTTCGTAAAACTCAACAGATGCTCCCAGGGAATTTTATCAACGCTGTAATCAAGTGTGGCTCTTTTATAGGCTTCCAGAATTTTGTAAAAATGCTCAATTGAATAGATGTGCCCCTGAGAGAAAAAAGGTGCTTCCAAAGCGATCTCCGAGCCTGTTACACGCTCTTTGAGATCCGTATCTACGGTATCAGCTATCATTGACAAAAGCAGAATTTTATCAGAGACATTGTAAACCGTCAGTATACGATCAAAATACGCATCATAAGCCTGATTTATAGGTATGGAAGCTTCCGGATCGTTTTGTGTCGCGTTGGCATCGGCAGACTGGAGCATCCTGTTCGGGTTGATGCTCTGTGCTGCGGATGTAAATGAAATGTCAACGCTAATATCGCGTGATTTCAGATCGAACACGAACGGCATCGATAGAAAAATGTCAAGCGTCATGGAGTCATTAACATCGCCACTGGCATTTTTCAAAATTTCCTTGAAACCGGAAAAGATACTGTTGGATTGTATCAGAAACTGCTTGTTGGATATTCGTTTAAACGACTGGTCTATAATGCCGCCTGCAACACCAATGAGTGCCGCAATCGCTGCAATTAACGCTATGGTAATTAAAAGTGCTATACCTTTTTTCAACTCGGTGTTTATCTTTCAATATTCATAAAATTAATAAAAATGGCAGAAAAACGCGCTTCTGTATTTTTATTGAGACGAATTATAGAGGAAATATAGTGAACAAATACATCACCCTACTCAGCGTCGGCCTGACGATACTCATTTTGTTTTTTCTGCTATTGGAAAATGATGAATCCGTTGGAGCACCTTTCGATCCCACATTAAAGCATCAATCAGTTCAAAAAAACAATACTGACTCACCCCTAATATCTTATCAACAAAATGCAGTACTTCCGCCTAAATCGGACGACAACAAGAGTTTATCCGAAAAACATATACCCAAAAGAGAAAAATATGTTGAATCAAAGGCACTATCTGCACATGGAGTTTATGAGATTTCCCTAATCAATACCGCTCAGGATCTTTCAAAACAATACAATAAACTTGTGTTTTTGCAAGGGAATATCGATGGTAGTACATTTCTTCTAAAAATTCCAGATTATCTGTTAGAATCTGATACCGACAAGATCAAGCTTCGTATTAAAAAATTATCAAGCGGAGATGAAAAGTTTATTCCGATTCCATTTTTAACTCAAATGGCAAACACTTCACAGCAAATATCCTTGGAAATAAATTTTGACAATCCTGAAAACTACTCTTATAAAGAACAACCTGTTATAGTACCTGTTCCAAATTAAGTCACACAATAAAAAGGAAATATTGAATGAAAAAAGCATTCTCACTTATGGAACTGATGATCGTCATCATCATTCTCGGACTTCTGGCGGCGCTTGTAATGCCGAACCTCATCGGTAAAAGTGAACAGGCCAAACAAAATCTTGTCTGCGTTCAGATGAAAAGCATAAAAAACGCACTTGACATGTTCAAACTGGATAACGGCAGCTACCCAGAACAGGAGATGGGGCTTGATGCGCTGGTTAAAAATCCCAATGCTGAAAACTTTCCCAACTATGCACCTTCTGGTTATTTTGAAAACGGCATTCTTCCAAAAGATCCATGGAAGTCACCTTTTATTTACGTCCAGACCGAAGATGGTATCAACCTGATTTCACTTGGGGCTGATCGCAAAGAGGGTGGCAGTAAAGAGAACAAAGACATCACGTATGCCGACTGTATCAAGCAGTAGGGCATTTACTCTTTTTGAACTGCTGCTTGTCGTGGTGCTCATATCGATCATGTACGGTATTTTCGTACACAAACTGACGCGGCCACCGCAAAGCGACACCGACAAACTCACACTGTTGACCCTTAAGGAGTTCCTCGGAACGTTTCCGTTCAAACGAAAAGCGGAGGCTATCTGCCTTGAGCCCTGCTCTGAGTGTCATCTCTATTTTGATGGCAAACAGGCTGATGATGAAGGTTTCAAGCTTTTTAAAAGTCATCCCAATGTCTACCGACCGGATCGTTTCGGCCAATTGAGAACGATTGACTTTTTACCGATGATGGATGCACAGGAGACGCTTCAGAATGTCTGCTTCGTCTATACCCTCTATGCCAATGGCAGCGGATCGCATTACGCGGTGGAAGATGATAAAAATTACTATCTTTTCGATCCTTACATGTATCCGACACACATGACAAAAAGTTTTTCGGAAGTCACGGAGTTTTTCGACAACTCCAAAAAATTACCCAATGATGAAAGCGATTTCAATCGCTAAGGAGCCCTATGGTCTTTAAATACAAAGGATTGCAAAGCGACGGATCCAAAACCAAAGGACTGATCGAAGCGACAGATATTGAAGATGCCAAGCGACGTCTTCGCAGCAAACAGATTTTCTACACCAGTATTACAGAAGAGAGCAGCAACCTCTTTTCAAATCTGACACTTAAGCGCAGAAAATCGATCAAACCTTCCGAGCTGGCAACACTCAGCCGTGATCTCTCCATTTATCTTAAAGCCGGTATCTCGATTGTCAATGCCCTGCGTCTGGCACAGAACCAGTACGCCAGCAACAAAACGCTCTCCAGTTTCATTGCCACGCTGATTACCCTGCTCGATGAAGGAAAAAGCTTCTATCAGGCACTCGAGGGGCAGTCCATCATCACCCTTCCCGATTTTTACAAGCAATCCATAAAGGTCTCTGAAAACAGCGGTATTCTTCAGGAAGTCCTGCTTGAACTTTCCGTGTTTCTCAAAGAACAAACCCGAGTCAACAAACAGATTCAAAATGCATTTGCCTATCCGTCATTCATCATTGTAGTCTCACTCTTCATGGTGGCATTCATGATCACCTTCGTAGTACCAAAAATTACCGGCATTTTCGAACAGCTTGGACAGGAACTTCCGGGTATTACCAAATTTGTTATCGCCTTGGGAGACTTTTTTACCCATCAATGGATGATAGTCGCCATTGTTCTTGTTGCACTCATAAGCGGTTTTTCTCTAATGATGAAATTCAGCCCAGCCTTCAAGTATGGTGTTGATCTGTTTATGCTTAAAATGCCTTTCTTCGGACCCATCATTCAGACCTCTGAACTGGGACGCTTCTCTTACATCTCGTCTGTTCTAATCCGCTCCGGGATTCCTTTTGTTCAAACCGCAAATCTCGCTGCGAATATCGTCAAAAACAGTGTCATAAAAAAGAAATTTACCGATGCAGCCGGAAGAGTCGTTGAAGGAAGTAAATTTTCGAATGCCCTACAGCGGGGTGACGGCTACAAAATAGATTCGTCATTCATTCAGGCGATCGCACTCGGTGAAGAGACCAGCGAGGTATCGTCGATTCTTCAGAATCTTTCAGAACTCTACTTTGAAGACAACAAAGATAAGATTTCGCTTTTTCTATCCTTGCTTGAACCAGCTCTCATGCTCTTTGTCGGAGGCGTGATAGGGTTTATTGTTTCAGCGATGCTACTGCCAATTTTCTCTATGAATATCGGTTCTTAGGTTATTGTGTTAGGTTTAGCCAAAAGTAAAAGATGAATCAGCCAGAAAAAATTGGCTGTCAATGCCACGCCTACAAGAATAACAACTGTATTTTTCATGCGCTCATGATGCAGAGTAAACTGCCATAATCCAAAAGAGATGATAAATCCCCACAAAATCAACGTTGGACTATTATAACGAAAATCAGTATTACAGACTGATGGATAACCAAAAGCGAAATTTATAATTAGTAGTTGATTCACTGCTACAATTGACATCATCAATTTCAGAATTAAGGGTATTTTTTTAAAATAATAGATAAATGCGACGATTCCAACGACATAAATCAATGAAAAAAGATAAACGGCTCGATTCCAGTTTAAACCATTCATAACCCGCTTATAATCATATTCTCCAAGTAGCATCGTCGCATACTGCCAGGTAAAAAACGATTGCTTGACCGGTTCAAATCTTCCATATACATACGCCTGTCCTTCATTCAACAAATCGATGATTCTAAAACTAAAAAAATAGGAAAAATCGAGAGATCGAATCTCCTGACCCTTGAAAATTCCACTATTAACGAAAAGAAATTCTCCTGTCGAGGGGAGGTATACTCTTAAAAAAGAGAGACCAAGGAAAAAGAGAACCACAACTCCAAAATACTTCAAATGTCTCACAATCATTTCACGGGGAATGTCGCGCTTCAACGCATTAAAATATCTGTAAAGCAATATGGCAAACAGAAGTATAGCAATCATCCCCGATGAAACTTTCGTCATGAAGACTAATACAGTAAACAGCAACGCTCCAAAAAAGGCACGTGAATTTCCAGAAAAATAATACTTCACACTGTAGTAGATTGCAACCGATGCAAGAAAAAAGTTCAGCGGATCATTATTGATCTGTCCTGAAAGAAAGACAAAAGAAGGCGTAAAAGCCAAAAAACCTAATGCAGCTATAGTAATAAAACGACTGGGTGTCATCATTTTCACAGTCGCGTAAGCAATCGGCAATATAGCAATCATCATGATTGCCGAAAGCGAAGCAATCAACATTAGAGTGCGTGACTCATCGACACCAAAGTAATGCAATAATGCAAAAAGTTTCCCTGCCACCAGATAGTACAAGGGCTGCTGCGGGTACTCCAAAGCCTTATCCGGTAACGGTAGGCTCCAGAATTCTGAAAAATATTTTATAAATTCAATATGATAGTGCTGGTCATGCTGATAAGAGCCGTGCCCATATACCCAAAAATAAGCCACACGAATTATAATCCCAAAAAGCACAACTCCAAAAGGTATCAATGCCAAAAGCCTGTCACGTTGAGCAGAGTCAAACTGACAATTCCTCGTATTGAAAAAATGCAGAATATCCGGCATGTATCGATCCAACCAACTCACAAGTAAAAGTACCAACGGCAGTAAAATCAGAAAAAAAAGTATTAAGTAATCGTAGTAAAAGAGATTGGCTTCCGCTTTAAGCGTATAACCGCCAGCTCCGTAATTTTTTGTCTCGATAAAAATCGTATTCTTACCTTTTAGCAAAGGAATAAGAAAGTCATACCCGCGTCTATAATCTTTCAGTTTTTGCTGTTTGTATTGTGACTTAATCGTAGCAAAATCGACAAACTGCTGATTTGCATGTATAGATAATATCTCGTCATCGGCTGTAATATGAATCTTTTTTTTCTGATCTATATACGAAAATACGTTCAACTCAAAAACAAAACGCTCATTCATTGTAGTGCTGTAGGCCTCATAGGGAAGTATAATCTCTGTTCGGTTTCCATCAGGCCCAACCATTTCAACAGATGTGAAAGTGATTGCATGGGTATACCAATATACAAATCCTAATACAATGAGTGATGCCCATAAGAGTGTCTGTTGTATTGATTTACTCATACAAATCCTGAATAATGTAGAGTGGCCGCTGTTTAACTTCATTATAGATACGGCCGATGTATTCACCTAAAATACCGATACTGATCAGCTGCACCCCCCCAAAGAAAAGAATTGTAACCATCATTGAAGGATACCCGGGAACATCGGCGCCAAACAGCAAGGTTTTACCCACTATAAAAATCGTGTAAAAAAATGCAAATAAAGCTGAAAAAAGACCCAAATACATAGCAATTTGCAGTGGAGCAATACTGAAGCTCGTAATCCCTTCAATGGCAAAATTCCACAATTTCCAGTAGTTAAACGATGTGTTTCCTGCATTGCGCGGCAATCGGTGATAAGGAAGACTGATCTGTTTGTATCCGACCCAACTGAAGAGTCCTTTCATAAAACGGTGTGTTTCACGCAATTGTTTTAATTCATAGAGTACTTTTTTGTCAATGAGACGATAATCACCGGTATCTCTCGGAATCTGTACATGGCTGATTTTTTCAATAAGACGATAAAACATGGAAGCCGTAAATTTTTTGACGAATGTCTCGCCCTCTCGCCTGATGCGAGTAGCGTACACCACATCATTCCCTTCTTTCCAGAGTCTAACCATATCAAAAATCAACTCCGGTGGATCCTGAAGATCAATATCGATAGGGATAATGGCATCCCCCTGAGCATGGTCAAGGCCCGCAGTCAAAGCTATCTCTTTGCCGAAATTTCGTGACAGATTAATAACCTTGATCCGGGTATCTTTTATATGTAAGGCTTTAAGTTTTTCAAGGGTATCATCCTTACTACCGTCGTTAACACAAATAATTTCCCAGGAACTGCTAAGTTCTTCCAGAACAGTTTTCATGGTCTCATAAAAAGGAATGACATTATCGCTCTCATTATATGCAGGAGCAACAACAGAGATCATTTCATGAATACGTGGCATTACAGCTCCTTAATGGTATACAAAGAGTTTCCTGGCAAAATAATTCCAGATAAAGGCAACTCCTATTGCACCTATCCTTGAGATTCTAGGGTCTATTTCAAACATAGAAAAGCTTAACATCTTCACGAAAGCAATATTAATTAACAACCCAACTAATGCAATTAATGTCACAGAAATAAATTCAAAATGAGTCGTCTTTAATTTACTTCCAGAGATAAAAATCAACTTCCGGCCAGCGTAAAAATTAACAATTAGTCCACCACTATAACTGAAGATAATCGCAATTGCATACTGAACTTCAAAAACATATAGTAACGAAAAAATGCTGTAATCGACCAATGTCGACACCGCCCCCAGAATAAGAAATTTAACGAATTTGCTCATAATCTAAAGTATGGGCTTGAGCTTCCAGAAATCAAACCATACCCTTTCATAAAACTCCATTGTTGTAAGCGGCTTATAATAAGTAAATGGAGCAAAAAAGTAATAGCAATAGATGATTTCGGCAATAAAAATCAATATAGCGATATTAAAAAGCTTGCTGTTGTTGGTTATGGAAGTTTTGAAAAGATAATTGATCAATAAAAATAGTACAAATGTTCCGAAAAAGAGCGCAATAAAATAGTGATACAAATACATTACCCGTTCAATATTAAACATAGTGATCATATAAGCAGCGTACATTGCACCGAAAGTTGAAATTAAATAAAAGAGCCGTTTATCAGTTATAGGTAATCCAAAAACAAAGCGCGCCACAATCATAGAAAATGCCACGATCATTGCAGCAACCACACTAAACCATATCATGGGGTTAATCTGCAAATAGAGGTAACTGACTTTTCCGTCCTGTTTACCCCAGCGGTAATTGATGCTTTTATTTCCAAAGGGCCATGTTGCTGCCAGAGAACCGTTTTCAACATCCTTGCAGGGATTGTAGCGTGGTACCGTTTTACTATATTCTTTCATGTAAATGACATTGTCACGAAGCATTACGGGATAATTCATTAGATTTGCCGTCGTATGATCTGAAAGCATCTTTCGATATTCCGCAGATGCTTTATATACTTTCGTTCCCATAGTATTGGCAAGTGTAAAATGTAAATAAAATACTGCCGCCATGACACCTATGATACCCAATGCCATAGCAAGTCCCTGCAATACAAAACGTCTTATATGTAGAACCCAGGACAATTCCGGTGCATTATAAAAATACAAAAATGGAAACAAAAGAATCAAAATCAGTCCATTTAGTTTGACTGCCACGGCAAGCCCAATCAATATTCCCAGTGTGAGGTAGTCCCTATAGCCTCGTTCTTCCCGGTCAAATAGAATCGCAAACCAATAAATCGCTGCAAAGATAAAAAACATCTGCGTCGATTCGAGCATAGCCGAACGGCTTTGCAGAATAAAAGCGTTAGCAAAAAGATAGAACGAGGTAAACAAAAACGAGAGCCAAACATGTTTAGAAAAACGATGCAGTATCAAAAAGAAAAGTACAGCTGCGGCACCACCAAAAAGTGTTGGAAAGAGACGAACACCTGCGAATGAGTATCCTTCGGGAAATTTTTTGATGTAATCGGTTTGCAAAAAATATGCAGTGTCGATACCGTCATTGGGATGCAAAAGGACTTCACCCAAAGCGATAAAAAGTTTACCAAGCGGCGGATGAGGCTCCATGTACATTACACCGTCAATATATTTTTGCGCCGATGCAACGTGATAATTCTCATCCCAAAAAACAGCTGCTGGATTATAATAATTGAAGACGTAAGTACTTGCGGCGATAATCAGTACCGCCATTGCATAGGTAAGCAGTTCTTTTGATGCGTCGGTAAGCTGCAATTTCATTGAAGTTCCTCAAACAGCACGGCATCACTGCTTTCGCCAATGTAATAACGAAGTGATTCATGTTTGTAACCGTAACGTGCTTTTAGTCCCATAGGGCCTCCTCCCTGAAAATACTCAAGCTCTAATTGATACGCCTTCTCTTGTAGTGTCGTACTACACATACTCTCTTGCATCGGACGATCGCCCGGATGTTCACAAATGGTATGATTATCGATTTTAAGACGGAACCCATCATCTGATACTATGCTAAAACGATAAATTCCAGACTTTTTAACTATCATGTTTGTTCTCAGTGTCATGAAAAAGTTACTCGAAGCCCCAAGCTTTCCAATATTGGGATGTTCCAGTTCCATCGTCTCCGGGAAGGAGATAACATCTACTGAAAACTCTCTCGTAGCAAGAGGTTTTCGCGGCATATCAAGATTTGCTATGGGAGCATTTTGTTGCACCAGCGTTACATGGACTGTAGCAGCAAGCGGCCATTTTACGGTCTTGTATATCAAGGCCGCAGCAATAACTAGAACGATCATCAGCAATACAAGCTCATTTCGGGACTCTTTCACGGAAACTCCATTAAATTGAAATGCAAATTATAGTAGCATTCCGATTAATGCACCAAAAATAGAATTACATGTAAGAATATTCTGGTTACAATCAGTATAGGAGCCGCACATGCAAGACTTCCAGACCGAACAGAACATTAAGGCCCAGTTCGTCACCTCGCTTATGGAGTACTTCAAGATCGAGGAAGATATCAATCTTCGGGCGCATATTGCCGACCTCACGGCCTCAATCGAACGCAGTCAGTACAGGGAGTTTTTTCGCCGTCTCTCCGCCGGCGACATGCCCTTCAAAAATCCTTTTGAAAAGATTTCACTCGTCGCGCGCAGCCTGCTTCATCCACAGGAAAGTAGTACGGAAAAACGGGCAAAATATCTTTACGATATCCTCTACGAGCTGCGAAAAAGTGTCATTTTGCAAGCAGACCCGCAGCCGGCTTCCGAGCGTTTCGAGCAGATCTATATCAGCCGCATCAAAGATAAAAAAAGTGGCGAATTCCTGTTGGAGAGCGATGATATCGAAGTCATTCGCAATCTTGGAAAACGCTGGATTTTCGACAATGTCGCCGGTGACAAATCCTATTTTCTTCTGACCGTTAAGAATGAGTATGACAAATTGCGCGCCCAGAATACGCCGCGTCTCGAGCGGCCGAAAGATTCCTGATGGTTCAGATTCCTGAAGTTCTGATCGACCGCAATGATCTGAATCTGCTGCAGCGCGCCCTGCTGCCGCTGATCATCCGACACAGTTTCGGGTGGGGTTCCCGCGACAACGGCGTAGCGGCAAATACGCTCGCGACAGCGTTAAACACTCCGGTACGCGATACAATCGCCGCACTCGATGCACTGGTGGAAAAACGGTTACTCCAAAGTGTTCGGCAGCGTGAAGGCACCAACACCATGATACTCTACGCCATTCACAAAGATGTCGTTGAATCGGTCAACAATCCCTCTGTTGCGGCACCTGCCGTCGCCACATCACTCGAACGCGAATACAGTGACGCCTCCTACTATCTTAACCTGAGCAAAGAAGCCGCCGAATCGCTTGAAGCATTTGCGCTCTCACAACTGGACAAAAATGCCCTGCCTTCAGAAATCTTTGATGATTTTCATCTCTACCAGCGTTCCAAAAACCATCGCTCTTTCGACTGGCACGCCGAGTTCCTGCGCTGGATGCTGCGTGAAAAGAGCAAACGCAGTGAATCTTCATCAACCGAAATAACACTGGATGAGTATCGGCCCAGCGAAGAGCAGTTCGGCATCACCCAGTATTTCATCACCAAACTCTCTGCCATCGATCCCCAGTTTGAAGCCCCGTTTGATGTGATGAGCTGGGCCAAGGAGATCAAATTTCTGATGGAGCGCCACAACTACACGCTTCTGGATCTCAAAAACGGTATCGACTGGCTCTTTTCGGCGAAAGGGGACTGGTTCCGCCCGAACGTCCCCAATGCCGCAGCACTGCGCAAGCATTTTAAACGCATTATAGCCCATACGCGTTCGTATCGTGATGCGGCACAGAAACTGCCCGATCACATCAATGTTTTTGATCTTTACGAGCAAGATTAATACACCTTTTTAATATTACTCTTTCTAATACCGGCGTATCATGATCAAAACAAAAGGATTCCCGATGCGCACAACATTACTACTTCTCTTTCTTCTGGGTTCGCTATTGGCATGCGAACCAAAAAGCTGCTATGCAAAACCTGGCGGAATCGTGGATGCACTCACCTATGCACTCGACGTTATGGAACTGCGTGACAATCCCGACATCAGACTCGCACTTGCACTCTACCGGCGCGATCTCAAAGCTATCGACAGGGGTGTCGATGTCACTGCATTCAGGAACGGGACGTTTGATCGGGAACGATTCGTCGCTACGCACAGCAGTACAAAAAAAGTCGAAGCACAGGCGGAACTTTTCGAGACGCTCTACATAATCCTGAATCAGGAAGAAAAAACTAAATTGCACCGGCTTATGGCAGCTCACCTGCATTACTTTGAGCTTCTTTCCAAAGAGTCTCCACAATCGTGTGACACGAATATCACGAAAAAAAGCTGTGATATCTCTGCCAAAGGCCAATCTGCTTCAAAGCCTTGCAGGTAGCCTCTACTACATAAATGACGCCGCGATTTATCACGCGACTTTTAGCAAGACCCAATCCAGCCAGCGCGCAGGGAGCAGCCGTTTGAGTATTCCGAAAAGATAGGTCGGCAGCGTCACATAATAATGTGCCTTCGGACGTGATGCACGAAGGGCATGCAGAACTTTTTGCGTTACTGCGGATGCTTCGAGCTCAAAAGGATCTTTTCCGCTATCACCCTCGAAACGTGCGATCGCTTTTTGATATGCTTCATAATGAACGCTGTTGTCAACATCAATCTCGCGCTGGAAATGCCGGTAGGCATTTTTACGAAAACTGCTTGTAATCGGTCCCGGTTCGATCAGAGAGACAAAAATGCCGCTGCCGTGGAGCTCCAGCCTCATTGTGTCCGCCAGTGCTTCCATGGCATATTTGCTGGCGTTGTAGGCACCGCGAAAACGCAGACTGATCAGTCCCAGAACCGAGCTGTTGTGAATAATCCGTCCATGCCCCTGCCGACGCATGACGGGAAGTACTTTACATGTAAGCGCATGCAAACCGAAGAGATTGGTTTCAAACTGCGCCCGAAGGGCATCCGGACTCACATCTTCAAGCGCTCCGGGCTGACCGTAACCGGCGTTGTTAAAGAGTGCATCCAGCGTACCGCCGGTTCGTTTGAGTACCTCCGCAAGGGCTTCTTCCATGCTTGCTTCGTCTCTCACATCGAGCATCAGGGCTTCAAGCCCTTCTTCTTTTAGCCGCATGACATCCTGGATATTTCGTGCCGTAGCAAAGACGCGATAGCCCTTTACATGTAAATCGTGTGCCACACGGTAACCGATACCACTCGAACATCCGGTAATCATTATTGTTTTTGTAATGTTTTTCATTATGATTGCTTAAATTTTGGTTTGATTCTTCTTAAAAACGTGATAGTATTACGTTATATGACATGAGGTTCAAATGCGCTATTTTATGCTTTTTTTTCTTTGTTTAGACCTTTTCGGTGATTCGCTTGATTACCATCGTCATCTTGCACTGCTTGAACAGAGCCTCAATCACCTGATCTCCAAGAAACCGCTCTTCGTAAAAGAGAAACAACGACTTACCGGCGTTCATTACGATAATGAAAAGTCGCTGACGCTTACCTATACACTGGAAGTCCGCTCCGAAGAGATTAATATTGGCAATTTCAACCGTGTCTGGCGCAAGACATCCGGAGACAGACTCTGCGTTCGTCCGGCAACCCGGAAGCTCATTACGTCAGGGGTTCTTTTTTACGAACAGTTTTACGATATCAACCATCATCTTATCTCGGAACTGAAATTTGGCAAAGAGGAGTGCGCTCCTTTTATGTACTCACACGACAACGCCGCAAAACTTTTCGATTCCTGATCCACTGCACCACGCGTCAGCGCTAATTTCCGCCGTTGAAAGTTACCCTTAGGGGCACATGCTATAATTGCGCCACTATATTACATGTAAGGACACCTTCCATGGGACAGACCATTACCGAAAAGATTTTCTCGGAGCATGTCGGAAAGCCCGTCTATGCCGGTGAGATCGTTCGCAGCCCGATAGACATGGTCATCGGAAACGACATCACAACCCCAATTTCCATCAAGGCATTCGAAGATGCCGGTGCGACAAAACTGGCCAATCCGGACGGCTTTTGTATCGTACTCGATCACTTCATTCCTGCCAAGGATATCGCTTCGGCCAATCAGGCGCGCATCAGCCGCGATTTCGCAAAAAAATACAGCATGAAGCACTTTTTTGACGAAAAAGATATGGGAATCGAGCATGCTCTGCTTCCCGAAAAAGGACTCGTCGTTCCGGGTGACGTCATCATCGGTGCAGACTCCCACACCTGTACGCACGGTGCGCTCGGTGCGTTTTCCACCGGAATGGGATCGACCGACCTTGCATTTGCAATGATCACCGGCGGCAACTGGTTCAAAGTTCCCGAGAGCATCAAGGTCGTCTTCAGCGGCAAGCCAAAGCCTTATGTTTCAGGGAAAGATCTTATCCTTGAAGTGATCCGCATGATCGGCGTTGACGGTGCGCTTTACCAGACACTCGAGTTCACAGGTGACACTATTGAGCATCTGAGCATGGATGACCGTTTCAGCCTCTGCAACATGGCCATTGAAGCGGGGGCCAAGAGCGGTATTGTCGCCTATGATGCAACGACCGAAGCGTTTCTCGCCGACAAGACGCTCGCGCGCCCTGCGAAAATTCACTACTCCGATGCCGATGCCAAATACGTCCGCATTCTGGAAATTGACGTGGCCAACCTCGAACCGGTTATCGCCTATCCGTTCCTGCCAAGCAACGGCCACTCCGTCTCCCAGGCCGTGGCCGACGACATCAAAATCGATCAGGCTTTCATCGGCAGCTGTACCAATGGCCGTCTCTCCGATCTGAAAATGGCTGCAGAGATTCTCGAAGGCAAAAAAGTGCACCCCGACGTACGTCTGATCGTCACGCCGGGAACCCAGCGCATTCTCAGAGAAGCAACGAAGGCAGGCTATATCGATATCATTATCGATGCGGGCGGTGTCGTTTCTAATCCTACCTGCGGTGCCTGCCTCGGGGGTTACATGGGAATTCTCGGTGATAACGAAGTAGCCGTCTCAACGACCAACCGAAACTTTGTCGGTCGCATGGGGAGCCGCAGTTCCAAAGTTTATCTCGCAAACTCCGCTGTTGCCGCTGCCTCAGCCATCGCCGGAAAAATCGTCGATCCTTCCAAATAATTTTTTCGCTGCTTCTACGCCCAGTAAAGCAGCAGACCTACCCAGCCACACATCAAAACGATCTGAATCGTCACTACCCATCGAAAACGTCCTTGAAACGGCTCTTTAGCGATTTTGTGACGCCAGAGCCTCTGTCCCAGCCAGGCCGCCGGAGAACCGCCCGCTGCACTTAAAAGCAGCAGCATCGCCTCACTGATACGGCCGGCTTTACGAAGTGCAGCGACCTTGTCGACTCCAAAAAGGATCAACGTCACCAGATTGATTCCGCCAAAATAGGCCAGCCAGATCGGACAGCGCCAGCGCACCACGCAACCCAGCCCTAAAATACCTGCAATAATAAAAGAAAAAATAATAGCATAGCGTGCCATCTCAAACCTACCAATTTAAAATACATTTTTGATACAATCATAGCAAATAAGCCTGTCAAAGGGATTCTTCCATGAATTTTCGCAGTATCAAAGTACGTATTACGGTCGGGGCTGTCTTTGCGCTCATCGTTCTCGGTGTCAGCCTCATCACCATTACGGGAAATCGCTTTCATAATGCTCTGAAGCAGGCATCTCTCGAACAACTCGACGGAGTACGCGAAGCGAAAAAAGAGCATATCGGCGATTTTTTCAAAATGCTTGAGTCCCTGCTTCTCATGCGTTCAAACGATCTTAAAACCATAGAAGATCTCTGGACGCTGGGAGAAACCTTTGACGCTCTTGCAACGGAGGAGAGCTTCAAAAAAGAGACCATGCTCGCATTGCTCAGGAGTTTTTATGCCGACAAAGTGCTTCCGAAAATCGCACGCGATGTTCCGGGTGCGGCACCGTTAAGGGCCGTCGATGCGTATCTCCCCCAAGACGACAGCGCCATTTTTGCACAGTACCTTTATATCGCCAACAATGAATATCCCATCGGCGAAAAATATAAACTCAAAATGAATACCGCTTTCGATGACGAGTATTCCAAAACCCATACGATGGTCCATCGTGCCTATCGTGAACTCATGGAAAATTTCGCTCTTTATGATATCTACCTCATCGACAAAGAGGGACGCATCCTCTACAGCGTCCAGAAAAAATCCGATTACGCCACCAACATTCAAAACGGTCCTTACAAAAATTCGGGACTTGCGCGTATTTTTTCAAAAACGCTCAAAGCGGCAAAAAATCAGATCGTCTTTGAGGATTATGCTCCGTATGAGCCCGATTTCAACCATCCGAGTGCTTTTATCGCCACACCGCTTTTTTATGATGATGACCGCGAAGGCGCCCTTGTCTTTGAATTTCCTACCGATAAAATCAACGGTATCGTTAATTTCAACGGTCACTATCAGGCAGCAGGGCTGGGTGAAACCGGCAAATCCTACCTTGTGGGAAGCGACATGAAAATGCGCTCCAACAGCCGTTTTATGGAACAAAATGCCAAAACCATTGTCTCGGCCATGCACACCGATATCACATTTTCGGACGCCTCAAGCGACGCCAGCAAAGCCGCACTTTCAGGAAAATCGGGTTCCATGGCCACAACCGACTATCGCGGCGATGCGGTACTGAGCTCCTATGATTTCATCGATTTGTTCGATACCCGCTGGGGCATCATCGTCGAACTTAACGAAGATGAAGCGCTCTCAGACCTGGCCAGTATGCGCCGCGTTATCTGGAGCATTTTTGCACTGATTCTTTTCGTCATGGTTGTGATTGCCATTGTCATGATCCAGAAGCTGGTCCTCTCAAAGCTGAGCGTATTGCAGGAAGCCGCTCACGGTCTGAGCGAGGGCGAAGGGGACCTGACACGCGAGATTGTTGTTCCCGAAGGAGATGAGATCTACGATGTCAGCCACAGCGTCAACAACTTTATTGCCAAAGTGCGCAATACCGTAGCTGAGGCCAAAACCGGAGCCGCACAGAATGCCACCATCGCCCGGGAGCTTTCGCAAAGCTCCGAAGCGATCGGTAAAAAAGTGGAAGAGGAGGCAGGTATCGTCCATCAGGTCTCTTCAGACGGTCATGCACTGGCTCAGGTACTTCAGGGCGCCATTTCGCATGCGGAAGAGACCAAACAGAAGATCAACCAGGTAGGAGCCGTGCTTCAGGGAGCCAATAAAAAAATTGAATGCCTCTCCCACGAAGTGACCCAGCGTTCCGTCGTCGAAGCCGAACTCTCTGAAAGACTTCAGCAGCTCTCAGGCGACGCCACGCAGGTTAAAGCCGTACTTGAAGTCATTTCCGACATTGCCGATCAGACCAATCTCCTCGCCCTGAACGCCGCCATAGAAGCCGCACGCGCTGGCGAGCATGGCCGCGGTTTTGCCGTGGTCGCCGATGAAGTGCGCAAACTGGCCGAGCGTACCCAGAAGTCGCTCAGCGAGATTAATGCCACCATCAACGTCATTGTCCAGTCCATTGTCGATACGTCCGAACAGATTTCACAAAACGCACAGGCCATCGAGGAACTTGCCCACAATGCCCAGAATGCCCAGGAAGAGATTGAGGAGAGTGTCGATTCCATGCACCACGCCATCAACGATGTGGATGAGATGGTTCAGGGTTATGTTACCAATGCCCAGACCGTTCAGGGTATGGTCAGCAAAATCGAGCAGGTCAATACCCTTGCCTCCCAAAATGCCAAAAGTGTCGATCAGATTGCCGATGCTTCCAATCGCCTCTCCGGGATGACCGCCAACCTTAACCGACTGCTGGGCGAATACCGTACATGAGTGTCAAATTTCTGTTTCCGGTTGTCATGACGCTGCTTTTTGCGGCGATCCACTATCTGACCTACAGCCGCATTGTCAAAAAATTACATGTAGCCCCCCGATTTCAAAAAATGCTTGCCCTGTGGATTCTCATCAATTTTTTTGGGATCATCGGCTACATCATCTCCCGCTACTACATGCATCTTCCCGAGTGGCTGCACTATCTTGTCTCGCTCTCCGTAGGCGTCGGTTTTGTCTTTTTTATCAGTCTGCTCCTGTATGAGCTGCTCCATTTACTCCAGCGCCATCTGCCGCTGGACCCTTCCAAACGTGCCTTTTTCAAACGCAGCAGCGATCTGGGTTTCCTCGCGCTTGGTGCGGGCTATCTCGGTGCCGGAATTGAAGGCGGCAGCAAATATCCGCGTATTGAAACCATCCGTATTGATCAGAAGCGTTTTACGATACCCTGTCGCATCGTTCAGATCAGTGACATGCACATCGGCGGGCTGATCGATGCCGACTTTGTCGCACACAGTGTTGCTGCCGCCAATGCCCTTAATCCCGACCTGATCGCCATTACAGGCGACCTCGTTGATGCCCCGATCGATATGCTGCGCGAGGCCGTGGAACCGCTGCGCCATCTCAAAAGCCGTCTGGGCACTTTTTTTGTTGCGGGAAATCATGAATATTTCCATGGCATTGAAGCGACCATGAGCTATCTGGAGACGCTCGGGATTCGGGTGCTTCGCAACGAAGCACACATTCTTGAAAACTTTGCCGTCTGCGGCGTGTACGACTATTTCGGATGGCGTTACGGTGCATTCGAACCGGACATTCGTGAAGCGACGCGTACCATTCCCGAAAGACTTCCAACCCTCCTTCTCGCGCATCAGCCCCGCTTTATCGACCATCTCGAAGGGTTTGAACCGGCATTGATACTGAGCGGTCACACTCATGGCGGGCAGATCTGGCCGTTTGGCTATCTGGTGCGACTCGTACAGCCTTTTCTCAAAGGCCTGCATACGCTGGGAGCGCGACGCCACATCTACGTCAACAGCGGCATCGGGTTCTGGGGACCTCCGATGCGACTGGGATCGGCAGCAGAAATTACACTGATTGAATGGAGTTGATATGATCGATTACACCTGCGTCCTTTTTGCCGGGGGAAAAAGCTCCCGCATGGGACGCGATAAAGCCCTGCTCCCCTTTGGTACCTACAGCACGCTCTCGGAGTTTCAGTATGCCCGGCTCAAAAAAATTTTTACCCGGGTCATCATCTCTGCCAAAACGGCGGAGAAATTTCCGTTTGCATCCGAGGTCATTACCGATCCCGACACTACGGAATTTGCACCTACAGCAGGTTTTGTCGCCGCTTTTGAAGCCCTCGATTCCGATTCTTTTTTTGCACTGAGTGTCGATACGCCCTTCGTAGGCATTGAAGAGATTAAGGCACTTCTAAGCGCTGACAACGGAGCTTGCGACGCTGTGATTGCACGTACACCGGAGGGGAGTCATCCACTGTGCGGTATTTACCATCGGACACTCCAAAACGACTTTTCGGAAATGTTTACATGTAAGAATCACCGGCTCGGGGCGCTGCTGAAAAAATCCCGCACATGTTATGTCGATTTCAACGATGAAGCCCCTTTTGCCAACCTCAATCATCCGCATGAATATGAAGAGGCGCATCAAAAAATTATCACACCCAAGTGAAATATTTCCAAAATTTATATAATTTTTTTTAATCTTATAACTTCCTTTTGCTATAATATTTTCAAATTCTAAAAAGGAAGAATCATGCGACGTTCTCTCTCTTTGCTCTCCTCTGCCCTGTTAATTGCAGGTTTTATCAGCGGTTGTGCCAAACAACCTGCCGTACCAAAAAACACGGTCGACATTGCAGCAGCCAGAAAAGCCGGTCTGCCGCTGGTTATTTACGGTATTGCCGTGTTCAAAGATGAAAAAACGGGTATTACCCACCCGGTTGTCAATTTTGTCAATACTTCCGAAGAGGCGATTACCGTTGCAACCTACGAGCTGCAGCCGCACGCTACCTCAGGTAACGCGAGCGCGCTCTGGACCGACGATTACGAAACGGTGATTCCGGGTCAGTCCAACGCGTCACCCATGCTAGCCGGCGGATGGAGCCATGCAAATATAGACTGTATCGCCATACGCAAGCTCGATCTGCACATCGGCGGAAAAAACATCCGCTACTTCGAAGAGAATATCGCGCAGCTGATGCAGACGCCGCAACTCAACAAGTGCCCCTGAAACAAATGGCCGTTAGCATCCGCGGCCACGCCCTCCCTATTGTCAGATTCCATCGCTCCGCATCAACCGCAGCCATAGTAACAATCTGCTATAATTGAGCAGAATTTATCAAGGAATCTGCCAATGAACCTGACGCATCTGGATGAAAAAGATCGCCCGAAAATGGTCGATGTATCCGGGAAAAACGCTACGACACGCGAAGCCCGTGCCAGTGGAATCATCCGTATGAGTCGTGACGCTTTTGATGCCATAGTAAGCGAAAAGACAAAAAAGGGGCCGGTCATTCAGACCGCCGTCATCGCCGCCATCATGGGAACCAAAAAAACAAGCGAGCTCATTCCGATGTGCCATCCGCTCAACCTCAGCGGCATCCACTGTGATGTTGACGAACTACCCGATCTGCCCGGATTCAAGCTCTACGTGACGGCAAAACTGACAGGACAGACCGGGGTGGAAATGGAAGCGCTCACGGGTGTGAGCATTGGCCTGCTGACCATCTACGATATGGTCAAGGCCATCGACAAGGGCATGGTCATCGAGAATGTCCAGCTCGAATCCAAAACAGGAGGAAAGAGCGGTGATTTTAGACGGTAACACCCCTTTGCCAAAACTGGAGCTGAAGTATCCCTGCACATGGCGTTACAAACTCGTAGGCGAAGAGAAAGAACGCATGATCGAAGCGGTCTGTGAGGTTATTTTGGAGAAAGAGCACACGCTTACCCATTCCAACCAGTCCCGCACCGGACGCTACACCAGCCTCAATCTCGATCTTTTGGTTATGAATGAAGAGGAGCGTACGTTCATTTACGAAGCGCTCAAAGCCCATCAGCATATTAAAATGGTACTGTAAGGAGTCATTATGGAGATTCAGAAATTTGAACGCGATATCACCGACTTTTATAAAAAAAGCGGTGACGATGCCCTTGATGCACGGGTCAAGACCCTCATCGGACATATTCAGGAAGAGTGGAGTGTCGGCAAATCGCAACTTTCACTCTCGCAAATCAAGATTCTTGCTTCGGCGGTTATTGCGCAGGAGACGAAGACGCTGCATGATGAGCTTCAGGAGCTGCTGGCCCAGAAAGAGCGTATCGAGCGCCAGATCGAACGCCGTCGGGATGAGCTTCAGGAGGCCAAATACGCCGTCTTCAACGCTATCGAAAGCCAGTTTGACGATACCTCTGAGATGATTCGCGCCCGGGTCCATCAGGTCAAACTGCAATCGCTTGATCTTTTCGATATGCTTGAGGAGATGGTGGAGTCCGCCATCATCACAACGCTCGAGCGCGGCCATGACATTGAAGAGACCATTCGGGAATTCACCAAAGATATCACTTTTGAAACGCTCAGCGAAGGGGCACTCGGTTCGATTCGCATCCGTAAAGTCGTTGCCACCATTCTGGGAACGGCCATCTCCATGGCGGAAGCAACACCCAATCAGGCCGAAGAGATCCTTCGCGGCACACTTCGCGGTATTCGTTCGGGGCTCGTACGCTCGCTCGCACGCTTTAAAAAACAGCTTCTTTTCATGCCTGAAGAGTCACGCAGCCTTCTGATTGAAGATGAAAACGATCCGCTCAAGGTCGATCAGCTCTTTACCCAGATCATTGCCGAAGCATCGCAGCACGGCTCCAAAAGCTGCAGCGAGATTCTGGGTCGTATCAGCAAAGAGAACCACTATGACATGCAGGAGCTCGTCGAACTCTCAAAAGAGACCGTCGAAATGATGCGCGAACGCTTCTCTTCAGCTATGGAGCGCGGAAGCAAGGTATTAAACTCCAAAACCGCTCAGGAAGCGAAACGCATGGGCATCAGTGCGTGGAGCTCTGCCAAAACGGCCCTTGGCAGCGCTATCAAGAGTGCCAAAGAGAAGATCGACAAAAAATAAGCAAGGAATTCCATGGGTGCCCTCGACAAACCGATAAAATGTTCCAGCGGCATGGGAAGGATTTTATTCATCCCTACCCTTTTTGTCGCTGCCATCGTACTTTCCAAGTTCGGCTTCGGGCCGCTCAACTCCCAATGGCATACCGTTGTCATCATCGTAGCCATCTATCTCATTTTTGTTCCTTTCGTATTCCACAACGCTTTTTATGTTACATGTAAAGCGAAAAAACAACTCGGCGATCTCCAGCGGGAGCTTGATGAGTACCTTAAAGCACATCAATGGAGTTTCGAGGGTGTGAGCAAGTCGGTCGGTTCGGTGGAGCATATTTTCGATAGCTTTGAAAACCGCCTGCGCAACGACCATTTTGCCGGTGTGGCAGCAGGTGTTTTCCCGACTCTTGGTATCTTGGGAACGTTTGTCTCCATCGCCATTTCGATGCCCGATTTTTCCGTCGAGACCTCTCAGGCACTCGAAGCGGAGATCGGGAAACTTCTGGGAGGCGTCGGTACGGCGTTTTATGCGTCGATCTTCGGTATTTTTCTCTCCCTGTGGTGGATATTTTTTGAAAAGTCGGGTCTGAGCCGCTATGAACGGATGCTGGCACTGCTGCGTCAGGAGACGCAGGGACGTCTCTGGAGCGACAACGATCTGCGTCTGGCAGAGTTCAAGCAGCGTGAAGCGATCCGCAGCAGCACCAACACGCTCGTCGCCGGACTCGGTTCGCATGACCTTGAAAATGAACTTCGCGCCATTCATACCACTTATGCCACCCTCCATGAAAGCGTCAAAAATCTCAGTCGCGAATTGCATCAGCAGGTTGACCGGAATCTCGGACAGATGAGCCGTAATGCCGAGTTAATGGAGGCACAGACCCGAACCCAGCGTGACATGCAGGAACGCGCCGCAATACTGATTGACGCCCTGCTTCAACACTCCCATCAGCATGATGATCTCCTCAAACGCTACGAAAATCTTTTACATGTACAAGAGCAGCTGCAGGCGTCCAGTCAGAGCACACTTGAGACGCACAGCCAGATTCTTGCGCAGGTTCAGGCGCTCAATGTCGATGATGCCATCAACGCCCTGCACGAATACAGCGCCATGATTCATCAGAGCATCCAGAAACTGGGCCACTATTCTCAGAGTATTCAGGATGCCCATACGCAGCAGCAAAGCAGTACCAATGCACAGATGCGTGAAGGCTTTGAACTGATTGACCGTGAAGTGGCGCATGTTATTGAGCGTCTTTCGGAAGTGGCGCTTGAAATCACCAAAAACGGCAGCCATATCGCCGCTTCACTACAGAGTCACCGCTGAAGATGCTCCGCAAACCTGCGCGCAACAACAACGATACCTTCTGGATCTCTTATGCCGATCTGATGGCAGGGCTGCTTTTCATTTTTGTACTGCTTGTGGGAGCCATTATTATCAAGTACCTTTTCCTGCAGCAGGACATCAAAGCGATCTCTCAGGAACTGATTGAAAAGCAGAGTGCGCTTCAGATCAGCCTTGAAGCACTTGAAGAGAAGAAAAAGAGTCTCGATATCGCGGCATCACGGCTGACACAGCTTGAGCGCGAGGCCATTGCGTCAGCTTTGCTGATCAGTCAATTGAAGGCAAAGGAGCAGGAGCTTCTTGCACGCCAGGAAGAGCTTCGCCGTCTTAGTGACGATCTCAACAGTTCGTTGCTGCGTACCATGGCCGATCTCGACATGACCCGTGATTCGCTCAGCAGCAGCGAGCAGCATCTCCAGTTAACGCGCGCAGAGCTTGAGACACTCTCCAGTCAGCTTCTGACGCTTCAGGACGATCACGTTCGTCTTCAAAATCGCTACAGCACCTTGAACGAACAGCATGACGAGCAGTCCCGAAGCCTCTTTTTGAAAGAGCAGGAACTCACGCGCATGGCGGCGCAACTGCTGCAAAAGACACGGGAACACCAAAGCGTCGTCGAACAGCTTGATCTGACAAAGCTCCAAATCCGTCACCTGACGGGTATTCGTATCAAAGTTATCAATGCACTCAAAAACAGTGTGGGCAATAAGATCCGGATTGATCCGAAAAATGGTTCCATACGTTTCAATTCAGGCGTTTTCTTCGAACAAAACGGGGCCGTTCTCACCGAACAGGCCAAACGTGATCTCAAAATGGTTCTGAATGAATACATTGATACCCTGATGCATCATCCCGACATTGCACCCTATCTTGACCGTATCGACATTGTCGGCTACAGTAACTCCGACGGTGAATACCTTTACAATCTTCAGCTCTCTCAAAAACGCGCCTATGTCGTTCTTGAGTACCTGCTTTCACTCGATTTTCGCTATTCTGACGCCCTGCGTCAGGTCCTGAGTGCTACCGGCCGCGGCTATAATGACCTCATCTACAAAGACGGGGTCGAAGACAAAGATGCATCGCGCCGCATCGAAATTAAATTCCGCCTCAAAGACGAAGAGGCCATCGCACAGATAGAAAAGATATTGGGAGAATAAACGTGGAGCAGTGGATTCCAGACCACACAAGGCGTGCCGTCAAAGCCCTTGATGCAATGCTCCAGCCGGAGCCCCGGCAGGAACATCAACCTCAGCCGCAGGCCGTACCAATAGCCGAACCAAAGATAAAACGTTCATTTTTTGCGCGGTTTGGCGCCTTATTCGGAAAAAACTAAAGATCGCGCGCCAGGGTAAACATGGTGTCAAAACCGTTTTTGAAATCTTTGCAGCGGTCGCAGATCGGATCTCCGCCCCGATAGGGATAGGGGCATCGGCATTCATGACACATCACCATCTCGTAATGCACCAGTTCTTCAGAACGGTCAAACACTACATGTACAAGGTCATACCCTGTTTTCGTACGGATCGCATCGGTTTTACAGATATCGTCACAGATACCGCATCCGATACAGTTGCCGGCCGTAAGAATCAGTCCCTGTTTGTCCGGTGTCGTCCCAAGGGCATGCGTCGGACAGAACTGGACGCAGTCGCCACAGTTCGTACAGGACTCAAAAATAACCTCTTTATCAAAAAAGAGCGTATCGCATACATCCGATTTTGTAGGGTTGAAACGGCTGATATGCTTTTTAACGGCTGCTTTTAACTGGAGGTTTTTAAGCGGAACATGCATGTCGTTACGCTTTTGGTGTGTTCGGGTCATGGACATATCGAGGGTCGCTTCCGAATCTTCGGCACTCTCTTTCACTTTCTCAATCGCAGCACGAAACAGCGCACGGCGGCTGCTCTCTTTTTCCGTTTTCTCTTCGAGCGTAGCAATTTCAGCCTCGGCACCAAAGCGTTCGAAAAACGTATTACTGCTTGCAATATGATCCCGTATGGAGCGTTCAACCTTACCCTCTTTGTTCAACGCGCATTCGCTGCAGTGGCTCATGTCACATGTTACGCTGCACTCGAGTGCCATCGCTATCATATGATGGGCATCGAACACACCAAGGCATGGCGTGTTGGTTTTGCATGAGAGCGTTATCGGGGTATCGCTGATAATAGAAGTGGTAAATGCATTGGGATCAAAACTCTTTACATGTAACGCTTCACTTGGACAGGAACCGACACATGCCGCGCATTCAATGCACTCATTGTCAAAAAGCGTCAGACGGTTTCTGACAATATGGAACGCACCTTCCGGACAAAGATCTACACATATGTGACAGTCATTATGGAAATAGTCATTGCGTATGCAGTTGGTACCGGAATAGGTAAAAAGGTTGCTTCCCTGAAGAAAACTGTTACCGTTCACGAATGATCCTCTTTCAGATACGCATAGTCCGCAGTCAGAAATTCAATGATGAAGTTGCACATTTCAGCATAAAACGGAGATGCTGCCATACTTCGCATTCCCGCCATGTAAGGCACGACCCACGGAATGAGATGGGTTTGAAGAAATTCCGTCTGCGGTTTTTTTTCATTACGGTAAATAAGCGTCTGCATAAAAGCAAATTCAATCGCGAGATGATCTGGAGCCATAATAGAGGTTTGGTCCATATTGACTTCAAAACCGTGTTGAAAATAGTACGCCATGGCCGGATTCTGAAGCCCAACCAGTGTCTCGTTCTTGGCATCGAGGATAAATGACTCTACCGGTTGCGTATTAATGATGAACATGGTGCTGAAATCTGTGTTGAGCGCATCCAGTATGGTCTCATCATTGTGGGCATCAAACCAGCTCACAGTTTCGTCTCCGATGGTTTCAAGCAGATCTCTGTTATGACGAAGATCCTGTATGAAACGTGCATCCGGTTCACCGCTCATTATGCGCGAAAGAAATGCATAGATATAGACACGATAGTCGTGATTCATTCAAAAACCTTTAGAGAAATAACAAAGTGAGGAATAATAGCAAAAATGCTAACAGGTAAGGTTAAGCAGATTGCCAAAGCCATTCGGCTTTGGCAATTATAAGCAGCCCTTGAAGAAGGATTTCTTCGGTGGTGGCGGTGCTTTAAATTCTGTAGCAATGATAGTATTCGTGCTGGCGTCAAATTCACCAACAATGGTAACCGCATTACGGTTAATGCCATCATCCATATTCATGCGAAGGGCCTCGCTTGTTTCAATTTTGTAGATAATGCCATCATCATGAGAAAAAAGAACCAACGGTGTATTTTTATTAACACCTGCTTCCGTTTTTTCATAGCAGCCATCTGAACCGCAAAAATAGTTCTCAAGGTAACAATCTGTAAAAGCACCCTCTTTGGCACAAGCTTCCGTAGTCAGAAACCCGCTCTTTTCAAAGCCGCTTTCATTTGCCGCAAGACTCATAACAAGAGCCCCTGCGATCAGTGCAATTTTTTTCATTATTCAACCTCCGCTTTAAGCGTCTGCAAGTAGGTAACGATATTTTCAATCGTTGCTTCATCCAGCCATGAATAATCAGTCATGGCTGAAACACGTTGGCCATTTTCCTCAGTATACCACATGTAGTTGCTGTGTGCATTACGATTGTAACCTGGTACAACAACCGAAGATGGCTTTAAGAGTGACTCTTTGAGATACGCAGCGGTTGCGTATCCGCCGACGTTGTAAAGTGCTGGTCCCATATAGCTTGGTGCGTCCGTTGCTTCAACCTGATGACAGCCGGCACATCCATTCATGGCAACCGCTTCTTTTCCTGCAGCTGCATCACCTTTTGCATCGGTGTCAATCCAGTCAATCAGTGTCTGACCGTCGCCATTGCCTTCAAGTGAAACCGAAAGCCATGATGTCAGATTTTTAATTCCGTCACGGCCGTTTTTAGCACCGTCCCAGACAGCAAATGCCACCGGAATGGCACCTTTGTTCAGATCAACGTATCCATCACTAAGGGAGCGGCTAAGCGTACCCATCCACCCATCTCTTTTATAACCAAGACGTGCATAGGAAGCATCCGAACCATCTTTAATCTCTGTCATGGAGCGGAATCCCTGACTGATATACGCTTTTTCATAATCATTGCTTCCTATGGCTTTGACTTTTTTCTCGAAATCTTCAAGATCTGCACCAAAACGTTCGGTTTGATTTGGGTTCATTTGGTAATAGACATTACCCTGACCATTTGGCTCATAGAAACCTTTGACAGCTTTTTGAAGATGTACCACTACCGGACGTTCAACAGAACCCATTCCGATATAAGGAAGCTCAGCCGGGTTAAATTCACCTGCGGCAAACTGTACTGCAAAACCATCGGGATAAACGTCACTCTCGTAGCCGCTTTGGATATTCATAGTGCCGTCAGGCCATTTTAGCAAGAATGCAATCTGGTTACCGTTGTATACGGCAGCTACCTGTGCTTTCTTCGCTTTATTTCCGGCATTGAGCTCATTTGCTTTTTTATCATTGAGCTTAATTGTTGTTTGCGGATAGAGCACGACATCCGAGAATGTAGCACCATTCCATACATCAGAGCTGTAAGAGACGTTGGAAAGATCCGCATCTACCTTTTTAGCAACAATATCTGCACTCGCAGCAGCCATCAGAGAGGAAGCAGCGAAACCCGCTGCAATGAGTGAAGTTGTAAACTTTTTCATTAGTGATGTCCTCCTGAAGCCAGTTCACCGCCATGATAGAAATTCATGGTATGTCCCGCCTGTGTATGTTTTCCAACGATGTAACGCGTATCAACCGGCGGAGCCAGTTTGTTACCTTTCTCTTTAGCAACTTCGTGATAATAGTTGTTATCCAGACGGAACATGTCTGAATGCTGATAGGCAATCAGGATATCCATCAGTTCACTCTCACCGGTCTCTTTGCGTTTCGCCATTTCAGACTTGAGGGTTTTAATTGCGTCGTGAACAGCCGGTCCGAAAAGTTTTTCGAGCTCTTCAATCGGCAGACGTGTAGAACCTTCAATGATCTTGCCTTCTGCATCAAATTTTGCAGGAGATTCGGTAGGTGGCACATAATAGACATTTGGCTGTGTACCGTAATCCTGACGCAGACCAAGTGCTACTTTGTATTTATGCACGAGTTTGTAAACCTGAGACTCTTCATCATCAAGGAAGCCTACAAAACGGATACGTCCGACACACTGCTGCGCACATGCTGGCGGAAGTCCCTGCTCGATACGCGGGAAGCAGAGGATACATTTTTCAGATTTACTGATTTTAGGATTGAAGTAAATCTTTTTATATGGACACCCTGCAATACAGTAACGATAACCCTGACAACGATCGAGGTCAACGAGAACAACACCATCTTCTTCGCGCTTGAAGATCGCATCACGCGGACATGCACTCAGACATCCCGGATTGGTACAGTGGTTACAGATGCGCGGCAGGTAGAAAAAGTAGTTATCCTGCGGGAATGCACCGGCACCCTCGTCTTCATCCCAGTTTGGTCCCCATGTGGGTTCGACATTCGGACTGAAACCCGGTTTGGCCGCCCCTGAAATCAGGTTGTTGCTGATCTGCTCGTCATAGTTGTAATCCCAGGGCACTCCGTAATCTGCTTCAAGATTTGGAATGACACCCGGCTGAAGATCACCGGCAGCGTCAAATCCGCCACCGAGCTCCATCCAGTTTTTGGGATAACCGGTACCGGGATACGTTTCAACGTTATTCCAGTACATATACTCGCGGCCGTTACGATTGGTCCACTGAGTTTTACATGCTACGGTACAAGTCTGGCACCCGATACATTTGTTCAGGTCCATTACCATTGCTAATTGTCTTTTTGACATCTATGCTCCTTACACGTTTGCTTTTTCATAGTTCACGGCGCCATCGTATGCATACTGGTTACCGTCCCAGAGTCCACCGAATTTCAGGTGTCCCCATCCGTCTGCAAGCTCAAGAAGGTTGAGCGCAGTAGGCACGACTTCATTGTGCCCTTTGTTGAATTTGTACATGAATGGTTCCCAGCCATGCTCCATTACCAATCCGTCTGCCGGTGCAGATGAGGAGAGTTTGGCCATTGCATAGAATTCACCCAGGTTATTGAATACGCGAATGGTATCACCATCCTCAATCCCTTTTTTTGCAGCAACGACACGGTTGATCTGTACCGCCGGAACACCACGCTGGAGGCGCAGAAGCGTACGGGAAGTTTTATAGTTGGAGTGAATGGACCAGCGTGCATGCGGTGTCATCAAGACATACGGATATTTTTCCGTCTGAGGACGAATACCTTCCATACCTGTATTGGTGTTGGCACCCATGCGAATGAACATCGGATGATCGACATAGAATGTCTGACGGCCCGAAATGGTATCCTGACGCGCAAATTTATAGAGTTGGTTCTCCATGGAGTTATACGGCTTGTCAGAATAGAGCGGAGATGATTTCGCCGCTTTTTCATTGATCAGCAGGAAACCGCCCGCCTTGTACATTTTTTCCATTGTCCACGGCTCGTACTGATTACACTTTTCAAGTGCCGCCTCGACTGCCATTTTGTCTGTACCGAGATACACTTCTCCGTTACCTTCGGACTCTTCATCCGTATTGGTGTACTCTTTGTGGAAAATTGTCAGGTCATGGAAGCCCGGTTTGGCATAACGCGGATCGTCTTTGATCTTCGCTTTGTCAATGTTCTCAGGACGGTTGGCAATCTCTTCGAGCTTTTTAGCGAGCAGTGTAAACATTGACCACTCATCCATTGCTTCACCGATATTTTTAATGTTAGCAACCGGCTGAGCCAGGTTTGTGAAACGGTGATAACCCGGGGAGGTACGCAGGTCATACACTTCATAATGCGATTTCGCAGGAAGCAATACATCAGCATAGTGCGCCGCTTCGCTCATTCGGTAATCTACATAAGCATAGAAATCCATACGTTTGAGGAATGCATTTCGATATTCGCTCGCTTTATTACGACGGAATGTTGAGTCAGCAACGATGAGCGCTGTTGTTGGCAACCACCAGGGTTTGACAACGTTTCCGTGGTGCGACGTCAGGTTATCACCACCGTTTTCACCGCGTTTGAGAAGTTCTTCTACAACCGTAATGTACTCATCTTTGCTCATGCCGTTCTGTGCACGCTTGACATCTTCATCACTGAAGTACTCTTTGAATGTTTTCATGCCGTTTCCGTTCATGAATTCGCCAACGAAACCGGATCCAAAACGTGGAGCATACTTGCCGCTGAAGCCTGAAAGGGCACCAAGTCCAGAAAGCGTGAACTCATTTTCCGTGTTCAATCCGCCGTATGGTCCCATGCGTCCGGTCAGACCGCAGATAGAAGCAATATTCCAGATAGTCATCATACCGTTGAAGTATTTGTTCAGCGAGAATCCCGTAGTGATCTCTACGACTTTCGGCAATGCAATATCGCGTGCCAGCTGACGTACCGTGTCAGGATGGACACCGGTAGTTTTCTGAGTTGCTTCCGGTGCGAAATTCGCAGCAGATTTTTTAAGGAATTCGAAAACCGTCGTCACTTCGCGCTCATGCCCGTGAACATCGGTAATTGTGTATGTTCCTTCGAGAGCCGGTTTGACGCTTGAAGGCAGACGTACCGATTTGTTCGCAGAGCCTTCAGTACCTGGCATCAGATAGGGAGCTTTTGAAGTTTCATCCCAGCAGTAGAACTCTTCTTCCCATTTGTGGTGGTCTTCTTCATTCTCGGTATGCTCCATATCGTTGCGACGGATCATTTTCTGAGTTTTGACATCGACAAGGAATGGAAGGTCTGTGTAAACTTTTGCAAATTCAGGCTTGAACAGCTTCTCGTTCAGGATAACGTTGATAACGCTCATCGCCAGAATGTTGTCAGAGCCCGCTTTGATTGGAATCCAGAGGTCTGCTGATTTTGCAGTCGCGTTAAACTCAGGCGTAATAACGATAATCTTTGCACCGTTATATTTACCTTCCCATACAAAGTGCGCATCAGGGATACGGGAAACCGAAGGGTTACCGCCCCACATGACAGCTGTATCGACGTTATACATGAAATCCCATGTACAACCGACGTTACCTTCGCCATAAGCGATAGCCGCACCGGAGAACATATCACCCAGATACGATGACGGATAAATACGGTTCGCACCCAGCTGTGTAGAAAAGCGCAGTACCGAACCACGGCGACCTTCAGTCAGAAGACCGGTACCCGCGTGAACCATCAATTTATCCGGTCCGCGTTCCGGATCAGAAAGCGTGTCGAAAATATTCTGACAGATCACTTCTGCCGCTTCATCCCAGCTGACGCGTTTCCATTTGCCTTCACCACGTTCACCGACACGTTTCATAGGATAGAGAATACGGTCTTTCTGATACATGGTTTGAGAGTGCTGAACCCCTTTGTTACAACCGCGCGGGTTGAAGTCAGGGATTTTGGCATTGATAACCGGATAACGAGCAGACTGGTTTTCACGCGTCACAACACCGTTATGTGACCAGACTTCCCATGCACAGTTCCCCTGGCAGTTGACACAGTGGTATGCGAACCCGTGCTCTTCTTTTTTTCCATAGGTGAATGCAAACTCGTTGCGATACATCTCTTCTGTATAGTTGGTGTTCGGGTAGTCATGCTTGCCGTTCTCTACAGAAATTACATCTGTCTTGGCGAAAAGACTCCCTTGAGACGCCACCAACGCAGCGGTCATTCCTGATACTTTGAGGAAATCTCTACGTTTATTGTTCATCAGTTTTGTCATATTTGCAATCCTCTCTTATCTCTTAATCGGCAGATTCATGTCATTGCCCCACTCATCCCAGCTTCCGGAATAGGCTTTGACATTTTTATAACCCAGCAGTTTCAGAGCTGTAATGATTTCGGTACTGCGCCCCGCACCAACCTGGCAGTAAGCATACACCGTTTTGTCCGGTGTAATGCCATAGTGGTCAAATACGTCCTGCAATTCTTTGCTTTTCTTGAAAGAAAGCTTGTTGTCGAGATCGGAGATATGTTTCCATTCAAGGAATGTAGCACCGGGAATGTGACCGCCACGGGCTACATTGTCCATTTTACGTTCGCCGATGATTTCAGCCATACCGCGTGAATCCACGATCACATATTTGGAATCTTTCCCGTTTTTCAGGATATCTTCCATCGCATGCTTGAGTTCTTCTTTGCCCGCAATGTAGGAAAGGTCGATATCATCCTGACTGATATGATATTTTTTCGCTTCAACTTCCTCGTCACCTTTAACAACAAGCAGACGTGTCTCGATATCATCAAGTTTTGCTTTCAGCTCTTTCTCTTTGGCCTTACTGCTTTTGACAGTCTCTTCAAGCGCCTTAACCTGCTCTGCACTCAGCTGTACTTCACCTTTTTCAGCCGCTTTGAGCTCTTTTTTTGCATTCTTGCCATCTTTTTTAACCGTTTTATATTCATCATTGATAGTATCGTACTCTTTTTGGGCAGGATCGATGTCCATAATTGCGGCACGGCCACCGTTTAGTACTTTAATATTTTTGTGTCCAAAGCTTTTGAAAAAGAAATAGACACCCGTTGCGTTGGGGCCCTTGAAATCATCATACGCAATGATGGTCATATCATTGCTGATACCTTTTCCACCAATGTACTGTTCAGCGTCATCAAGACAGCGGAAAAGCGGTGCACAATGCATTGTACCTGTAATGTCGGCATGGTGCAGATGGTGTGCGTACATTTCGACAGATCCTTTGATGTGTCCAAGTTTGTATACATCTTCCGAATCTCCCGAAACGAACATCACTTTTGGATCTCCGATCAACTTGACGGCATCTTCCGCAGAAATAAGAATATCGTTATTCTTATAGCCGTCGCTTGCAATTGCAGTCATTGCCAAAGCAGCAGTTACTGCAAGCACCTTGAGCAAATTTTTCATTTGCGCTCCTTTCAAATTTGTAGCGTCTAATTTGTTTCATGTAATCTATAACGCTTTGAATCATATGGCTAAATCCCAAGTGTTTCAAAATTGTCATGATTGTGTAATTTACGGGCCCATTATAGATTTATGACTCTGATAATCGACTTAATCAGAGTCACAAAAATATCACAAATTACGAAATGAAACACCTTGGCGATGATAAATAATTTTTATAATAATAGCTTATGGGGTAAACCCTCCAAAACTTTAACAGCTCTTTGTAAACAGATTCATTATTCGCCCTTAAATTATTTTTGATACCATTTGCAAATTTTCTTACACCTATACATTACATGTAAACTCATAAAGGATTACACCACTATGTCAACCGTTGCCGATGCAATAGAAAAAAATAATACAGAAGCCCTGATCGCTTTTCTGGAGGACAAAGCCCTTCCGATAGAATCAGTTAAAGCGATCTATGACCGCTACCGTAATGACAAAACACTTGTCGGGCAAGTCGCTATGAATCTAAGCCTGCGTACTTCTGTCTATGACCGAGAGCAGGAATTCAGTGAAACCATGGTCGATCTCTTACGCGATATCGCTACAAATCCTGTCGATATGGGCGCCCGCTGGGCTGTTGCCAAAAATCCTCATACCCCGGTCGAAGTTCTGCGTCTTCTTTCTAAAGATGCCATTAATCTGGTTCGCGCGCTTATAGCGACCAATCCTGGTACGCCCTCAGATGTTCTTGAAACATTTTTTTCCGATGAAAAGATTGTACGCGACGGACTTTCAGGCAATCCGAATACCCCGCTTAAATTATTGAAAATTCTCTCCGATGACAACGACAAAATGGTGCGGATGCGCCTTGCCGAGAATCCTTCCGCTTCAAAGGAAATTCTTGAAAAACTGCAATCAGACAGCGATGAAAACGTAGCTAAAGCCGCACGAACCAATCTGGAGCGTTTTGCATGAAAAAACGACATAATGAAGAGCGCAGCAAATTTACCGCCCTTGAAAACCATTTTCTCAACACTTTTTTTTCCGGGCTTTACCTTTCGCAGTCCGACTTTATTCATGTTGCCAGGTCCGTCGGGATCACTATGGCCATGAACAGTCGTGAAATGCTTATCAAGCAACTCCTGAATGACAGTGACAAAAAAGGGGTGTTGCCGCAGGCAATGGCCGCTTTAAATGCCATTATCGATGATCGGATCAATGAGTACCATAAGCTCTCTCTTGATTATCCCGCAGCACGTGATGTGATGGCAAAATTAGCACAAAAAGCGAGTGGAACCAAGGCGCTTCTTGCGCGAGAAAGCAAAGGTAGCCCCTATGACAATTGATACGCTTCGTCACACGCTTGATTCTCTTGTATATCCAGGACTTTCACGGACCGTTGGGGAGCTTAACCTGATAGGGAAAATCGATATTGCCAATGAAAGTGCAATGATTGAGCTTTTGACAGTCAGTGATGAATCTTATGCAAAACTCAAAGAGCTGATTGTGACAACATTGGAAAATGATTTCAAAACGCTTGATGTTCGTAAAAAGAGTCAGGCAAAAAAAGATATCAATTACGGCAATGCCGCCAAACCCAATAATCGAGCGCCCTATGCCAAAAATGTCATCGCTGTGACAAGCGGAAAAGGCGGAGTCGGTAAAAGTACCGTTTCCGTCAATCTTGCAATCGCGCTGGCGCAGCGCGGTTACAAAGTGGGGATTCTTGATGCTGATGTTTACGGGCCTAACGTACCCCGTTTGACACAGACGGATCTTGAACGTATTAAATGGAATGATGAAAACAAAATCATACCTTCTGAAAACTACGGCCTGAAAATTATGAGTGTCGGATTAACGACGCCAACAATGGACACACCTCTGGTATGGCGCAGTTCTGTTGCAATCTCGGCACTTATTCAGTTTCTTGAGGATGTCGCATGGGGAGAACTCGATTTTCTTGTTATCGACATGCCTCCCGGAACTGGTGACATTCAATTGACTATGGCAGAAGAGCTTCCGATTACTGCAAGTGTGATCGTGACTACACCGCAGCTCATTTCCACCGATGATGTCAGCCGCGCAGTGATGATGTTTAAAGACATCAAAGTACCTATTGCTGGCATTGTAGAAAACATGAGTTACTTTATTGCACCGGATACCCAGAAACGTTACAATATTTTCGGAACCGGCGGCGGAGAAAAAATCGCAAAAAAATACGATGTGCCATTGCTAGGGCAGATTCCGCTCGACATAAAGATACGTGAGTATTCTGATCAGGGACAACCTCCGGTAGCGATGGGAAGCGATGCTCATAAAAAATATTATCAGGAGATTATTGACGCAATGTTCAAAAACATTGCCTTCAATCTATAAATTATTCACCTGTCCGCAATTGGGCATAGAGCTTTTCACTGGCTTCTACGTCACTTCGGGCTGGCTTGGTACGTATGGAGAGATAATGGATTGCCCCATTTTCCTCCTGTTTTTTCAGTATAATGGAATGTACCCAGTAATAACCTCCGTCTTTTCTTCGGTTTTTAACATAACCACTCCAAAATCCCTTACTCTGTATGTCTGACCATAAACCGGCAAATGCTTTACGCGGCATATCCGGATGACGTACAATGTTATGCGGCTCTCCAAGAAGTTCATCACGTGTGTACCCAGCGATCTCGCAAAATATATCGTTGGCATAGAGGATAAGACCTTTTTCATCCGTTTCGCTTAATATGTAGGTATTTTCCGGATAGTACCACTCATCCGTTTTGGGATCTTTCGTGCATAATGGCATACGCACTCCTTTGAAAAGAGGGTCTCAAAAGTATACCACTAATTATTTGGATTATTAATAGAAGGAGGGACACCGCCTTGATGCGGTGTCAGTAGTATTTATTTAAAAGCTTTTTTGAGATCGTTTTCGATAGCACCGGGTACGGTGGCAATAGTCATGAAGTCACCCATGGTGAGCTTTGGATAGCTGATAGCAATGTAATATTTTGCACTCAGCGCTTTTGCTTTACCATTCTCAACCAAAATGCAATAAGGAAGAATCTCAGCATTTTGCGTCCCGATTTTACTTACAAATTTTGATGTTCTAGAGCCAAGCTCATACCCAAAAAGTGTGCTGTTTTCAGAAAGTTGAAGTTTGAATGCAACAAGCTTTCCTTTTTTATAGCTTTCTGCCTGGGCTACAAGATCAGCCTGAGTCCCTTCAGCCAAAATAGTAGAATCTTGATAATATGGCATACCCATCATGAAATGATAATCTGCAAGACCATCAAATTCCCAGGAATCATCTGAATTTTTCAAACCGGGGAATGCGCCGTTAAGTGCATCAAGTACCGCAACGGCATCAGTATGAACATAATCATCTTGCAAAAATGCTTTTCCGAAATAGATGGGATTCGTAATACTGATCTGGTTGTGTTCATCATCAACCAGCAAACGCATTACCGCAGCATAGCCGCGACCTTCTTTGGCAGCATTTTTTTTCAGAATCTCATTTGTAAAGACCAGTGTTGTCCCTTGCTTGAAAGCTTCAAATTCAGAAATTACTTCAAACCCTGCTCCCTCAAGAGCCGTTTTTGCCGCCTTTGTATCCATATGTGCGCCGATCAAATAGGTGGAAACCACTTTCTCTTCCGGAGCGTTACTTGCTGCAGCAGCAGGTGTTTTGCTACTGCAGCCGGCAAATGTAAAAAATGTTATGACCGTCAGAATCGAAAAGAGCTTGCTCATAGTAATTTAGCTCCCAAACCTTCCATAATACCAATAATCTCTTTATCAAGATTGCGAATGGAGTCAACTTTTGTCTTATCTTTGATACCGGCAACCGCTACCCAGTTTTCAAGTTTTGGCATACCAATCATCAGTTTGTTGCTGTCTTTGTCTATATACATGTACATGGAGCATGGAGCAAATGCACCGGCATCTGCACGGCCCTGATTAAAGATACCTTCTGAAAATTTGAAGTGACAAAGGGAATAAACCCAGTATGCATCGTAACGATCAAAGTCTGCTTCCATATCGGTATAGGTTTCTTTAAAATTTTTATATCCTGCGATAATGTAATGATTTTTTTCAAATACTGCTTCAAACTCACCCTGAAATTCGTCGATAAATTCATCCAGGTCATCACCGCGTTCAAATTCGACTTCAAATTTCATCATTGGTTCTGCAGGGAGTTTATCATAAGTCAGTGTAATCACTTTACCGCCAATTTCCTCCTGAACCATGGCATCCAGATCTTTAAACGGCGCTGTAAAAGCTTCACGAACTGCTTTATCCTGAACACCGACAATATCCATCATCGTCTCTGGAGTCACGTGTCCGATGTAGGTCTCTTTTTCATCGCTTTTTTTATAAATATGAAGATTGAAAGGTGCAAAACCACCAATCGATGGCTCTTTCATTAAGAGTTCGCGCAATGCTTCATCATTTGCAATTGAAAAAAAACCCAGATTGTCTAACGAAGTTCCGCCGTATTTTTCTTTGTAGGCATCATTGATGCGCTCATGCGGATCTGAAAGTACGAATCCGATAGATTCGAGTTTTTCGTTGACCATTGTATTGTATTTGTCTTCAACATCTTCTGTCGTTACATTGTAGCGAATTCCATCCGCCGCCATTGCCATAGTCGCTGCAATACTTAATGCAGCCATTCCGCTAATAAATTTTTTAAACATGATTCCCCTTTTGATCAAATTGAATTTATCCGATAAAGCCAATTCTTGAATTGGTTATTTTATCATAACAACTTAGTGTGAATACTTGCTATGTTCATCCAAAGAACACAATCAGAAGTAGTGTCAACTTACTTCCCATTCTACCCTTTACATGTAAATGATGCAGTGTTTGACTCCGCAAAAAAGCGGAAGTCAAATCAAGTTAAAACGTGTAGTTCAGCTGGAAACTGAGGCTTGTCTGAGAGTGTGTCACTTCTGTATGCATATCCATACCATTTGTCATATCAGGCATAGTCAAAAGTTTTGTGGATGTCTCAGGAGCATATACGTATGCCAAATCCAATGATACCTGCTCAGAGAAGTTGTATGTACCACCGACAGTCATGTGTGATTCAACCGTAGCCGGGAATCCAAGCAGATTAAAAGTATTGAGTGCATTGCCCCCAAAGTAATTTGGTGTTGGCTGGCCACCTGCTGCCATACCGGCATCTTGCAATGTCATAGCGCCTGCATCACTGATAGGATTATCCGCTTTATTATAACCGACGCGTACTGCAAATGTACTTGTTGCATACTGATAACCGATCGCGATAACATTCTGATCGTCCCATCCGAAATCTTCATAACCTTTTGCACTTGACCATGCAATCTTTTTATAATCAAATGCAATCGTGTTTCCAGACATCTCATAGGAGATACCAACACCCATTTCAGCTGGTTGCTCAAGTTTATCATCCATAGTACCCGGGAATACTCCCATAGCAACGAATGGACCTGTAGCACCGGAAAGCTGGCCTTTATATTCCATCTCAATTGGTGATTTGTAGACTGCACCAATTGTCACACCTTGCATAGTGAAAGATGCACCAATGTTATATCCAAACGCGAGATCCTGTGCAACACCTGCACCAACATTGGTAGTTCCACCATCTGGTGAATAGTTGATATCAAGCGCACCGTACTGAAGAATTGGGGCGATACCGATACTGAAGCCGGAAGCAGCATAAGTAAGTGGAACACCAAATTGCATCAGCTGCAGATTCGTTACCATATTCATATTGGACTGATAGCCCGTAGCATCGCGGTAATCAACACCCATACCGGCAGTTCCCCACATACCAATACCCCAGAAAAAGTTATCACTAACTTTAGATGCAATAGAAACTTCAGGAATCATGCTCATATCAGCATCGCTATCACTGCTTCCGGCGCCCATATCTGCAGATACTTTTGGCATGAAGAGTGTTCCACCGAAAGAGATCTCCGTACCTTTAACTGTAGAAATCAAAGCTGGGTTGGTAAGTCCCGATTCAGCACCATGACTCATACCAATACCAACGCCACCCATACCGCGTGTTTTGGCACCAAGCCCAATCAGGTGGTCACCGTTTGTTGCAAATGCAGAAGTAGCGCCAAGAGCCAATGCTGCTGTTACAGCAAGTTTGATAGAACGTGTCATCAATATCCTTTGTTTTGTGATGAAATCAACTGAAGTTGAATTTCGACTGAGTGCATTATAGGCGTCTAACTTTAAACGAAAACTTAAGAAAAAAACTAGCTTTATAAGAATTCATTATTATATTCGCAATAAAACAATATATCTGGGCTATATCCACGGTGTAGAAATATTAATTATTTGTGATAATTATCAATATAGATATTTTGAGTAAAAAAATCAAAATTTTTGAAAAAAAGCATGTCACAATAAAATCACATCTTTATCACAGATTTTTACTCGCATGTGTATATTTGTAACATACAATGAGTAGTTACTTTTCCAGAAATAGTATTTATCTAATCATAAAATCAAGATCATAAATGATCTGTAGATTGCGAAAAAGTAGGACAAGAATGGTGACGCCTAGAAAACTCTCAGAATGAAAGCAGGTAAAAGAGAGGTAAATATAGGGTAGATAGAGTGTGTTAAGGATCATAGGTAAAAAATATATTGGAGTGGTTCTTAGAGTAATAAAAGAGAAGAGGTTAAAATCCAGTTGCTATGCGGCGGCCTACGTTTCCACACCTGAAAGATGCAGTATTATCAGCGAAGGGAGGCTTAGCTTCTGGGTTCGGAATGGGGCCAGGCGTTTCCCTCTCTCTATAGCCACA